>JBBRVD010000113.1:0-12348 GCA_038247175.1 Burkholderiales bacterium | reverse complement strand
TATGCCCCTTCTGACGGCCAAACCCCTTGACCTCGCTCACCGTCAGGCCGGTGACCCCACACTCGGCCAGCGCCTCGCGCACTTCCTCGAGCTTGAACGGTTTGATGATGGCGGTGATCTGTTTCATGGCGAGTCTGGCTTTCAAAATGCACACCGGAAAACGGCGCCGATAGGCCCGCAAGGCGCCGCGAACCGACACCGGGTTGCGGCCCCCTAGGATAGCGCCATTTGCGCGGCACACCACCAACCACGGTTGCCGCAGCGGCGATCACTGCCTGAACTTGTTCGTGATCGGGTAGCGCCAGTCCTTGCCGAAACTGCGATGGGTCACCCGGATGCCGATCGGTGCCTGCCGGCGCTTGTATTCGTTGATCTTGATCAGCCGGGTCACGCGCTCGACGTCCGCCGCGGCAATGCCGCTGGCGACGATGGATTCGATCGACTCGTCGTTTTCCATGTAGCGCTCGATGATCGTGTCAAGCACCTCGTAAGGGGGCAGGCTGTCCTGGTCGGTCTGGTCCGGACGCAATTCGGCACTGGGGGGCCGGGTGATGATGCGCTCGGGGATCGGTGCCACGCCCGTGCCGTAGGGGTCATGCCGGTTGCGCCAGTGCGCCAGCCGGTAGACCGTGGTCTTGGCCAGGTCCTTGATGACCGCGAAACCTCCGGCCATGTCGCCATACAGCGTGCAATAACCGGTCGCCAGCTCGCTCTTGTTGCCAGTCGTGAGCACGATGGGGCCGAACTTGTTGGACAAGGCCATCAGCAGCGTACCCCGGATACGGGCCTGAATGTTCTCCTCGGTCGTGTCTTCGGCCAGCCCGGCGAATTCGACTGCCAGCGCGCGCTTGAACGCTTCGAACTGGGGCACGATGGAGATTTCGTCATACCGCACACCCAGCCGACCGGCCATGTCGCGCGCGTCGATCCAGCTGATGTCAGCGGTATAGGGCGATGGCATCATCACCGTGCGTACCCGGTCGGCGCCCAGCGCATCGACCGCGATGGCCAGTACCAGCGCCGAATCGATGCCGCCCGACAAACCGAGGATGGCACCGGGAAATCCGTTCTTGCCGATGTAGTCGCGCACGCCCAGCACCAGCGCGTCCCACAGGTCGGCATCAGCCTCGCGTACCGGCGCCACATCGCCAGACAATTGCAGCATGCCAGAGCGCTGGTGCACCTGGACATCGAACAACTGCTCGCGAAAACTCAGCGCCCGCGCAACCAGCGCGCCGTCGGCCGCAAGGGCAAAGGAATGACCCTCGAACACCATCTCGTCCTGGCCACCAACCAGGTGCGCGTACACCAATGGCAATCCACAGGCCAGCACCCGTTCGCGCATGATCTGCTCGCGCTCGTAGCCCTTGCCAACGTGAAATGGCGAGGCGTTGAGCACCACCAGCATCTGCGCCCCAGCCTGCCGGGCCAGCCGGGCCGGTTCTTCGTACCAGGCGTCCTCGCAGATCAGCAGACCGATGCGCGGCCGATTCTCACCCCCGCCCGCCTCGAACACGCACACGCCATCGCCAGGTGTGAAATAGCGCCGCTCATCGAATACCTGGTAATTGGGCAACTCGCGCTTGGCGTAGGTGTGCACGATATGGCCTTCGCGCAGCACGCTGGCAGCGTTGTGGCGCTGCTGCATCGACACTGACCGGGTCCGAGTGCCGCCGCCGACCGGATGACCGACGACCACCGTCATGTCTTTTAACCCCGCGAGCGCGTGCGCGACCGATTTGACGGCATCATCGCAGGCATGGATGAACACCGGCCGCAGGAACAGGTCCTCGGCCGCATAACCGCAGATCGACAACTCGGGGGTCAGCAATAACCTGGCGCCGTCGCGATAGGCCAGCTGGGCTGCATGGATGATTTTTTGCGCATTGCCGGTCAGGTCGCCAACGACAAAGTCCAGTTGGGCCACACAGATCTTGAGGGTCATGGAAACACAAACAGCGGTTAGAGATGGACCCGTGCGGCGCGAACCGAGAACCGGCGCGGTCTGCCTGGGCACGCGATCAGAAGGGGGCAGGCGTGAGTCTTGAAGATTATGTCATCGAGGTCCGGAATTCGCCGCTGGAGGTCGATTGCAACGACTGGAACACGCTGTTGGCGGCGCAGCAGGATACGGCGACTCCGTTCATGCGCCACGAATACCTGGCCGCCCTGCACGAAAGCGGCAGCGCTACTGCCGAGACCGGCTGGACGCCACGGTTCCCGACCTTGTGGCGGCAGCCAGCACAGGGGCCGCGTGAACTGCACGCGGTCTGCGCGATGTACCTCAAGACCCATTCCTATGGAGAGTATGTATTCGACCATGCCTGGGCCCATGCCTACCGGCAACACGGCGTCGGTTACTACCCCAAGGCGCTGGTGGCACCGCCGTTCACTCCAGTGCCCGGTGCCCGCTTGCTCGCGCGCGACGCCCAGGCGCGCCTGGCCCTGGCCAAAGGGCTGGTGGGATGGTGTGAACAAGCGGGACTGTCGTCGCTGCACTTGCTGTTCACCAGCGATGCCGACACCCTGGCCTGCCGCGACGCAGGCCTGATGCTGCGCCACAACGTGCAGTTCCATTGGTCGAACCCGCCGCAGGGATATCGCGATTTCGAGGACTTCCTGGCCTCCCTCAACCAGGACAAACGCAAGAAGATCCGCCAGGAGCGCCGCAAGGTCGCGCAATCCGGCGTGGTGCTGCGCTGGTCACGGGGCGCGGACATCACGCCCGCGGACTGGGACTTCTTTTATCGCTGTTACGAACGCACCTACCACGAACACGGCAACGCGCCTTACCTCACGCGCGACTTCTTTCACCGCATGGCGCGGGACATGCCGGAGAACTGGCTGCTGTTTGTTGCCGAGCGCGGCGAAAAGCCGATCGCCGCCAGCCTGATCGGGTTGTCCGGTGGCGCGGGCGGCGCACCGGGCATTGCCTATGGCCGCTACTGGGGAGCCCTGGAGCGGGTCGACTGCCTGCACTTCGAGGCCTGTTACTACGCGCCACTGCAGTGGTGTATCGCCCACGGCATGCGCCGCTTCGAAGGCGGGGCTCAGGGCGAGCACAAGATGGCGCGCGCGCTGCTACCGGTGCAAACGACCAGCGCACACTGGCTGGCGCATCCGGCGTTCGCCGAGGCGGTGGACGATTTCCTGCAGCGCGAACGCGTTGGTATCCGCAACTACATGGGCGAACTCGAACAACACAGCCCGTTCAAGGCCGGGCAGACATGAGCCGATTCAGCGTTGGGCCGCAGCCTCGGCCAGCATGCGCTGGGTGTCGATCTTGCGCTCAGCATTGACCTTGGCTACCGCCGCACGCTCGCCCATGGCCTTGAGGTAGTCCTTCACCGGCAACGCAGCCAGCAGGTCTTCGCCATAGATGATCCTGGCCGCACCGGCGACGACCGGCAGGTGTACGATGGCCGCGCAGTCGGCCAGCGTGAACTGGTCACCGGCGACATACGGCTTGAACATCGCGATCCGGGCAAAAGCCGCAGCCCCGCGGGTCAGCCGCTGGCGCGCACGCTCCTTCGTCTCGTCGGACACCTTGCCGCCAAAATAGGCCTGTGGATACAAATCACGCGCGGCCAGTTCCAGGTGCAGCTCGATGTAGACCACCAGTTCGCGCACCTTGGCTGCCGCGAACGGATCGTCGGGCAACAGGGCGTGTTGCGGATACTGCGCCTCGATGAACTCCGCACAGGCCATGGACTCGGATATGCAGCCGAAGCCGGTATCGAGAAACGGCACCTTGCCCATCGGCGAGCGGTCGAGCACGCTGGCGTCCTTGCTGCCGGTCTTGACCAGTTCCTCGTCGAAAGAGATCTGCTTTTCCAGCAGCTGGAGCTTGATCTGGTTGTAGTAGTTGCTGGCCGAAAAGCCGCACAGTTTGAGCGTCATGGTGGGACTCCGATGGGATGTGGATATGTCAGCGCAGGCAGTATGCGAAGCCGTATCCTACCCGGCGTCGCGCCCGGGGCTCTGACATCAGCAGATCCAGGACCGGGCTACGACCAGACTCCCGGAATGCCATCGCGCCGGCCTAAAATGCAGGGACCCATGCGGCCAGGGTCAGGCATCCATGACGGCGAGCGCCGCCGTAGCCCCACCACCCTGGAACCCTGCCTGCACGCCCCTGCAGCCGCTCCGATGACCGACCCTGAATCCCGCAGCCACCATCCGCCACCGAACGCCCTGCTGATGGCCCTGGAGATGCGCGCGCCGTGGGAGTTCGGCGCGCTGCTTCCGGCCTGGTTCGTGCTGCGGCGCGCCGTGCGGGGTGACGGCCATCCGGTCATCGTCTTTCCCGGCCTGTCGGCCAGCGACACATCGACCGTGCCGCTGCGCAGTTACCTGCGTCACCTGGGTTACCAGCCGTCGGGCTGGAAGCAGGGATTCAATTTCGGGCCGCGCGCCGGCGTGCTGCGCACAGCCCGGGAACAACTCGAGGAAACGGTGGCCAGCACCGGCCGCAGGGCCAGCCTGATCGGCTGGAGCCTGGGCGGTATCTATGCGCGTGAGCTGGCCAAGCAGATGCCGGACCTGGTGCGCAGCGTGATCACCCTGGGGACGCCGTTTGCCGGCCGACACACCAGCACCAACGCCTGGCGCCTGTATGCGTTGGCCAGCGGGCGCGACATCGAACGCGAGACGGCCCAGTATGACCTGCCTCAGGCACCGTCCATGCCCACCAGTTCAATCTATTCGCGCACCGACGGGGTGGTGGCCTGGAGGGCCAGCGTGCAACAACGCTGTCCGCGCAATCCGCATACCGAGAACATCGAGGTCGTGGCCAGCCATGTGGGGCTCGGCCTCAACCCGGGCACCTGGTGGGCGCTGGCCGACCGGCTGGCGCAACCGCAGGGCCAGTGGACCGCCTTCGTACGCGGCAGCGGCCTGCAGCGCCTCATCTTTCCCGACCCGCACCGATGACGCACCGGCGACCGGCCGCATGCGGCGCCGATCTCGTCAAGCCAGCATCGAGCGCTCGTAACTGGCGATGCCGTCCATGATTTCCTTGCGCGCCGAATCCGGACCTTCCCAGCCCAGGATCTTGACCCATTTGCCAACCTCGAGATCCTTGTAGTGCTCGAAGAAATGGGCGATGGTCTTGAGCCGCATCGGGTTGAGATCTTCCGGCTTTTGCCACTGGGTGTAGATGGACAGGATCTTGTCGATCGGCACCGCGAGCACCTTGCCGTCGTCGCCGGCCTCGTCCTGCATCTTCAGGATTCCGATCGGCCGGCACGTCACGACCACGCCCGGAATCAACGGCACCGGCGTGATCACCAGCACATCGACCGGGTCGCCATCGCCGCTGATGGTCTTGGGCACATACCCGTAGTTGGTCGGATAGTGCATCGAGGTGCTCATGAAGCGGTCGACGAAAATCGCTCCAGTGGCCTTGTCCACCTCGTACTTGACCGGATCGGCATTCATCGGAATCTCGATGATCACATTGAAGGAATCGGGCACGCCGATGCCAGGGCTGACGTTGTCCAGGGACATGAAAAATACTCCGTTGGTGTCTTGTGCTGGGTGTCGCAGGGCATCGGTACGGGCACAGCCGGCAGGTACGGTGGTTGCCGCAGCAGAGCAGCCCCCTGCGATTAGCGCCGATTTTACTGACGCCCATCTTGCAGCCCAAAAGCGGTGTTAATTTCAGTTACAGTCCGTGCGTTGGCCAATCGTCTCCTGTTGGGACTTACGAGGAAGCAACGCAGCCGGGCACGGCAGGCGTTGTGCCCGTAAAGCAAAACCCAGGTCTTAGGACTGAAGCGGGGCAAGTGGCAGCTGCGATGTACCGCGGCTTGTCTCCGATTGATTAGGAGGAGGTACGACTATGACGGGTAACTCGGTGCTGATATTGGCGCTCATCTGTGGTTTGGTGGCCGTGGCTTACGGGTTCTGGGCCCGCAGCTGGATTCTTTCCCAGGACGCAGGCAATGCGCGCATGCAGGAGATCGCGGCGGCCATCCAGACCGGCGCGGCAGCCTATCTGGCGCGGCAATACAAGACCATTTCCATCGTGGGCGTCGTGCTCGCCATCCTGATCGGCGTTTTTCTCGACGTTGCATCGGCAGTCGGATTCGTCATTGGCGCGGTACTCTCCGGCGCCTGCGGCTTCATCGGCATGAACGTCTCGGTGCGCGCCAACGTGCGTACCGCGCAGGCCGCGACCCGCGGCATCGGACCGGCGCTGGACGTCGCTTTCCGCGGCGGCGCGATCACCGGCATGCTGGTGGTCGGTCTGGGCCTGCTCGGCGTCACCGCGTTCTACTGGTTCCTGGTCGGCAACGGCAACCAAACGCCCGACGCCAAGCTGCTGAACCCACTGATCGGTTTCGCCTTCGGCTCCTCGCTGATCTCCATCTTCGCCCGGCTCGGTGGCGGCATCTTCACCAAGGGCGCTGACGTCGGCGCTGACCTGGTGGGCAAGATCGAGGCCGGCATTCCGGAAGACGACCCGCGCAACCCGGCGGTGATCGCCGACAACGTCGGTGACAACGTTGGCGATTGCGCCGGCATGGCGGCTGACCTGTTCGAGACCTACGCCGTGACGCTGATCGCCACGATGGTGCTGGGCGCCTTGCTGATCACCAACGCCGGTACCGCGGCGGTGGTGTATCCGCTGGCGCTGGGCGCGGTGTCGATCATCGCCTCCATCATCGGGTGCTTCTTTGTCAGGGCCTCGCCCGGAATGACGAACGTGATGCCGGCCCTGTACAAAGGCCTGGCGGTGGCCGGCGGCCTGTCGCTGATTGCCTTCTACTTCGTCACCATCTGGCTGATTCCCGATAACGCGATCAAGGCCAGCGGAACCCAGATGGCGCTGTTCGGCTCCTGTGTCGTCGGCCTGGTTCTGACCGGCATGCTGGTCTGGATCACCGAGTACTACACCGGCACCCAATATGCGCCGGTCCGCCACATTGCGCAGGCCTCGACCACCGGTCACGGCACCAACATCATCGCCGGCCTGGGCGTGTCGATGCGCTCCACCGCCTGGCCGGTGATCTTCGTATGTGCCGCGATCTGGGTTTCCTACACCATAGCCGGCCTGTACGGCATCGCCGTGGCCGCCACCTCGATGCTCAGCATGGCCGGTATCGTCGTGGCGCTCGACGCCTACGGCCCGATCACCGACAACGCTGGCGGCATCGCCGAGATGGCAGAGATGCCCGCCAGCGTGCGTGAGATCACCGACCCGCTGGATGCGGTGGGCAACACCACCAAGGCGGTGACCAAGGGTTACGCGATCGGCTCGGCCGGCCTGGCCGCGCTGGTGCTGTTTGCCGACTACACGCACAAGCTGGAGTCTTACGGCAGCGTGATCAAGTTCGACCTGAGCGATCCGATGGTCATCATCGGCCTGTTCATCGGTGGCCTGATTCCCTACCTGTTCGGCGCGATGGCGATGGAGGCGGTCGGCCGCGCCGCGGGCGCGGTCGTGGTCGAGGTGCGGCGCCAGTTCCGCGAGATCAAGGGCATCATGGACGGCAGCGCCAAGCCGGAATACGGCAAGGCAGTCGACTTGCTGACCACGGCGGCCATCAAGGAAATGATGATCCCCTCCCTGCTGCCGGTCGTGGTGCCGGTGGTGGTCGGCCTGCTGCTCGGCCCGGCCGCCCTGGGTGGCTTGCTGATGGGCACCATCGTGACCGGACTGTTCGTGGCCATCTCGATGTGTACCGGTGGCGGTGCCTGGGACAACGCCAAGAAATACATCGAGGACGGCAATCACGGCGGCAAGGGCTCCGAGACGCACAAGGCCGCGGTCACCGGCGACACGGTCGGCGACCCGTACAAAGACACCGCCGGCCCGGCCATCAACCCCTTGATCAAGATCATCAACATCGTCGCGCTCTTGATCGTGCCGCTGGTGATGCAGTTCCATGGGCCAGCTGCCAAGACCGGTGCGATCGACACGCCGGCCACCGTGTCGGCCCCGACCGCGACGGTTGCGCTGGCCGCAACCGCTGCTTTGCCCGCGAAGAACTGACCCCGCCACGCCTGGCGCTGCGGGCCTGCAGGCCGGGCGCCAGGCTCGGCACGCACCCGTTTTCTCCGAAAAATCTGCGGCCCACGCGCTCGATAGTTCCCACCAACCGCCTCCGACAGAGCGGCAAGATCCATGGCCCGTTTGTGCAACACCATCTTCACCATCGCGCTGATGAGCGGTGCCGGTTCGAGCCTACCGGTCTGGGCCGACGAAAGCGGGACCGCCAAACTCGTTCAAGGCGCGGTGCGCGTCGAGCGCGACGGTGCTTCCATGCCGCTTCGTGTCGGAGATCGGTTGCTGGAGAAGGACCGCGTTGTCGTGCCGGCAGGAGGTGCCGCCGGTATCACGTTGCGCGACGATACGCGCATCAGCCTGGGATCCGGCGCCATTCTGGTCCTCAATCAATTCAAGTTCGACCCACAAACCCAGGAAGGCAATGTGGACACCTCGATCCTCAACGGGGCCATGCGTTATATCACCGGTCTGGTCGGGCGCCACCGTCGGGAAGCGATTCGCGTCAGCACCGCCACGACCACCGTCGGGATTCGGGGCACGGATTTCATCGTCGAGGTCGGCGATGGCCCCTGAACGCTTTCGCTGCGCGCTGCTTCTCGCGACCCTGGCCGGTGCTTTGGCCGCCTGCCAGGCGCCCCCTCCCGTGGCGCCTGCATTGAGAACACCGGACCGCGTCGTCTTGCTGCCGCAGGCAGACGGCAGCTCCAGTGCGCTGGTGGTGCGCTCGCCGACCGGAGAGGAAGCCATACTGTCGCGGCCTTATGCGATGGCAAGTGTCGGTGCGAACGGGGTGCAGACCTCGGTGGCTGACCCCGCGGAGGTGCGGGCGCGCTTCAAGGTCCTGTACGACCAGATGCCAGCCGAACGCCGGACTTACCTGGTCTATTTCGAGACCGGTGGTGACCGCTTGACGGCCGACTCGGCGCAACAGATCAACGAGATACTGGCAGAAATTGGCCGCTTTCCCGCGCCGGAGATCCGCATCGTCGGGCATACGGATACGGTTGGCACTGCCGCCATCAACGACCAGATTTCCATGCAGCGCGCACGCATCGTGCGGGCGCGGTTGATCGAGAAAGGCGTAGACCCCACACGTATCGAGACGGTGGGCCGTGGGCGACGCGAACTGCTGGTGCCGACGCGCGACGGCGTGGCGGAAGCGCGCAACCGGCGCGTCGAGATCCTGGTGCGATAAACGATCGCATGGGGTCCATCGCGCGCTGAGCAGCGGCAGCCTCACCGCCACCTGCGGTCATGCAGGACGGCGCCGGTTGTCGGGTTCCAAGTCATGACGCCGCGCGTTCGCGGCAACGCCGTCGGTGGGTGGCTTAAACTCGATGATCGCCACGTCGTACCCGACCGCGAAGACCTCCGATCGCGCCTGGACAACGACCCCGAGCACAGCCCGAAACCCGACCCCGACCGTCACCATGCAACGCAATTTCATCGCCAACCGATCCGTCGCCAGCGCCAGCGGACGCACCATCCCGGTACTGGACCCGTCCGACGGTCTGATCTTCGACGAACTGCAGCGCAGCGACGCCAGCGACATCGACGCCGCGGTGCAGGCGGCGCGCGCCAGCGCCGACGCCGGCTGGGGCAAATTGACGGCAGCCGAACGTGGCCGCATGCTGACGCGCTTGTCCCAGCAGGTCGCGGCCCATGCCGACGAACTGGCGCTGCTCGAGCAGCGCGACTGCGGCAAGCCGGTCAAGCAGGCGCGCGCCGACGCCGCCGCGCTGGTGCGGTATTTCGAGTTTTATGCTGGCGCCTGCGACAAGCTGCACGGCGATACCCTGCCCTACCTCGAAGGCTACAGCGTTTTCACCTGGCGCGAACCGCATGGCGTCACCGGCCACATCATTCCATGGAACTACCCGATGCAAATCTTCGGGCGCAGCGTGGGTGGTGCGCTGGCCGCGGGCAACACCTGCGTCGTCAAGCCGGCCGAAGACGCCTGCCTGTCGCTGATCCGTGTCGCGCAACTGGCGGCCGAGGCCGGCTTTCCGCCCGGCACCATCAACATCGTGACGGGATACGGTCACGAGGTTGGCGACGCGCTGGCGCGCCACGCCGGCATCGACCACATCAGTTTCACCGGCAGCCCGAAAGTCGGAACGCTGATCCAGCAGGTCGCCGCCGAGCGCCACTGCCCGGTCACGCTGGAGCTCGGCGGCAAGAGCCCGCAGATCGTGTTCGCCGACGCCGACCTCGACGCCGTGTTGCCCACCGTCATCAATGCCATCGTGCAGAACGCCGGCCAGACCTGCTCCGCCGGTTCGCGCCTGCTGGTTGAACAATCCATCTATGAGCCACTGCTGGAGCTCCTGGGCCGTGGGTTCTGCGCACTGCGCACCGGCCCGGCCGCGCTGGACCTGGACCTGGGACCGCTGATCCGGAAAAGCCAGTTGGTGCGTGTCGGCGAGTTCCTCGCACAGGCCGCCCGGGACGGAATCGCCACGGTCGCCCAGGGCCAGGTGGCCGCCGAAGCCCCGGCCACCGGTTTCTACCATGCACCGGTGCTGCTGCGCGACGTGCCGGTATCGCACCGGCTGGCACAGGAAGAGGTGTTCGGCCCGGTGCTGGCCGCGATGGCATTTCGGGACGAGGACCATGCGGTCGAGCTGGCCAATGCAACGCAGTTCGGCCTGGTCGCCGGTGTCTGGACACGCGACGGCGCACGCCAGTTCCGCATGGCGCGACGGGTCCGCAGCGGCCAGGTATTCATCAACAACTACGGCGCCGGCGGCGGCGTCGAGTTGCCGTTCGGCGGCGTCAAGTCCTCCGGTTACGGCCGGGAGAAGGGTTTCGAGGCGCTGCTGGGCTTCACCACGCTCAAGACGGTGGCGGTGCGCCACGGCTGAAGGCCCGCGCCGATTCCGACACCGATTCATCACCACACACAAGGACAGTTTCATGCGAGTCAAGGACAAGGTCGTCATCGTCACCGGGGCCGGTGGCGGCATCGGAGCCGGCATTGCGCAGCGGATGGCCAGCGAAGGAGCCAGGGTCATCGTCAATGACATCAACGCCACGGCTGGCGAGACGATCGTGGCCGGCATACAGGCCGATGGCGGCAGCGCCAGCTTCATCGCCGGCGACGTGACCCGCACACAAGACATGAAGGCGCTGGTCGACGGCGCGGTCAAGGCCTATGGCCGGCTGGACGCAATGGTCAACAACGCCGGCTGGACGCACCGTAACCGGCCCGCCCTGGAGGTGAGCGAGGAAGAGTTCGACCGGTGTTTCGCGGTCAACGTCAAGAGCCTGTACCTGTCGACGATCCACGCCACGCCGGTGTTTCGTGCCCAGGGCGGCGGCAGTTTCGTCACCATCGCGTCAACGGCCGGCCTGCGTCCGCGCCCCGGCCTGACCTGGTACAACGCATCCAAAGGGGCGGCGATCACCTTGTCCAAGTCGCTGGCAGCCGAACTCGGTCCGGACAACATCCGGGTCAATTGCATCAACCCGGTATTCAACCCGGATACCGGCCTGTCGGCCGAATTCGCCGGTGGTCCGCTGGACGATGTACGGCGCGCCAGGTTTCTGGCCACGATCCCGCTGGGCCGCTTTTCCACCGCGATGGATGTTGCCAACGCCGCCCTGTACCTGGTCAGCGACGAGGCCGCCTTCATCAGCGGCGTCTGCATCGAGGTCGACGGTGCGCGTTGTGTTTGACAGCGCCCCGATCAGGGACACCCGCGCACCGTGGCGGCTCCGGTATGCCGCTGCGGCAGAATCGACCCATGGTTGAACGTGTGATTCCCCTGGTAGACCACCGGCAGGCGGCACGGCTGCCACCGCTGGACGGATCGCCCATATTGGCCGACGGCCGGCTCGAGGACACCCTGCATCGGCCGCTGCGCGATCTGCGCATCAGTGTGACCGACCGCTGCAACTTTCGCTGCAGCTACTGCATGCCCAAGGAGGTGTACGACAAGCACCACACCTACCTGCCGCAAGCTGCCTTGCTCGACTTCGAGGAAATCACCCGCTTGGCACGGTTGTTCGTCGGCCATGGCGTGCGCAAACTGCGACTCACTGGCGGGGAGCCGCTGCTGCGCAAGAACATCGAACGCCTGGTCGAGCAGCTCGCCAGTCTGCGCACCCGGGATGGCCAGCCGCTCGACATCACGCTGACCACCAACGGGTCGCTGTTGGCGCGCAAGGCGGTGCAGCTGCGCGAGGCCGGGCTGCGTCGCGTGACCGTCAGCCTGGACGGCCTGGACGACACCGTGTTCCGCAGCATGAACGACGTCGACTTTCCGGTGGCCGAGGTGCTCGCCGGCAGCGACGCGGCGCGCGCCGCCGGCCTGGGCCCGATCACGGTCAAC
>JBBRVD010000112.1:0-12735 GCA_038247175.1 Burkholderiales bacterium | reverse complement strand
CCTGGGCTTCGATCGGTATTCCCCGCAAGCAGTGGAGTCAACCTTGCTTGCGATGGTGATGGACACGACTCAGCAGATCGAAGCCATACTGCATCGCGACATTCCCTTGTCGTGATCGTGGCGCATGCGTCTGCGTGGAACTTTGCGCGCGTGCGCCATTGCCAGACGAATCCGCGAGAATGCGGCTGTTGACAAGCATCAACGACACCAGCGCCCGAGCCGATTCGCCAACGTCATGCGCCGGGAATCGCCCAAGGCACCAATTGACTTTGCCCAACTCTTTGGAGAGACCATGCCCACTTACCACATCGAAATGATGGAAGGCCGTACCGTCGAGCAGAAGAAGAAGCTGGTGCAGGAGATCACCCGCGTCTCGGTCGAGGTGCTGGGCGGCTCGCCGGAATCGGTCGACATCCTGATCACCGACGTCAAGCGCGAGAACTGGGCCACTGGCGGGACGTTGTGGTCTGAGCCGCGCAGCTGACCCACCACGCGCAACCAGCACACGGCCAGGCAACTGCGCCCGGTGTCGACGCGGCATGGCGCGGATCGTGGCGCGCTTCGTGACACTGAACCGATGAAACGCGCCAGCACCCTGCCGGAAATGCAGGCGCATTACGGCGAGCGGTACCGCTGGTTGCTGCTGTTCGCAGTCATGACCGGCTCGATCGCAGCGATCATGTCGTCGACCATCATCAATGTCGCGGTGCCCGACCTGAGCGCGCACTTTGCGATCGGGCAGGACCGCGCGCAATGGGTCGCCTCGGGTTTCATGATGGCCATGACGGTGGCCATGCTGACCACGCCCTGGATGCTGGGCCGTTTCGGTTACCGCCGCACCTACGCCGGAACCATGTGGCTGCTGCTGGCCGGCGGCGTGGCCGGCGGATTCGCCAACGATTTCCCGTTGGTGCTGGCAGCGCGTGTGGCCGAGGGCCTGGCGGCCGGTGTGGTACAGCCGATTCCCGCCATCGTCATCATGCGGGCGTTTGGTCCGCACGAGCAAGGCCGGGCCATGGGCATCTTCGGCACCGGCGTGGTGCTGGCGCCGGCGCTGGGTCCGAGCCTGGGCGGCGTACTGGTGGACTGGTTCGGCTGGCGCTCGATCTTCTTCATGGTCGTGCCGTTCTGCCTGGCCTCGTTGTGGATGTCCGCACGTTACGTACCGACCTCGGCGCCAGGCGGCGGCGCCGCCAGTCGCAGCGCGGCCGCGATGGACTGGCCGAGCCTGCTGCTGGCCGGCGCCGGCACCTTGTGCCTGCTCAATGGCCTGGTGCAACTGCATCAGGGCCTGGGCCCGCAGACCTACGCCCTGCTGTTCGCAGCGCTGGTCATCATCGTCTGGTTCGTGGCGCGCCAGCGCAGCCTGAGCCGGTCGATGGCGCGCGGCGGACACGGCTCACCGCTGGTGAACCAGGCCTTGTTTGCGGATCGCCGTTTCGCCATGGGCAGCATCGTTGCCTTCATCTACGGCATGGCCTTGTTCGGGTCGACCTACCTGCTGCCGGTCTACCTGCAACTCGGGCTGCAACTGTCGCCGTCCTACGTGGGCGGTATCCTGCTGCCATCGGGCGCAGCGCTGGCGTTGACCATCGCGCTGGCGGGCCGGTTGGCCGACTCGTATTCCACCCATATTCTGGTCAGCCTGGGCCTGGCGTTGCTGGCGCTGTCGTTCGGACTGATCCTGGTGGTGACACTGGACACGCCGATCTGGTACGTGGTCGGCTTCACCGTATTGGGGCGCATCGGCCTGGGTTTCATCCTGCCGTCGCTGAACCTGGGTGCAATGCGCGGACTGGACCAGGAGATGATCGCCCAGGGCGCCAGCGCCATCAATTTCGTGCGCATGCTCGGCGGATCGGCGGGCGTCAGCCTGTGCGGCATCATGCTGGAGTGGCGATTGGCCGCACACGGCGATGACCTGACCCGCGTGGCCAGCAGCCCGGCGCGGCTGGCCGCGTTCAACGAGGCTTTCCTGATGCTGGCCGCCTTGTGCGTGCTGGCACTGCTGGCGGCCTGGCAGCTGCGCGCACCGGCCGGCGGCGCAGCGCCGCGACCACAAACCGGGCAATAGTGCCAGCCGAAATGGGACAGCGCCGCTAAACTGCTTCGCGGGCCGTGATGGGTGAATGTTTGCCCCAATGCCCGGAAAACGATTGCCACATGTGCCAGTTACTGGGAATGAATAGCCGGCTGCCCGCCAGCCTGACGCTGAGTTTCAGCGGCTTCGCCCGGCGCGGAGGCGCCACCGACCACCACGCCGACGGCTGGGGTATCGCCTTCTTCGAGAGCGAAGGCGAGAAACCCGGACGGGGCATCCGGCACTTCGTCGACAAGGAAAGCGCCGCCACCTCGCCGTTGGCGCATATGCTGCGCAGCTTCCCGATCAAGAGCCACAACGTGATCGCGCATGTGCGCAAAGCCACGATGGGTGCGATCACGCTGGAGAACGCACACCCGTTCGTGCGCGAGTTGTGGGGTCGTTACTGGGTGTTCGCGCACAACGGCGACCTCAAGGATTACGCGCCTGCGCTGCACGGCAACTTCCGCCCGGTGGGCGACACCGACAGCGAACTGGCGTTCTGCTGGCTGATGCAGGAGATCGTCAAGTCGCATGCCGGCGTGCCCAGCGTGGCCGAGCTGAGCCTGACGCTGCAGGAACTGGTACCGCAAATCGCCGCGCACGGCACCTTCAACTTCCTGCTCAGCAACGGGCAGGCGCTGTGGGTGCATGCCAGCACCCAGCTGCACTACCTGGTGCGCCAGCACCCGTTCACCGAAGTGCACCTGCGCGACGACGACATCAAGATGGACCTGTCGCAGCACAACTGCCCCGAAGACCGGCTGGCGATCGTGGTCACCGAACCGCTGACGACCAATGAGAACTGGATCGCGTTGCAGCCGGGTGAGTTCGTGACCTTTGTCGAGGGATGCCCACAGTCGGCGAGCGGGGCACCACGGGTCATCGCAGCCGGTTGACCGGCGCTTGCCACGGCCTGCAGCCGGGTCGATCGATGCGCTTGTGCGGCCCGGATCGGTGAACCCACGGCGGTCAGGCCTGTGCCAGTGCCGCCTCCAGCGCATCGACGAACATCGCCGGCACGTCAAAGCCAGCCTGGTCGTGTATCTCCTGGAAACAGGTCGGGCTGGTGACGTTGATCTCGGTCACGTAGTCGCCGATCACGTCCACGCCCACCAGCAGCAACCCGCGCGCGGCCAGCACCGGCCCGAGCGCCTCGCCGATCTCGCGATCGCGTCTGGACAAGGGCTGGGCGACGCCCTTGCCGCCCACAGCCAGGTTGCCACGGACCTCGCTGCCTTGGGGAATACGCGCCAGCGCGAACGGCACCGGCTTGCCGCCGATCAGCAACACCCGCTTGTCGCCCTGCACGATCTCGGGAAGGTATTTCTGCACCATCAGCGACTGCGCGCCGTCGTGGTTCAGCGTCTCGATGATTGCGCCCAGGTTCATGCCGTCCTCGCGCACCCGAAAGATGCCGGTACCGCCCATGCCGTCGAGCGGCTTGAGGATGATGTCGCGGTGCTCGGCATGGAAACGTCGCACGTCCTGCGCGTTGCGCGTGACCAGCGTGGGGCCGATGAACTGCGCGAACTCCAGGATCGCGAGTTTTTCCGGATGGTCGCGCAACGCGCGCGGCTTGTTGAACACCCGCGCACCTTCACGCTCGGCCTGCTCCAGCAAATGCGTCGCATAAAAAAACTCGGAGTCGAACGGCGGGTCCTTGCGCATCACCACGGCGTCGAAATCCTTCAGCGCGGCAGGGCGCCGATCGAGCCCGGTGACGCCGGCGTCGAACCAGTGCCGCGGGTCGCCGGTCAGCACGATATCGCGTACGCCGGCACTCACCGGTCCGCCCTGCACCCAGGACATGTCCCGGACCTCGCAGGCAGACACGGCGTGGCCGCGTTTTTGCAGCTCGCGCATCATCGAAAAACTGGTGTCCTTGTAGACCTTGAAGGTTTCCAGGGGGTCGGCGACGAACAGGATGTGCATAGGGTGGACGGAAAAAAAGACGGGGATACCAGAGACGCGAGACAGGCGCGAGCGGACTATGGACCCCGTCGGCGATGACGATGACGATGACGATGACGATGACGATGACGATGACGATGACGTTATTGTGACGAGTTGGCAGACAACCTGGCGGGCCCGGGAGTTCGCCCCGCCCGCCGTTCGGGCTGGCCGATCGTCAGACCGCGCGCCTGCGCAGGTCCTGCAGCAGCATCGCCAGGCTGCCCGCCGCCACACCCCAGAACGCAGAACCCACACCGGCCAGCGTGACGCCGCTGAGGGTGACCAGGAAGGTGATCAACGCGGCCTCGCGGTTGCGTTCATCCTGCAGCGCCGATGACAGGGCGTTGCCGATGGTGCCCAGCAAGGCCAGCCCGGCGATGGCTGCCACCAGCTCGGCCGGGAACGCCGTCAACACGCCGGTGACCGTGGCGCCGAAGATACCGATCAGCACATACAACGCGCCGCAACTGACGGCAGCGGTGTATCGCTTGGCCGGGTCCTCGTGCGCTTCGCGGCCCATGCAGATGGCCGCCGTGATCGCGCTCAGGTTCAAGGCGAAGGCGCCGAACGGCGCCAGCACCAGCGTGGCGAGGCCGGTCACGGTGATGACCTTGGACACCGGAATCCCGCCGGGGCCGCCATAGCCGGCGGCCTCGATCGCGGCCACGCCAGGCAGGTTCTGCGACGCCATGGTGACGATGAACAGCGGCACGGCCAGACTGATCGCGCCCGCCCAGCTGAAATGGGGCGCCACGAACACCGGCCAGGCGATGCCCGCCGCGCTCCCGGATGGCGTGAACTGCCCCTGCGCGCCGACCGCCAGTACACCCGCGACCAGCGTCAACACGACAGCGTACCGCGGCGCAAAGCGCCGCGCGAGCAGGTAACTGACCAGCATCAGCAACACCAGGCCCAGCGCGGTCTGCGCGGCGACGAAGGCCTGCAGACCGAAACGCGTCAGCACGCCGGCCAGCAGTGCCGATGCGACGGCCATCGGAATACGCCGCATCAGCCGCTCGAACCAGCCGGTGGCGCCGAACAGCGTGACCAGCGCCGCACAGACGATGAAGGCCCCCACCGCATCGTGCATGCTGAACGTGCCGCTGGCGCCCGCAGTGGCCAGCACCGCCGCACCCGGCGTGGACCAGGCAACCATCACCGGCTGGCGCCAGGCCAGTGAGGGCAGCATTGAACACAAGCCCATGCCCAGCCCCAGCGCCCACATCCACGAAGCGATCTGCGCGGGCGTGGCGCCGAACGCCAGCGCGGCCTGGAACACGATGGCAACCGAGCTGGTGAAACCCACCAGTACGGCCACAAAGCCGGCGGTGAACGCCGACAGGCTGAGGTCGTGGAAAAAGCGCATGCGGCATTGTGCCGTGGCCTGTCTTCCCGCCGGCGACCGTCAGCGGTTGGCCAGCGGATCGGCTCTCACCGCCTGGCCGCGGAAAGCACACGGCCCTGGCGGCGTATCGAGATAGGACCAGCCCCGCTGCTCATATCTCGATCTTGGAGCCCAGCTCCACCACGGCGTTGTTCGGCAACCTCAGGAAGTCGGCCGCTGCACCGGCATTGCGGTGCATCTGCGCAAACAGCTTCTCGCGCCATTGCGCCATGCCGCTGCCGATGGTCGGCACCACTGTGTCGCGCGACAGGAAATAGCTGGTCGTCATCGGATCGAGGTCGCAACCGCGGCCGCGGATCGCCTGCAGTGCCTTGGGCAGGTCGGGATCGTTCTTGAAACCGTAGTGAACCAGCACTTGCCAGCAGTGATGCCCCAGCGACTCGATCTCGACACGCCGGTCCATGCCGATCCAGGGTACTTCATGGGTGCGTACGGTGACGAACAGGTTGTTCTCGTGCAGCACCTTGTTGTGCTTGAGGTTGTGCAGCATCGCATTAGGCACGGTACCGGTATCGGCAGTCAGGAAAACCGCGGTGCCCGTTACCCGGGTCGGAGGCTCGACGAACACCGCTTCGAGGAAAGCCTTGAGGTCGATGGCGTCGGCTCGCAGCGCCTCGTTGAGCAGGTGCCGGCCTTGCTTCCAGGTGACCATCAGCGTGAAGACGGCGCCACCGATGGCCAGCGGGAACCAGCCGCCCTCCAGCAACTTCAACAGGTTCGACGCAAAAAAAGCAAAGTCGACCAGGAAGAACACACCGGTGGCCCCCAGGCACAGCGCCAGCGGATAGTTCCACTTGTAACGGATCACATAGAACGTCAGGATGGTGGTGATCAGCATGTCGGTGCACACTGCGACGCCATAGGCCGAGGCCAGGTTGCTCGAGGAGCGGAACAACACCACTGCCAGCACGATGATGGCGAACAGGCCCCAGTTGACCAGCGGCATGTAGATCTGGCCGGTGTCGCGCACGCTGGTGTGCTGGATATGCAGCCGTGGCAGGTAGCCCAGTTGGATCACCTGCTTGGTGACGCTGAAGGCGCCGGTGATCAGGGCCTGCGACGCGATCACGGTGGCCATCGTGGCCAGCACCACCAGCGGAATCAGCGCCCATTCCGGTGCCATCAGGTAGAACGGGTTCTTCACCGCTTCCGGATTGCGCAGCAACAACGCGCCCTGGCCGAAGTAGTTGAGCGTCAGCGCTGGCATCACGACCGAAAACCAGGCCAGCCGGATCGGTCGTTTGCCGAAGTGGCCCAGGTCGGCGTACAGCGCTTCGGCGCCGGTCACGCACAGCACCACGGCGCCCAGGATGATGAAGGTCACCAGCGGGTTGGCCAGCACGAATCGCAGCGCATAGAGCGGACTGATCGCGCCCAGGATCTGCGGGTCGTGTGCGATATGGGTGACGCCCAGGAACGCGATGACGCCGAACCAGACCAGCGTGATCGGCCCGAAGAACTTGCCAATGCCGCCGGTGCCGCGCTTTTGCACCGCAAACAGCGCAAACAGGATCAGCAGCGTCAGCGGCACGACATAACTCTTGAACTCGGGCGACAACACTTCAAGCCCCTCGACCGCCGACAACACCGAGATCGCCGGGGTGATGACGCCATCGCCGTAAAACAGCGCAGTACCGAAGATACCGACCGTCAGCAGCGTGCGGCGCAGGCGCGGGCTGCCCTTGACCGCCTGCGAGGCCAGCGCCAGCATCGCCACCAAGCCACCCTCGCCGTTGTTGTCGGCGCGCAGCACCAGCACCACGTACTTGACCGACACGATCGTCGTCAGCGTCCAGAAGAAGATCGACAGGATGCCGTAGATGTTCTCGGTCGTGAATGGCACATGCCCGGAGTTGAACACCTCCTTCATCGCATACAGCACGCTGGTGCCGATATCGCCGTAGACGACGCCGATGGCGCCCACGGTCAAGGCGGCGAGGGATGATCTGGAAGCGGACACAGGTTCGTCCGGCCCCGCGGGTGAACCGGATCTGCAGGATGGAAAGCCTGCGATTGTCCTCCCGCCGGCGCAAGGGCGCTGCGTCCGCCCGACTCTAAATTACCGGCATCGATGCCGGATGTTGCAGTGCAGCAACGAACCGTGCCCCTGCCGCTCAGAGCGTGAGAGGCAATCGATCAGGCCTACCGTTTCAATCGTAGACCTCGGCATCCGGGTCGGTGGCTTCAAGCTCGTAGCTGGCCGACAACATGGCCAGCCGACCGATCACCCCATACATGTAGAAGCGATTCGGCGCACTCGCGCCGGGACGCACTCCTGGCTGAGGTAAGTGCGCACTCTCTGCAAATGCCAGTGGAACATAGCTTGACCCTGGCGCGTTCAAGGTTTCGTCGCTGGCACGGCCGGCATGCACGCGGTAGAAACCACCGACCACGTAACGGTCCACCATGTAGACCACCGGTTCGGCCATGGCATCGTTCATCCGCTCATTGGTCAGCACGCCTTCCTGCACGATGATTTCCAGTGGCGCGGACATGCGCAACTTGCCATCAGCGCGCACCCGCGCCAGATCCTTCACGTCGCGCACCGTCATGACGCCGAAACCGGTGCTGCTGTCGTCCGCCTTGACCACGACGAACGGCTTCTCGTTGATGCCGTATTCCTTGTACTTGCGCCGGATCTTGGTCAGCAGCGCGTCGACATGGGTTGTCAGGCACTCCACGCCGGCATCCGTGCCCAGATCGACTTCGCCACATTTGTTGAACATGGGATTGATCAACCACGGATCGACGCCGAGCAGTTTACCCAGGCGCTTGGAGACTTCTTCGTAACTCTGGAAGTGCCGGCTCTTGCGCCGGGTGAACCAGCCCGCGTGCAGCGGTGGCAGCAGGTACTGTTCATGGATATCTTCGAGGATGCCGGGTACACCGGCGCTCAGGTCGTTGTTGAGCAAAATGGTGCAGGGGTCGAAGTTCTTGACACCGAGCCGGCGCTTGCTGCGCACCACCGGCTCGAGCGTGATCTGCGCGCCATCGGGCAGGTCGATCGTCGTCACCTCGGTGATCTCGGGATTGATCGAGCCGATACGCACGTTCATGCCAGCCATGTGGAAGATGCGTTGCAGCTGGGCCACGCCGGCCAGGTAAAAACTGTTCTTGGTCGGGTTTTCCGGCACGATCAGCAGGTTGCGCGCCTCAGGGCAGATTTTCTCGATCGCTGCCATCGCCGCCTGCACGGCCAGCGGCATCATCGCCGGCGTGAGGTTCTGCCAGCCGCTGGGATACAGGTTGGTGTCCACCGGCGCAAGCTTGAAGCCGGCATTGCGGATGTCGACCGAGCAGTAGAACGGCGGCGTATGCTCCATCCACTCCAGTCGGAACCAGCGTTCTATGGCCGGCATGGAGTCCAGCACGCGCTGCTCCAGTTCATTGATCGGGCCGTTCAGGGCAGTGACGAGATGTGGGACCATGGGTGCTTGGATGGATGTTCAGGCGGGCGCCGGAAATACGACGCAACCATTTTAGGACTTGGGGGCAGGCCGCCAAGTTCCAAGGCCCGAACGGCGTTATTGCCGTTGTTTTAGTTAAGATTGGCCTGACCACCCGACCCAAGAAGGCCACCATGCTGTATCGCAATCTCGGCAGAAGCAACCTGCGCGTGTCCGCCCTGTGCCTGGGCACGATGATGTTCGGTGACCAGACCGGACGCGATGAAGCCGCCCGGATCGTCGCCCATGCCCACGACAACGGGGTCAACTTCATCGATACCGCCGACGTCTACACCAAGGGCGCATCGGAGGAAATGACCGGCGCGCTGATCCGGGAGCAGCGCCATGACTGGATCCTGGCCACCAAGCTGGGCAACCCGATGTCGCAGCGCCCGAACGAGGCGCATTATTCGCGCAGCTGGATGCTGCGCGAGGTCGACGCCAGCTTGCGCCGGCTGCAGACCGACCATATCGATATCTGCTACCTGCACCGCGACTACGACGGGATGGATCTGGAGGAGGCCATCCGCGCGCTCGGCGACATGGTGCGCAGCGGCAAGATCCGATACTGGGGCGTGTCGAACTTTCGCGGCTGGCGCATCACGGAAATGGTGCATATTGCGGCCCGTCTGGGCGTCGCTCAGCCGGTGGTCTGCCAGCCCTACTACAACCTGCTCAACCGCATGCCGGAGGTCGAGATCCTGCCGGCTTGCCGCCACCATGGCATTGGCGTGGCCTCCTACAGCCCGATCGCGCGTGGCGTGCTGACCGGCAAATATGCGCCTGGCGCCGCGCCCGATCCCACCACCCGGGCCGGCCGCGCCGACAAGCGCATGGTGGAGACCGAGTTGCGTCAGGAGTCGCTGGTGATCGCGCAGACGCTGGCCCAGCACGCGCAGGCGCGCGGCGTCACGCTGGCCCAGTTCGCCACGGCCTGGGTGCTGGCGAATCGCATCCTGAGTTCGGTCATTGCAGGGCCGCGCACACTGGCGCAGTGGCAGGACTACCTGCCTGCGGTCGATTTCCAGCTCGACGCGCGCGACGAAGCCCTGGTCGACTCGCTGGTGCCGCAAGGCCATCCATCCACCCCCGGCTACACCGACCCGGCCTATCCGCTCAACGGCCGCCTCGCGTCTGGCGCCCACTGAAGGCCGCCGTGCTTGTGGCGTGAAGATCTACTACGGCTGGCGCATCGCCGGCGCCGCCGGCCTGTTGCAATTCTTGCAGGCGGCACTGCTGGTGCAGTCGTTCGGCGCCTATGTGGCGGTGCTGGCCGACCAACGCGGCTGGAGCAAGACCGCGCTGTCCGGTGCCGCAGCGCTGCAGTCGGTCGAAAGCGCCATCATGGGCCCGGCGCTGGGCTGGTTGCTGGACCGGTTCGGGCCGCGCGCCATGGTGCAGGTCGGCATGCTGGTGCTCGGCTGCGGATTTCTGCTGCTGAGCCAGATCGAGTCGCTGGCCGGGTTCTATGTCAGCGCGGTACTGATGGCCATCGGGATCAGCCTGGGCGGATATTTTCCGCTCACCGTGGCCTTGATCCAATGGTTCGAGCGCTACCGAGCACGCGCCCTGTCGGTCATGAGCATGGGCCTGGCGCTGGGCGGCGCGATGGTGCCGGCCGTGGCATGGTGCATGGCGACCTACGGATGGCGCGCCACCGCATTCGGCTCCGGCATCATCATCATCGTGCTGGGACTGCCGCTGTCGCGCGTGATCCGCTGGCGACCGAAGGACCAGGGCGACACCGTCGACGGCCTGCCCGAGGCGCCGGGGCAGATCCTTGGCGCCGTCAGCGGCGGGCAAACCAGCCAGGCGGAGTTCACCGTGCGCCAGGCCTTGCGCACCCGTGCCTTCTGGCTGTTGGCGGTGGGGCATGCGTTCGCGTTGCTGGTGGTGACCTCGGTCAACGTGCATGCGATCACGCATATGAAGGAAGGCCTGGGCTATTCGGTGACCCAGGCCGCGTTCTTCATCATGATCCTGACCTTCGGCCAGGTCGGCGGCGTGTTGCTCAGTGCCACCATCGGCGACCGCTTCGAGAAGCGCAAGCTGGCGGCCTGCTGCATGCTCGGCCATATGTCCGGATTGCTGCTGCTGACCTACGCCACACACGCGGCGCAGGTTGCCGCGTTCGCGGTGCTGCACGGTGTGGCCTGGGGCCTGCGCGGGCCGCTGATGCAGTCGATCCGGGCCGACTACTTCGGACGCAATGCGATCGGCATGATCCTGGGCCTGTCGTCGGTCATCATCGCACTGGGCCAGATTGCCGGCCCGATGGTGGCCGGCGTGCTGGCCGACCTGACCGGGAACTATCGCGCCGGCTTCACCGTGCTGGCGCTGACGGCAGGTTGCGGCTCGCTGCTGTTCATGCTGGCGATCCGGCCACAACGACCGGGGCCCCTGCATGACGCGCAGCCGCGCAAGGCGCACCGACCCGGCTCTTCCTCCACGCACCACCCACGCAGACAAGACCATGACCACACCCACGACTGACATACCCCCCTACCCCACCATCATCGGCCTGGGCCGCATGGGCGCCAACATGGCGCGGCGCCTGGCGCGCGCAGGCATCACCGTGCACGGCTTCGATCCGTCGCCCGAGGCGCGAGCGGCCTTGTCCGGCGAAGCCGGCGTGGTGTTGCATGCCGACCTTGGCGCCAGCATGGCGGCACAGGCTGGCCGACGCCTGGTGTGGCTGATGTTGCCGGCCGGCGCCATCACCGAGCAGACCCTGAGCGCGCTCGAATCGCTGCTGCAGCCCGGTGACGTGTTGGTCGATGGCGGCAACGCCAACTACCTCGACTCGCAGGCCCGGGCCCGGCACTGGAAGGCACGCGGCATCGATTTCGTCGACTGCGGCGTCTCCGGCGGCGTCTGGGGCCTGGCCGAGGGTTATTGCCTGATGGCCGGCGGCGAAAAACAGGCGATCGACGCGCTCATGCCATTGTTCCGGGCGCTGGCGCCGGCGCCCGACCGGGGCTGGCTGCATTGCGGCCCGAGCGGTGCCGGCCATTTCGCCAAGATGATCCACAACGGCATCGAGTACGGAATGATGCAGGCCTATGCCGAAGGATTTGCCTTGATGGCCGGCCGCCCGGAGCTCACCCCCGAGCTGGGCGCCGTGGCCGAAGTCTGGCGCCACGGCAGTGTGGTTCGCTCCTGGTTGCTCGACCTCACGACCACCGCGCTGCAGGACCCCACAGCGATGGACGCAGTGGCCCCGGTGGTTGCCGACTCCGGCGAAGGCCGCTGGACCGTCGACGAGTCGATCCGCCAGGGCACGCCGGTGCCGGTGATCGCCGCAGCGCTGATGGCGCGTTTCGGTTCCCAGGGCAAGGCCGATACCGGCAACAAGCTGCTGTCGCTGATGCGCAAGGGGTTTGGCGGGCACGCGACGGTTTCGAAGGGCTGACTCGCGTGTTCTCTGCGTTGCTCTGCCAGGCTCTTGGCGGGGCAAGCGGGGTGGGTTGCGGGGTCCGTGCTCATGTCCTCGTCAATGGGCTTGCGGCATTGCGCAAGTCAGACACGGATCTGTTCCGACCTGCCTGACACGGCGTGCACCGCTGCCCGGGCGCGCAATTGTCACGCTGCCGTGATGACTACGGGACCGTTGCTGCCTAGCATCGATATTGCGGGTCGGCGAATTCCGATTCGCAACGACGTTTCTGTCACCTTCCTTGGGAGATCCCACATGCCTTCAACCTTGTTTCGATTTGCTCGCCGTGCCGCACTGGCCGGTGTGCTCGCCACCTCGGGCGCCGCCATGGCGGCCCAGGTCAACCTGACCATCACGGCCCAAAACCTGGCCGCGCCCAACAGCATCAGCTTTGCGCCGCTGCATTTCGGTG
>JBBRVD010000111.1:0-12940 GCA_038247175.1 Burkholderiales bacterium | reverse complement strand
CGTGGCTGCCGAAACCCTGTGCAACACCGGTCTGGTGGTGCTGGCCGGCGAGATCACGACCAACGCGCATGTCGACTACATCCAGGTCGCGCGCGACACGCTCAAGCGCATCGGCTACGACAACACCGACTACGGTATCGACTACAGGGGCTGCGCCGTGCTGGTGGCCTACGACAAACAGAGCAACGATATCGCACAGGGCGTCGACCATGCGTCCGACGATCACCTGAACACCGGGGCCGGCGACCAGGGCCTGATGTTCGGCTATGCCTGCGACGAAACACCGGAGCTGATGCCCGCTCCGATCTACTACGCACACCGCCTGGTCGAGCGCCAGGCCCAGTTGCGCAAGGACGGCCGACTGCCGTTCCTACGGCCGGACGCCAAGAGCCAGGTCACGATGCGATATGTCGACGGCAAGCCGCACAGCATCGCAACCGTCGTGTTGTCGACCCAGCACCACCCGGACCAGAGCGAATCGGCGACCAAGATGAAGGCCTCATTCAACGAGGCCATCATCGAGGAGATCATCAAGCCTGTGCTGCCAAGTGAATGGCTGAAGGAAACCGAATACCTGATCAACCCGACCGGCCGTTTCGTCGTCGGCGGACCCCAGGGTGACTGCGGGCTGACCGGCCGCAAGATCATCGTCGATACCTACGGCGGCGCCTGCCCGCACGGCGGCGGCGCGTTCAGCGGCAAGGATCCGAGCAAGGTCGACCGCTCGGCTGCCTACGCCTGCCGCTATGTCGCCAAGAATATTGTCGCCGCCGGCCTTGCGCGCCAGTGCCAGATCCAGGTTGCCTATGCGATCGGCGTCGCGCGACCGATGAACATCACCGTCTATACCGAAGGCACGGGCGTGATCTCCGACGAACAGCTCGCCAAGCTGGTACACGCGCATTTCGACCTGCGTCCCAAGGGCATCATCCAGATGCTCGACCTGCTGCGCCCGATCTACCAGCAAACCGCCGCCTACGGCCACTTCGGCCGCGAAGAACCCAATTTCACCTGGGAACGGACTGACCAAGCGCAAGCGCTGCGGGCAGCGGCCGGGCTGTAAGTCTGCAGGTCGCGCAGCGTTCCGGCGGGAAACGCCCTACCGGTCGACGCTG
Organism: Burkholderiales bacterium; assembly: GCA_038247175.1. Taxonomy (GTDB): domain Bacteria; phylum Pseudomonadota; class Gammaproteobacteria; order Burkholderiales; family Burkholderiaceae_C; genus CAISIP01. Next base: position 11,825 of record JBBRVD010000111.1, on the reverse strand, counting down.
CGCAGCCAGCGTTGCAGTCCCCAGGCGCCGACGGCGATCAGCAACACGGTACCGCCGAGCAGTGCGAAGGTCAACGGTGTCGGCGCTCGCAGTGCCTCCGTGATCTGGTCCACGAACACCATCATGGCCAGCATGCCGGGCGTCATGCCGATTGCGGTGCCGAGCACCAGGTCACGCAGCCGGATGTGGCTGGCGCCGGCGACCATGTTGATGACCGCGAACGGTGCCACCGGCACCATGCGCACCAGGATCACGGCCACCAGCCCGCGGGTTGCCATGCGCTGGCTCAACAGGTTGATGCGCGAACCCGCCAGCCGCACCAGGACCTCGTGCCCGAGAAAGGCGCCGATGCCGTAACTGGCCGCCGCACCCAGCAAGGCACCGACCATGGCGCAACCGAAGCCGGCCCAGGGGCCGAACGCGACCAGCGCCACCAGTGTCAAAAAGGTCAGCGGAACCGCCAGCGTCATCGCCAGTGCAAATCCCAACGTGGCCGCCACTGGCCCGAAGGCCTGACCGAAACGCTGCAGTTCCGACACCACCCAGTCCACATCGAGCCAATGGCGCAGCGGTGTTGCCGTCCATGCAATGGCCAGGCCCAGCACGACCACAAGGGCAATGGCCAACATCATCACGCGCCGTCGCAATACGGAAGAAGGCAAAGGCGCTGCGGGCATCGAGCCGCGACTCATGGCGACCGCCGGGTGATATCCACGAGCAGCATTGCCAGGTCCCTGACCTGTCCGGGGCCGAAGATGGAGCCGTGCAGACCGGCAACCCGGCGCTCGTTCAGGCGCTCACCGAAGAGCTTCTTCCAGGAGCCGAACAGTGGCTTTTCCCACCGCAGCAGGCCGGAGGTCTTGATCAGCGTGGTCGGGCCGCCAAAGGCGCCAGCGCGATACCCTCCCATGGACTTGACCTGCGCGACCAGGCCGGCGTCGTTGACCATGGCGCCCAGGCGTCGACCATTGATGCTGAGCTCCTGCAAGCGCAGAAAACGCACCAGGCCCGTGAACAAACGCCAATAAAACATGCCGCCCCAGACCGCCTTTGGGTACAGCGTATCGATCAGGATCAGTCCGCGCGGCGGCATGCCACGCTGCTCCAGCAATCGGGCTGTCTCCAGCGCGGCAATACCGCCGATCGAAAAGCCCGCGATGAAACCCGGCAGCTGGCCCTGCGCCTGAATGCCATCGGCGTACATCTGCGCCAGTTGCTTGATGCGCCGGAACGCCGTCGGGTCCGACGGCGGCTGCAACATGCGCAAATCGCAATTACTGCCCAGCGCATCGGCCAAGGCCCGGAACCGCAGCAGGTCGCCATGGCCGGACGCAGCCAGATAGATGGTGCTGGCCGCAACGCCCGGCCCCAACTGGACCAGCAGGCCCGGCGGCACCGCTTCCCGGTCCATCGCGGCTGCAAGCCGTTCGACGGTCGGATTCTCGGTCAGCAGGTACAACGGAATCCGGCGACCCATGATCCGCTCCGCGCCGGCCAGGATCGTGATCGCGGCCAAGGAATCCCCGCCGACGTCGAAAAAATTGTCCTGCACCGACAGCGGCTTGCGTCCGAGTTCGGTTTCCCACAACGCCAGCAGCTCGGCCTCGCGCGGACTGGCCGGACCCCGTCCGATGACACGCGCCTGCGCAGCGGGCGCCGCATCCGGCAAAGCCGCGTAGTCGATCTTGCCGCTGCCACTGGTGGGCAACACCGGCAACGAACAGATTGCCGATGGCACCATGTAATCCGGCAGGCGCACCCGCAAGGCACGTTGCAGCCGCTCGTGGTCGTCTGCGCGTGCAGGCGCGACCCAGGCGTGGATGGCCGCGTTTGCACCGACTTCGACCTTGCATGCAGCGGCCTGAGCCACACCCTCAACCGCCAGCAGCGCTGCCTCGATCTCGCCGAGTTCGATGCGGTAACCTCGCAACTTGACCTGCCGGTCCAGGCGGCCCTGGAAGTGCAGCCGGCCCAGGTGGTCGAGCGCGCCCTTGTCCCCGGTCCGGTACAGTCGCTCGCCAGTACGAAACGGGTTGGCGACGAAACTGGCGGCAGTCAGTTCGGGCTGGTTCAGGTATCCACGCGCCAGGCCGTGCCCGCCGATGTACACCTCGCCAGACACGCCGTCGGGCAGCGGACGAAGTTGCCGGTCGAGTACATGGATGGTGGTGTCGTCTACCGGCAGCCCGACCGGCAACACGACGGCATCGTCATCGGGCAGGCAGGCCCAGGCCGTGGCGAAGATGCAGGCCTCGGTGGGACCGTAGACGTTGAACAGGCGCGCACCGGTGAGCGACAGGAAACGCCGCGCCAGTTCGGGCGCCAGCACTTCGCCACCGCAACAGGCCACGCGCAAGGCGAGCCCGTCCCGGCCGGCTGCCGCGTCGAGGAATCCACTGAGCGTCGAGGGCACGAAGGCCATGATCGTGACACGGTGGCGCAGCGCGAAGTCCGCCAGCGACTGCGGCAGCAGCCGGCCTGGCGGTGCCAGTGCAATGCTGGCACCATGCACCAGCGGCAGGCACAACTCGATCAGCGACGGATCGAACGTGGCCTGCGTCGCCTGACCGGTGCGATCCTGCGCCGTGACGCCGTAGCTGCGCGACAACCAGTGCAGCCGCCGCGCCAGCACCGCATGCTCGATCATCACGCCCTTGGGCCGGCCACTCGAACCCGAGGTGAACAAGACGTAGGCCAGGTCGTCGGGCGCCGCCGTCGCGGGGGGATCGTCCAGCGGCAATGCGGACAACCCCTGCTGCCAGCCACCGGCAATGGTGTGCACATGCAGCGGTGCCAGGCGGTCCCAATCCGGCTGCTGTACCAGCAACGCCACCGCTGCACTGTCCTGCAACACCACCGACAGCCGGGCCAGCGGCGCATCCGGGTCCAGCGGCAGATAGGCGGCCCCCGACTTGGCGATGGCCAGCATGGCCAATACCAGGTCCGGGCTGCGTGGCATGGCAACTGCGACGATGCAGTCCCGCCCCGCGCCCAGCCCGACCAGTCGATGGGCCAGCTGGTTGGCCCGGCGGTTCACCGTGCCGTAGTCCATCTGCCCGCCATCCCAGACCAGACAAACCGCATCCGGTTGTTGTGCCGCCTGGTGTTCGAACGACGCAATATAAGTCCGCGGCTGCCGGTGCCGGACCACGGCGTCATGCCGCGCATGCACGATGCGATGGAACTCCTCGGCCGGCAGCACCGGCAGGTCGGCGATCCTGCGATCGGGATCTGCGCACAGCGCCTGCACGACATGCCAGAGGCGGGAGGCCAGCGCGCCCACGGCCTGCGGCGAGAAATAGGCGGCGCTGCCCTCGAGCACCAGTTCCAGGTCCTGGCGCGCATCGAACTCGCACACGGTGATGCCCAGAGGATACCGCGCGCTGCCGGAGAACAGCTGGCGGGAGTCGACCAGTTCAGCCTGGCCGAACACAACCTGGTAATCCTGGCGCTCGAAGGACAATAACACGTCGAACAGGCCATCGCGGCCGCTGCGCACCACCTCCAGGTCGCGCGCCAGTTCGCTCAGCGGATAGCGAGGATGGCGCAAAGCCGAGCGCATGATCGCCCCGACCGACGCCACCAGTTCGGCCGCCGTCATGTCCGGTGCCACGGTCACGTTGATGCCCATGACACCGACGAACATGCCCATGGTGTCCCGGTAGCGCCGCCCGCCGCGATTGAGCGTCGGCACCCCGACCAGGACCTGCTCGCGCTCGCCGACGCGCGCGAAATACAGCGCGATCGCGGCCAGGAAAAAATTGAACGGCGTGATGCCCAGCCCTGCCGCCCGGCGTTTGAGCCGGTCGTAGTCGGCGCGGGACAGGGACTCGACCACCAGGTGCGCGTCGGGCAATGTACCACCCCGGGCATGCGACTGGCGGCGCTGCAGCAGCGGCTCGGGCAGCTGGGGCAGCTGGGCGCGCCAGAACGCGGCGTCACGGGCAAACGCGTCCGACTGACGGTAGGCATGCGACTCGGAGATGAACGACAGGTAGCTGTCATCGCTGGGCACGACACTGTCGTCGCCGGCACCCATCCGGTCGTAGATCGCGCTCCATTGCTTCATGACCTGGGTCGTGCCCCAGCCGTCCATGATCAGGTGGTGAAACTGGATGGTCAGGCCGTGCAGCTGGTCGTTCGCTCGCAGCAAAGCGAAGCGCCATGGTGGCGTGCCGTCGTGCAGCGCGATGGGCTGGCGCATCCAGTGTTGCCACCAGTCGCGCATCGCCTGGCGCGGATCGCGCTGGCCGGTCATGTCGATCAGTGTCAACTCCGGCCGGTAGACCGGCAGCAGGCGCTGCGTGCCGCCCCGCTGCAGCACCAGCCGCAGCGCGGCGTGTCCTGCCACAAGTTGCGCCAGGGCGCCCTCGAACCGCGGCATGGCCAGCGGCCCTACGATGAACGCGCCACCGCCCAGGTTCAGGTGGGGGCTGTCCGGCCATGCACGCTGGTCCCGCCAGACTTCGAGCTGGCTCAGCGACAGCGGCAGACTACCGGCAGTCAGGGAGATGTCCGTGGTCGGTTCCATTGTTCAATCTCTTGCATCGCATACCGGTACCCGACCTCGGCGATCTGGGCCGCCCGGCCATAACCCATCAGCGGGAATGATGCCACCGGCGGTTCGAGATAGTGATCGGCTTGTGCGATGGTACGTGCGCGCTGATGCAGTCCGCCGATATGGCTGGCCCGGTACAGGATGTCGCCGATGCCAGGTGACGACGGAACGCCACGGCGAAAATAGCCCTGGATCGTACTGCGGACCGACAACCGGGGTAACGCAGGATCCACACCCATGTAGTCGCGCACGTCGACATCGATGGCGATCACCGTGCCATTGCCGCGGCGCTTTTCCAACGGCGCGCCCAGGCGGGCGCGCATCGCGGCCACCGGCACATTCTCCAGGATCGCACCGTCGACCAGCAGATCGCCGTTGTGCAACACCGGCGGGAACAAGCCTACCGGCGAGTTGCTCGCCAGTACCGCCCGCCACAGCGGCCCGCTGTCCTGCACCGCGGTGCAGGCCCGGCTCAGATTGCAGGCAGCAGCAAAAAACGGACGCCAAACCTGATCGACGGTTCGTTCGCCGAACATGCGCCGAAGGTCACGCTCGACCCGTCGGCCAGACATGATCGAGATCACCGGAATGGTGGGGCGCTCGCCACCGCGCGCGAAGCGCACGGTGCGTTCGCGGATCTCGTCGAGCGGCAAGCCACAGGCATATTGCGCACCGAGCAAGGCGCCCATGCTGTTGCCTCCGATCAGGTCGATCACAACACCAGACTGCTCGAGCGCGCGCAGCACACCGAGGTGCGCGAATCCCCGTGCGCCGCCGCCGCCGAGCACCAGGCCCACCGCCTTTCCGTTGAGAAAGCGGCTCAGACGGGCATAGTCCGCCGCGTGGCGGGACCGAACCGGGTACACCCGTTCGACATCCCGCTGCGCGCGCCAGTGCTCCAGGCCCGCAGGCACGTCTGCCTGGGCCGGATGCAACAACACCAGGTGCTTGCGCTTCATGTCGAAACCCGGCTCGCGCGCGAGTTGCTGCTCCAATTCGCCCAACTGCGCGGAGGTGCCGGGCGTGGCAACCAGCACGACCTGATCGGCCTGGCGAAACGCGCGCTTCGTCCATGCCGGAGAACGCAGGTCAGCCTCGTAGACCAGGAAATCATATTGCTCCTCGAGCGCGTCGTACCGGTCCTTGCCGATCGGGTCGCTGGCCGCGGCTGGATCAGCCGCGCGCTCTGTGTCGGGCGACACATGGAGTGATCGCCCGACCTCGCCAAATGCACGGGTCAGGCCCAGCGCCACCTCGTGCGCCAATGCTCCAGGCGCGAGCGGCACGACCACGAAGATCTGCGCATGCCGACGCTCGACAACCTGGGATGCATGGCGCAGATGGTTGAAAATGGCGCGCGAAAAGACCTGGTTCAGCGCCAACGGATGCAGCAACAGCAGGCGTTCGAAATCGGCGCGGCTGAGCATGGCGACCACCGAGTCGCGCAAGGCCGTGATATCGGCGGCGCGCGGCTGCTGCAAGATCAGGCCGGCTTCGCCGACGCTCTCACCTGGCCGGATCTCGTTGTACAGCAGCAACACGCCCTGCCGGTCACGGCGCGACACCCGCAGCCGCCCGCTGATCAGGAAAAACATGGTGTTGGCCGGGTCGCCTTCACGATAGACGATGTTGCCGCCGGGAATCGTCTGCAGGTGCAGGAAGCGACCCAGGTCCTGCAACACCGACTCATCCAGGCTGCCAAATACCCCACTGGCGCGCAACACCGCGAGGACCCGTTCGTCGGCGGCGGGCGCGTCAGCCATGGACGCAGTCCACAGTCGGCCCCTGGTCACCCAGAAGCGCCGTTTGCAGCCATTGCGCGAACTCTCGGCAGACCACCGGGCGGCGCTTTCGCTGCGTCAACATCTGGTGATGCCAGCCGATCGCCACGCCCTTGCCGTCCAGCGCGGTGCCCCAGACCGCCAGAGCCTGGTCCAGCGGCTGGACATGCCGGCTCACCGCAGGCGGGGTCATGCCCGGTTTTGCCGCTGCGGCGGTGAAGCTCAGGTAATGCCCGCAGGCTACGAGCATCGGCAGCAGGTCCGGCGAAGGCGATGGTTTTGGCATAAGCGGAGCTTATCAGCGACATAACCCACTCTCGCTTTACCGCGGCTCTGTTTGCGCTGATGATGAGACTGTCATCCCCACCTGTAACAAGCCAGGACCTGCGCGACCATGCCCAAGACCCACCCCAGCCGTTACAAGTTCATCCATGCGCCGCTGGACCCGGACCTGCTGTTGCCCTCGCTGCCCACGCTCAACGCCCGGGTGCTGGACAGTCAGCGTCGGCGCCGGCTGGTCCATGCGTCCCTGCGACACGGCAAGCGCGCTGGCTGGGATTACCAACCCATGATCGATGCCAGCCAGCAGTGCATGCGCAACCATGTCGATCTGGACGACCTGGATACCGCGCGCGGTATCCAGCTCCGTGAGCGGCGCGCCCATCGGTCGCGGGCGCAGTGGCGGCCGCGCCACCGTCGGGCTCGGTGTTTGCGCTGAAGCTGCCGGGTATGCGCGGTCTGCCAGAGGCCACCGTCGCCGGTTGAAGCTGGACACTCGCACGGCCAGTGCCCTTGCAAACCCTTGCCTGCCAGACGCGAGACCTCCGGCTGATAGCATGATGGACCCACACACAGGCTTCCCATGTATCTACACACCTGGAAAAACACCGCCACCCTGCTAGTCGCAGGCCTTGCCCTCGGTCTTTCGGCAGCTCCGGCCCTCGGCGCATCGGTGCGCGTCGCCAACCAGGGCGACGTTTTGTCGCTCGACCCGCATTCGTTCAACGAGGCGGTGCAGCTGTCCTTCCTGAACAACGTGTTCGAGGCGCTGGTCACACGCGCCAAGGACCTCAAGCTGACACCGTCATTGGCCACTGCATGGAAAGCCACCGGAGCCAACACCTGGCGCTTCGAACTGCGGCGCAATGTCAAGTTCCACGATGGCGCTCCATTCTCGGCCGACGACGTGGTGTTCTCGCTGGAGCGCGCGCGCGGCGAAGGCTCGGACATCAAGTCTCAACTTGCCTCTGTCAAGGCCATTCGCAAGGTGTCGGACTTCGTCGTCGAACTCGAGACCTCGGCGCCGAACCCGATCCTGCCCGAGTTGCTGACCAATGTGTTGATCATGAACCGCCAGTGGGCCGAGAACAACCAGGCCTCTCGCCCGGTTGACCGGCGCAAGGGCATCGAGAACGCCGCTTCATTTCGCGCCAACGGCACCGGTCCGTTTCGGGTACGCGAACGCCAGCCCAGCCAGAAAACCGTGCTGCAGCGTTCGCCGACCTGGTGGAACACGTTCGAAACCAACCTCGACGAAGTGGTGTTCCTGCCGATCGAGAACAGCGCGACCCGGGTGGCCGCGTTGTTGTCGGGCGAAGTCGACGTCATCGATCCGGTTCCGCTGCAGGACATTCCACGTGTCAACAGCTCACCCCGGCTGCAGGTGGTGGAGAACCCGGAGCTGCGCGTGATCTTTCTCGGGTTCGACCACAAACGCGACGTGTTGCCGCTGTCGAGCGTGACCGACAAGAACCCGTTCAAGGACAAACGCGTGCGCCAGGCCTTCTACCAGGCGATCGACATCCAGACCATCAAGACGCAGATCATGCGCAGCGCCTCCAAGCCCACTGGCGCCATGATCGCGCCGGGCATTCAGGGTTACACGCTCGACATGGAATCGCGTTTGCCGTTCGACCTGGCAGCGTCGAAGAAGCTGCTGGCCGATGCGGGTTACCCGAACGGTTTTGAAGTCGGCATGAACTGCCCGAACGACCGATATGTAAACGATTCGGAGATCTGCCAGGCGGTTGCAGCCAACCTGGCCAAGGCCGGTATCCGGATCAAGCTACAGGCTGAATCCAAGACCACGTATTTCCCCAAGGGCCTCAAGCGCGAGATGGGTTTCTTCATGCTCGGATGGTCACCCGCCGGATATGACGCGCACAATCTGCTGTTCACCGTGCTGGCAACTCCGACCGGCAACCAGGGCAGCTGGAATTTCGGTGCCTATAGCAACCCGAAACTTGACGAACTGACCACGAAGATCCAGTCCGAACTCGACCAGGCCAAACGCAACGCGATGATCAAGGAGGCACTGCAGCTGCATGCCGACGACATCGGCCATATTCCGCTGCACCAGCAGACCCTGTCCTGGGGCATGAAGAAGACCATCGACGCCTACCAGCGTGCAGACGGCTTCATGCTGTTCAAGTGGATGAACGTGCGCTGAGACCCGCTCACCACCGGGCACAGGCGCCATAAGGTGCCAGCCGCAAAACACGGGCACGGGTCGGGGTAATCCCACTGGCAGACGAGCCGTCGCTACCTTGAACGGGACAATGTAACAAGCCCTTGGCGTGCGCACTCCACACCGGTGGATGGCGCAGGCATATCTTGCCGGGAAGCCGTTCATGCTCAATTACCGCCATCTGCATTATTTCTGGGTCGTGACGAAGGAAGGTGGTTTTGCACGTGCGGCTGAACGCCTGAGCATGGCGGTGCAGACCGTCAGCGCCCAGGTGCGCGAACTTGAAAAGAGCCTGGGTTATCAATTGCTCAAACCGTCCGGGCGGGGCGTCACGCTCACCGAGGCGGGGGCTGTGGCGTTCGCCAGGGCCGAGGAGATCTTCACCATTGGGCAGGTGATACCCGAGGAGGTGCGGCAAGCCGCCACGGGTCCGGTCGCCCGGCTCGCGGTCGGCTTGTCCGACGGCCTGTCCAAGTTGGCGGCGCACGCCTTGCTGGAGCCGATCCTGACGACTCCCTCGCTGCGGCTGTTGTGTCATGAAGGCGAGTTTGAACAGTTGCTGTCCGAACTGTCACTGCATCACCTCGACCTGGTGCTGGCCGGACAACCCGCGCCCCGCAATCCCAACCTGCGTCTGAGCAGCGTGCGCATACTGGAGTCACCGATCGATTGGTACGGACCCTCGACACTGGTACGCAAAGCGGCGGTCGAGCGCTTTCCACACTGCCTGGAGCAGCTACCGGTATTGCTGCCCACGTCGCATTCCGCATTGCGGCCCAAGCTCGATCGCTGGTTCGACTCGGTGGGGGTTCGCCCCCACACGGTTGGCGAGTTCGAGGACAGCGCGTTGCTCGGTATATTCGCGGCCAAGGGCATGGGCGTGTTCCCGGTATGCGCCCTTGGGGCATCCGATGTGCGACTGATCAGCGGCTTGCGGCCGCTGGGCCGCAGCCAAGGTGTTTGTGAGGAGATCCACGCCATCCATTCGCGCCGGGGCGAACACCACCCGCTGGTACGCAACATCATCGACGCCGCGGTCGCGGACGAGTTGCCTAAACTGGTGCAACGCCAACACGGTTGACGGCCGCCACGGGACTCACCAGGAAACGCCGGGCCGCCCCAAGTTTCCTCGCACCTGCGGGGCCTGGCGAAGCCAGGGCTGGGGGCGCTCTCAGGCCACAGCCCGCGCAGCAACTCCATCAGGCGCGACTCACCCTGCGCGACATGACCGTCGACACTGCTGGCCACCAATGGGAGGCGCAGCACCGGGCGCCACAAGCCGGCATTCGTGACTTTCGCCATGAGCGATGCGAGCACGGCATCGTCGAGGCGCTCGAGTGAGGCGCCGCCGGCGCACGCGGTCGCCCATGGAGCTGCACCTTCGCCGATGCGCGTGACGATGCGCACGATCCAGTCGAGCGTCGAGCCGTATCGGATGGACGAAGAGGCAGTGCCGGCGCGATTCGACCCCGGATGTTTCGTCATCGCTTGGTGGGATGACCCCACGGCAGCGAGGCCATACGATGCCCTCACCCGCGCTTCAGGCGAGCCGACTTGTGTGGCTGGTGCGGGAGCTCACGAAAGAGCGCCTGGGTCCGTCCACATTTCAAGGGAGTCATCATGCAAAAACTGCTTTCCGTATTGACGATCGGTACCGCGCTCATGTTCGGGTTTGCCGCCCATGCCGAGGAAAAGGCCAAGTCTCCGCAACAGAACAAGATGGCCATGTGCAACAAGGATGCCGTCGGCAAGAAGGGCGACGAGCGCAAGGATTTCATGAAAACCTGTCTGAGCGCGAAGAAGGATGCGCAACAGAGCAAGTCCTGAGCGCGCCATGCGGTCCGCGCCAGGCACCGTCTGGCGCGGATCGGCAGGATCAACCTACAAACGGCAGTTGACCGCTCGATTTCCGCTGGAGACGCGGATGGAACCTGACGATTGTGGCCACGAAGCCCGTCGCCTGTTGGGTGAGAGCGCTATGCACCCGATCGCACCCCGCTGCCGTTTGCAGGATCAATGAAATTCCCGGCTGCGCGTCGACAAGCCGCCCAGCAGCGGCGTCAGGTCTTTCAGCCGCTTGGCAATCAGGTGGCGCACCTCGCCACCGGTCTCGGCATCCCGTTGCCAGACGCCGTAGACCGCCAGCAAACGGGAATACAGCAGCTCGTTGCGCTGCTGTTCACGCAGGCTTTTCCAAACGATGACGTTGACACTGCCGGTCTCGTCCTCGAGCGTGACGAACACCACGCCCTTGGCGGTGCTCGGCTGCTGGCGCATCACGACCAGGCCGCAGGCGCGCACCAGACGGCCGTTGGGCAGGTCACGCAGTTGCGCGGCGGTACGCAGGTTCATTGTTGCCAGTTGGTCACGTAGCAGCGATACCGGATGGCGGCGCAGGGACAGGCCCGTTGACGCGTAGTCGAACACCACCTCCTCGCCTTCGGCGGCGGGTGGCAGTTCGAGCCAGTCTTCGTCCACCGGAGCCGCCTTGAGCAGCGGTGGCGCCGGCTTGAGCGCCGATGCGTCCCAGACCTGCTGGCGCCGATGCCCTGACAAGGCACGCAAGGCGTCGGCACTGGCCAACGCCTTGAGGTCGCCCTGATCGAGGCCAGCGCGCAGGGCAAGGTCTTGCGTCGTGGTGAAAGGCGCATCGCTGCGGGCCTCGACGATACGCTCGGCGGCGGCCGCGCCCAGCCCCGAGACCATGCGCAGGCCCAGGCGGACGGCGGGCTGCATTGAATCGGGGTCAGATTCCAATTTCTCCCGCTGCTGCGGCATGCCGACCGCCATTGAATCGGGGTCAGATTCCAATTTCTGCCGCTGCTGCGGCATGCCGACCGCTGGCGCTGACGCTCTTGCGCTCCGGATGATTCCGGAAATGGGGTCGGAGCCCGATGTCGTACTGACCCGCGCGCTTCGGACAGGTTGTTGTACTGAATCGGGATCCGACCCCATTTCCTCGCCGTCGCGCGGACCTGCCACTCCTGCCACTCCTGCCACTCCTGCCACTCCTGCCACT
>JBBRVD010000110.1:0-12992 GCA_038247175.1 Burkholderiales bacterium | reverse complement strand
GTCGGGTTCACCTTGCCCGGCATGATCGAGCTGCCGGGCTCGTTCTCGGGCAGTTGCAATTCCCCCAGGCCGGCGCGCGGTCCACTGCCCATCAGCCGGATATCGTTGCCGATCTTGGTCAGCGCGACGGCCAGCATCCGCAGCGCGCCATGGAAGGCGACCAGGGCCTCATGGCCAGCCATGGCGGCGAACAGGTTGTCCGCTTGTACCAGCGGTAGCTGCAACTCGCCAGCCAGTTGTACGGCCACCCGCGCGCCGAACTGTGCATGGGTGTTCAGGCCGGTGCCCACGGCAGTGCCGCCGATCGCCAGTGCATACAGCGCCGGCAATGTCTGCCGGATCTGGTGTTCGCACAATTGCAGCTGGGCCGCGTAGCCGCCGAACTCCTGCCCGAGCCGCACCGGCGTCGCATCCTGCAGATGAGTGCGCGCTATCTTGATGATGTCGTGCCATGCAGCGGCCTTGTCTGCCAGCGCATCATGCAGGGTCTTCAAGGCGGGCAACAAGGCGCTGGTTGCCTTCTGCGCCACGGCAATATGCATTGCGCTGGGAAACACGTCGTTCGACGACTGCCCCAGGTTGACCTCGTCGTTGGGATGGATGGCAGCGCAGGTCGCGTTCACCGCACGCAGCTGCCGGGTCGCCAGACGGGCCACGACCTCGTTCACGTTCATGTTGCTCTGCGTGCCCGATCCGGTTTGCCACACGGACAAAGGGAAGGCGTTGTCGTGTTCACCAAGCGCCACTGCGCGCGCGGCTTGAGCGATCGCCTGCGCGCGCTCCGGCGCCAGGCGTTGCAGCTCATGGTTGACCCGTGCCGCCGCCCATTTGATCCAGGCCAGAGCGTGGACTTGCGCCAGCGGCATGGGTTGCTCGCCGATCGCAAAGAACTGCTGGCTGCGGGCGGTCTGTGCGCCCCACAAGGCGTCAGCCGGCACTTCGATGGCGCCGAAACTGTCGGTTTCGGTACGGGTGGTTTTCATGGTCGCATCTCCCGTGACGGTTTTTCATGCTAAATCAGATGCGGCTTTCATGCTGGCCAGCGATGTTGCCCTGCGCCATCATGCGGCGTCGTCCTACGTCGCCGGGCGATGCGCGCCGATGCCGCCCTCGACCGACACAACCTACAGTGAAGTCATGGATAAGGCGCGTCGTGTGCCTGCCACACACCCCTGGAGAAACTTATGACCATTCGAACCACTTTGGCAGCCGTTTTCGCAGCTGCCGTCTTGATGACAGCCGCTGGATGCACGGTCTCGCGCGGCCAGCAGACCGTTGGCGGATATGTTGACGACGCCGGTATCACCACCCTGGTCAAAAGCCGCATGCTTGAGGACAAGCAGGTAGCGGGCACTTCGATCTCGGTCGAGACACTCAATGGCACCGTGATGTTGTCCGGTTTCGCCAAGGACGCCACCGAGAAGATGGCAGCCGAGCGAATCGCGCGCGGTGTCAATGGCGTGAAGATGGTGAAAAACGAAATCGCAATCCGGCCGTGACAGCGCACGGCGGCGAAGGTGCGTGTCTGCAGAACTTCGCCGCCGTGTAGCTTGCTGGTCAACCCTCCTGCGGCACTTGTACTGAAAGAAAACCATCATGAAATACCTTGACAAACGAACGATGACGATGCCGGCACTGGCTTTGGCTGCTGTGTTCGCCCTGGCTGGCTGCGCCGGCATGACGGCACAGGAGAAAGGAACCGCAACGGGAGCGGTCGTGGGTGGGGTGGTTGGCAACGTGTTGTGCGGCGGCATTGCGTGTACCGGTGCAGGTGCCGCCGTCGGTGGCGTAATTGGTCACGAGGTCACGAAGAAGAAGTAAGCCTCTATCGACATTGGTCGCCTTGCGGCGCAGACGTTTTGCAACGTCTGCGCCGTAGTTGTTTGCGGCGCAGCCGAGTGGGTAATGCCTTATGTGCGCTTGAACGCGAGCAGAAAGATGCCCAGCACCACGGCACCGCCGCTGACGATCAGCGGCACGTTGACCGACTGCTTTTCCTCCACTTTCAATGCGATGGGGCCCAGCTGCACACCGGTCGTCTCACGGGTATAACTGAAACCGCCGTAAACGAGCCCCAGGCATCCGGCGACGATCAGGACGATTCCAGCGAGTTTGGTGGCATTCATGGTGATGTTTCCTTTGGGTGCGGGTCAAGCCCGTTCAGTACGACAAGCCGATGGGTGCGCCGCTTCAGCGAATCGCCGATGCTATTCGGGAGTCATTGATGGGTCCGGTCGTGACCGTGGCGGCCAGCGCTGCGCGCAGCGCGTCGCCACGCTGCATGGAAAAGTGCAGCGTATCGATGAACATCGACAGGATCAGGAAGGCAGCCAGTGTTGCTGCCGTGGCAACCATCCATGGCGCAACAGTGCGCAGGAATTCAGGCCAGAAGGGTGTTGATGCAGCCATGCGCTTGTCCGAAAAGTCTCTGATTCGGTGATGGTCGCGCAGACCGCGTTGCACGCCTATCGGCGGCAGCTCCCTTAGTGTGTAGGACAGTGGCGCATGCTGGCGCGGCGCGGTTGGTCGGGCCTCAGAACCGCGGCAGGTTCGCGAACGCCGGGTTCTACGGCGTGTTGCCTCGCACCAACTCGCGCCCGTACTCGGCGCAGCGCTGCAAAGTCGGGATCACCTTGCCTGGATTGAGCAGGCCTTGGGGGTCAAATGCAGCCTTGACCGCAAACATCTGTGCATTTTCCTCGGCGCTGAATTGCACACACATCGAATTGAGCTTTTCGACGCCCACCCCGTGCTCGCCGGTCACGGTGCCGCCCATGGCCACGCTGGTCTCCAGGATCTCGGCTCCGAACAGCTCGCAGCGGCGCAGCTGGTCGGCGTCATTGGCGTCGAACAGGATCAGCGGATGCAGGTTGCCGTCTCCGGCGTGGAATACGTTGGCGCAGCGCAACCGGTATTTCTTCTCCATCACCTGGATCGCCAGCAGGATATCGGCCAGGCGTTTGCGTGGAATCGTGGAGTCCATGCACATGTAGTCCGGGCTGATGCGCCCGCTGGCCGGAAACGCGTTCTTGCGCCCGCTCCAGAACCGCAGCCGCTCGGCTTCATCGCGGCTGACCGCGATTCTCGATGCACCGTTGCGGGTCAGTACATCGCGCATGCGGCCGATCTCCTCTTCGACTTCCTCCGGTGTGCCGTCGCTTTCGCACAGCAGGATAGCCTCGGCGTCCAGGTCGTAGCCGGCATGCACGAAGTCCTCGACGGCCGCCGTCATCGGCTTGTCCATCATTTCCAGCCCCGCCGGTATGATGCCCGCGGCAATCACCGCCGCGACCGCGTCACCGGCCTTGCGGATGTCGTCGAAGCTGGCCATGATGCAGCGCGCCAGCTGCGGCTTGGGCACGAGTTTGACAGTGACCTCGGTGGTGACTGCCAGCATGCCCTCGGAGCCGATCACGATCGACAGCAGGTCGTAGCCGCTGGTGTCGAGCGAATCCGAACCGAATTCGACCGGCTCGCCAGTGACGGCGAAGCCACGTCCCTTGAGCACGTTGTGCAGCGTCAGGCCGTACTTGAGGCAATGCACGCCGCCCGAGTTCTCTGCCACGTTGCCACCAATGGTGCAGGCGATCTGGCTCGACGGGTCGGGGGCGTAATACAGACCCAGCGGCGCTGCCGCCTCACTGATGGCCAGGTTGCGTACGCCGCTCTGCACCACGGCGGTACGGCTGGCCGCATCGAGCTTGAGGATCTTGGTGAACTTGGCCAGGCTCAGCGTCACGCCCAACGCATGCGGCATGGCGCCGCCCGACAAGCCGGTGCCGGCGCCGCGCGCGACCACCGGCACCTCCAGGCGGTGGCAGGTGGCGAGCACCGCCTGGACCTGCTGTTCGGTCTCTGGCAATGCGACGACCAGCGGTCGCTGGCGGTAGGCGGTCAGGCCATCGCATTCGTATGGCGTCGTATCTTCCGGGTTCCACAACAGGCAATGCGCAGGCAATATTGCCCGCAAGGCCTGCACGACCTCGGCCTGGCGTTGCGCGCGGTTGCTCCCGGGCGCCGTTTCGGCAATGGTGGCTTCGTCAAGCATGGCGAGTCTGGTTCCTGTGTGTGTGGGCCGCAATCATCATAGTGCCCCGTGCCTCGCGGCGGGCTGAACGAATTTGCAAGTGTCCGTGAATCGCATCCGTCCGGCTCCGTGTCGCGCTGCATACAATGCCGGCTGCCCAACATGATTGACCCGGAGACATTTTGAGCGACCCGAAACAGGTTCTTGCGGATTTGTATCGCACGATGGTTCGTATTCGTGCATTCGAGAATGCGGCTGAGGTCGCCAGCCAGGGCGGCGTCAGCGTCTATGGCCAGGCGGCCCAGGGACAAGCGAAGGTGCGCGGTCCGTTGCACCTGTCGACTGGCCAGGAGGCCGTTCCTGCTGGTGTTTGCGCCCATCTGCGGCGCGACGACTATCTGACCTCCACCCACCGCGGCCATGGTCACACGCTGGCCAAGGGCGCCGACATGGGTCGGATGATGGCGGAGCTGTTCGGCAAGGCGACCGGCTTCAATGGCGGCAAGGGCGGCTCGATGCATATCGCCGACTTCTCGGTCGGTATGCTGGGCGCCAATGGCGTGGTTGCGGCCGGGTTGCCGATCGCGGTGGGCGCCGCGCATGCGCAGAAGATCCAGCAGCGCGACGCGATCACCGTGTGTTTCTTCGGTGACGGCGGCATCAACCGCGGGCCGTTCCTCGAGGCGCTGAACTGGGCCCGGGTCTACGGTTTACCGATCCTGTTTGTTTGCGAGGACAACCGCTGGAGCGCCACCACGGCCAGCGCCCCGATGATCGCCGGTGCCGGCGCGTCGGCGCGTGCCCAGAGTCTGGACATCCCGGGCCAGAAGGTCGACGGCAATGACATCCTGGCGGTGCATGGCGCGGCGCAGCAACTGGTACAGGAGGTGCGCAGCGGCGCCGGCCCGCGCCTGCTGCATGCGATCACCTACCGGGTCAAGGGTCATGTGTCGGTCGATCTGGCCGCCTACCGCGACCCGGACGAACTGGCGGCTGCGCTCAAGACCGACCCGATCGCGCGCGCGCGCCAGCGGTACCTCGCGCTGGGCGGCGCCGTGGCCGAGACGCTCGATACGATCGAACAGGCTGCGCGGGCCGAGGTCGATCTGGCGCTGGCCCAGGCCGACGCGGCACCCTGGCCCGACGCTGCGCAGGCCTTCACGGACATTCAGGACACGGGAGCCGGGCAATGGCGCTGATGACCTACGCCGAAGCCGCGGTGCGCGCACTGGCGCGCGAGATGCAGGCCGATCCCTGCATCGTCGTGCTGGGCGAAGACGTGGGCCGGGGCGGCATCTTCGCGCAGTACAAGGGCTTGCAACAGCAGTTTGGCTGCGAGCGCGTGATCGACACTCCGATCAGCGAGGCTGCCATCCTGGGGGCCGGCGTAGGCATGGCGCTGGCCGGGCTGCGGCCGGTAGTCGAAATGCGGGTGGCCGATTTCGCGTTGTGCGGCATGGACGAGCTGGTCAACCAGGCGGCCAAGAACCGCTACATGTTTGGTGGCCAGGGGCGGGTGCCGATGGTGGTGCGCATGCCGATCGGCATCTGGGACTCGTCGGCAGCGCAACATTCGCAATCGTTCGAGAGCTGGTTCGCGCACCTGCCTGGCGTGGTGGTGGTCTGTCCCGGTACGCCACAGGACAACTACAGTCTGCTGCGCGCCGCGCTGGCCTGCGGCGATCCGGTGGTCTACATGGAGCACAAGACCCTGTGGGGCCAGACCGGCGAGGTCGACGAGAACCAGATGGCGGTACTGGGCCAGGCGCGGACCGTGCGCAGCGGAGTTCGCCTGACCATGGTCAGCTGGAGCCGGCAGGTCCAGCTGTGCGCCCAGGCCTGTGACCAGCTGGCGGAGCAAGGTATCTCGGTCGATCTGATCGACTTGCGCAGCATCTGGCCCTGGGACCGGGACGCGGTGTTGCAGTCCTGTGCTCGCACCGGCCACCTGTTGGTCGTGCACGAGGCGATTCAGGCCGCGGGTTTTGGCGCTGAAATTGCTGCGACCGCGGCCGAGCACATCGGCTGCAAAGTACGCCGGCTCGGTGCGCCGCGTATTCCGGTCGGTTACGCGCCGGTGCTGGAGGCACAGTCACGCGTCGATGTCGATGCGGTGGTCTCCGCCGCGCGCGCATTCCTGGCATGAGGTTGCCGGCGATCAGCGTGCAGAAAACCAACCCGTTACGCTCGACATGACCGACTCCTCGTCCCCCGTGATGTCCGTTTCCGAAGATGCCGCTGTGCACGACGAGAAGACGGCCGTTCCTCTCAAGATCGAGGACTGGCTGACTGTTGTCGTGATGGGTCTGCTGGCCTCGATCACCTTTGCCAATGTACTGGTGCGATATTTCACCAATCAGTCGTTCGCCTGGACCGAGGAGTTGTCGGTGTTCCTGATGATCGTGCTGGCCCTGGTGGCTGGTTCGGCGTCGGTCGCGCGCAACCGGCAGATCCGGATCGAGTATGTCGCCGACAACGGCTCGCGCTCCCGCCAGCGCGCGCTGGCACGTTTCGGTTCATTGATGGTGTTCGTGCTGTTCGTGCTGATGGCCGTGCTCAGTTCGCGCATGGTCTATGACGACATTCGTTACGGCGAGACTTCGCCAGGCATCGGTGTGCCGGCCTGGTGGTATTCGATCTGGTTGCCGGTCATGTCGGTGGCCATTGCAGGGCGCGCGCTCGGACTGTTCATCCGCCGGGGGCGGCGCGCATGATCGCGACCTTCCTGTTTCTGGTGTTCATCGTGATGATGATAATCGGCGTGCCGATCGGTGTCGCCATGGGGCTGGCCGGCTCGGCTGCGATCGCCTTGGCCAACCCCGAGACGCAGTGGTTCGGGCTGATGGCCGTGCCGCAGAACTTCTTTGCCGGCCTGGGCAAGTACCCGCTGCTGGCGATCCCGATGTTCGTGCTGGTCGGCTCGATCTTCGAGCGTTCGGGTGTTGCGCTGCGGCTGGTGAACTTTGCCGTGGCTCTCGTTGGCCGCGGCCCGGGCATGTTGCCGCTGGTCGCGATCGGGGTGGCGATGTTCCTGGGCGGCATCTCGGGCTCCGGCCCGGCGACCGCAGCCGCGGTTGGCGGCGTCATGATTGTGGCCATGACGCGCGCCGGATATCCGAAGGCGTTTTCGGCCAGTGTCATCGGTGCGGCGGCCTCGATCGACATCCTGATTCCGCCCTCGATTGCTTTCATCGTCTATTCGGTCATGGTGCCCGGTGCCTCGGTGCCGGCCATGTTCGCCGCGGGCATGGTGCCCGGCATCCTGGTCGGCCTGGCGCTGATGGTGCCGGCAGTCTGGCTGGCCCGGCGCCATGGCATGGGACACGAAGAAATCGGCATGGGCCGTCCGCCGTTCTGGTCCAGCCTGCGCGAGGCGTCATGGGCGCTGGCCGCACCGGTTTTGATCCTGGGCGGCATGCGGGCCGGCTGGTTCACGCCGACCGAGGCGGCCGTGGTCGCGGTGTTCTACGGCCTGTTCGTCGGCATGATCGTGTACCGTACGATCAAGGTGCGCGACCTGTTCGTCATACTGCGTGAGTCGGGTGAGTTGTCGGCCATCATCCTGTTGGTGGTGGCGCTGGCCGGCATCTTCGCCTACTCGTTGTCGACGCTGAGCGTCATCGATCCGCTGACCCGCGCCATAGTTCAGTCTGGCCTGGGTGAGTTCGGCGTGATGGCGCTGCTGATGCTGCTGCTGATCTTCGTGGGCATGTTCCTTGACGGCGTGTCGATCTTCCTGATCTTCATTCCGCTGTTGCTGCCAATCGCCAGCCACTTTCAGTGGGACCTGGTCTGGTTCGGCGTGTTGTTGACAATGACGGTGGCGATGGGTCAGTTCACGCCACCGATCGCCGTCAACCTGATGGTGTCGTGTCGAATCGCCGGCGTACGCATGGAAGAGACCGTACGCTGGGTGGTCTGGTTGCTGGCCGCGCTCATGTGCGTGACATTGCTGGTGATCATGTTTCCGGAGCTCGCCCTGTGGCTTCCCCGCAGGCTGGGCTATTGATTTTTCGTTCTTTACAAGGAGATAAAAGTGATGAAAGTTCGTACTCTGTTCAAGTTCGCGGTGGCCGCGACTGCGTTGGCCTTCACGGCCATCTCGTCGGCGCAGAACTACAAATCCGAATACAAGATGTCACTGGTGGTGGGCACGGCCTTCCCGTGGGGCAAGGGTGGCGAGATCTGGGCCAATATGGTCAAGGAGCGCACCAACGGCCGCATCAACATCAAGCTGTATCCCGGCGTGTCGTTGGTGCAGGGAGACCAGACGCGCGAGTTCACCGCCATTCGCCAGGGCGTGATCGATATGGCCATCGGCTCGACGATCAACTGGTCGCCGCAGGTCAAGGAGCTGAACCTGTTCTCGATGCCGTTCCTGATGCCGGACTATGCCGCCATCGACGCGTTGACCCAGGGCGACGTAGGCAAGCAGATCTTTGGCATCCTGGACAAGGCGGGTGTTGTGCCTTTGGCCTGGGGCGAGAACGGCTATCGCGAAGTCACCAATTCCAAGGGACCGATCCGCAAGCCTGAGGACCTCAAGGGCCTGAAGCTGCGTGTGGTTGGCTCGCCGCTGTTCTCGGACATCTTCACCGCGCTGGGGGCGAACCCGACCCAGATGAGTTGGGCCGATGCGCAGCCCGCTTTGGCCAGTGGCGCGGTCGACGGCCAGGAAAACCCGATGTCGGTGTTCACCGCGGCCAAGATGCACACCATCGGCCAGAAACACGTGACGATGTGGGGTTACGTCGCCGATCCACTGGTGTTCGTCGTCAACAAGGAAGTCTGGGCTTCGTGGACACCGGCCGACCAGGCCATCGTGCGCCAGGCCGCCATCGATGCAGGGAAGGAAGAAATTGCCATCGCCCGCCAGGGCCTGGCCGAAGCCGGCAAGCCGCTGCTCAAGGAAATAGCCGCATTGGGTGTGACGATCACCGAATTGAGCCCGGCCGAGCGCGAGGCATTCGTCAAGGCGACCCGTCCGGTCTACGACAAATGGAAAAGCCAGGTCGGCGTCGAGCTGGTGACGTTGGCTGAAAAGGCGATCACCGCGCGCAAGAAATAAGCGCGATCGCCAGCGCGCAGGCTGACGGCCTGCGTCATGAAAAATGGCTTCCCGGCGATGGATGCCCAAGATGTCATCATGCCGGGTCATACTCTGCCTGCCGGGGCGCGCTGATCGGGCCGGCGCGGCCGGCACACCCCACAAGTCCGTTGAGGCGTCATTGCTTGGCATGACCGATTCCCGCCCTTCGGTTCCCGAGTGCGCCGTCGCGCGGGCGCCACCATCCGTCAGCCTGACCCAGGCATTCTGGTTCTGGCTCAAGCTCGGATTCATCAGCTTCGGCGGGCCAGCCGGGCAGATCGCGATCATGCATGCGGAACTGGTCGAGCGCCGGCGCTGGATCAGCGAGAAACGTTTTCTGCACGCGCTGAACTACTGCATGGTGCTGCCGGGCCCGGAGGCGCAACAACTCGCCACCTACATCGGCTGGTTGATGCACCGGCGCCGGGGCGGGCTGGTCGCCGGCGGGCTGTTCGTATTGCCGTCGCTGTTCATTCTGGTCGGCTTGTCGTGGATCTACATGGCGTACGGCCAGTTGCCGGTCGTGGCCGGCATCTTCTATGGCATCAAGCCGGCCGTCACGGCAGTTGTGCTGCATGCGGCCTGGCGTATCGGTGGCCGGGCGCTGAAGAACCGTTGGCTATGGGCTGTTGCCGCGTTGGCGTTTTTCTGCATCTTCGTGTTGCGGCTGCCGTTTCCGGCCATCGTGCTGGGCGCTGCGCTGATCGGATATGTCGGCGGGCGCTATCGGCCGGCGGCATTCTCCGTTGGCGGCGGACATGCAGCCGACGGCACCAACCGTGGCCCCGCGCTGATTGACGACGACACGCCGACGCCCCTGCATGCCCGGTTTGCGCGCGGCGGGTTGATCCGCCTGCTGTTATTGGCGCTGGGTCTGTGGGCGGTGGCGATGGTGCTGCTGGGCCTGCTCTGGGGCTGGCAATCCACGCTGTCGCAGATGGGCTGGTTCTTCACCAAGGCGGCCTGGTTGACCTTCGGCGGCGCCTACGCAGTCTTGCCCTATGTGTACCAGGGCGCGGTCGAACACCACCAATGGTTATCGGCCACGCAGATGATCGATGGTCTGGCGCTGGGCGAGACCACGCCGGGGCCCTTGATCATGGTCGTGGCCTTCGTCGGTTTCGTTGGCGGCTGGCTCGGCCAGGTACTGGGTCCGGATGCGCCGTTCCTCGGCGGTGCGCTGGCGGCGACCGTGGTCACGTTCTTCACCTTCCTGCCCTCGTTCGTGCTGATCTTTGCCGGCGGCCCGCTGATCGAGACCACGCACGGCAAGCTGGCATTCACGGCGCCGCTGACGGCGATCACCGCGGCGGTGGTCGGTGTGATCCTGAACCTGGCGCTGTTTTTTGCCTGGCATGTCTGGTGGCCGAAGGGCTTTGCCGGACCGTTCGATGGGGTGGCCGCTGCGATCACGGTTCTGGCGGTGCTGGCGTTGTTCCGGTTCAAGGTCGGCGTCATGAGCCTGATCGCGGTCTGCGCGCTGGCAGGGCTGGGCGCCACACAGTTGTTGCCTTCGTTGCTGCACTGAAAGAAGAAACCATGAGCATGCATTCACACGCTGAAGACAGCGCGGACCTGGGGGTCGATCCGGCCGACATCGGAGGTGCTCTGGTGATCGACGTGCGCCGCGCCGCCGCCTTTGCACAGTCGCGTCACACGCTGCCTGGTGCATTGCGCGGCGACCCGGATGCGCTCGCCGACTGGTCACGCACGCTGGCGGACGCAGGCAGAGACATCGTCGTCTACTGCGTATTCGGGCACGAGGTCAGCCGCAACGCAGCGCGTGTGTTGTGCGCCTCGGGGTTTCATGCGCGCTTCCTTCGCGGTGGTATCACCGCCTGGGAAGCTGCTGGCTTGCCACTGGTCGACAAGCTCTGACCTGCGGAGCCAGGCATCGGGCATGCC
Organism: Burkholderiales bacterium; assembly: GCA_038247175.1. Lineage (GTDB taxonomy): Bacteria > Pseudomonadota > Gammaproteobacteria > Burkholderiales > Burkholderiaceae_C > CAISIP01. The sequence goes on along the minus strand of JBBRVD010000110.1, from coordinate 1,971 downwards.
GTCGGGGGCAGCAGGTTATTCCCGATTCGCTGTCGAAAAGTCCGATCCGCTGGCATGCCCCGAGATCGTCCAACAGCAAAACAGATCGCGGCTTCGCGCGATCTGTTCTTTATCGTCAGGTTTCATGTTTTGCGCCCCGGCCAACGTTTCGTGAGTCCTGACAGGTTGTCTGGAGCACCCGAACCTGCTCGTGAATTCTGCCACTGCGTATTTGTCGGGACATCGGTCCTGCCCAGGCCGTGGTGAACGGATCTCGATATTCTGGCGGACCGCCCGTGCTCAAGGGTCCGGCAAGAGAAAGCGGTTCACGTGGGATCATCAGGAACGTCGAGGATCCGCAATCCGCCGCAGACGCCTTTTTGCACCTGCATCCCCTGCCAGCCGTGATCGCCTGCATATGCCGATTGCCGCGCCGAGATTGCTACTCGCAGACCCCAAAAAACCTGTGAATGGCAGTGATCTGCCACGGATAAACTTCAAGCCACCGTCCCGATACTCTTTTGCAACCACTGCGAAAACGCCGCGCATTCCCAGCGTTCCATTGTGCCAGCGCGCCAGCACAGGTAATGCGCATGGGGGCTGGGCACGTCGTGGTCATACAGCCGAACGAGCGTGCCGTTGTCCAGCCACGGCGCGCCGAGCTTGAGCCGGATCAGGCCCACGCCCATGCCGGCGGCGGCCGCGTCGCACATCAGGCCAATGTCGTTGAACTGCGAACCTTCGAACGGCTCCGGCCAGTCGAGCTGGTGGGCGCCGAACCAGGTCCGCCAGGGCTCGAGCGGGCTGCGCAGCAGTGGCACGCCTTCCAGGTCCTGCGGTGATTCGAACGGCCCGTGTTCGCGCACGAAGGCCGGCGAGGCCAGCGGCGTGACCTCGTCCTTGAGCAGGCACAGATGCTCGACGTCGGCATACCGGCCGGTGCCGAAACGCACCGTCAGGTCTCCGTCCTCGGCCACCACGTCGAGCAGCGGGATCGATACCTGCAAGGTGACGTTGATCTCGGGGTAGGCGTCGGTGAACTGGCGCAGGCGCGGAATCAGGATGGAGCGCGCAAACGTCGGCGTCACCGCCAGGCGCAGCTTGCGCTTGCTGCTGCCTGCACCGCTTCGGCCTGGAAACTTCTGCAACGTGGCCAGCCCGTCGCGCACATGGGCCAGGTACTCGCTGCCGTCGGTCGTCAGCGAAAAGTCGGCACGGCCGAACAGCTTGGTGCCGATGATCTGCTCGAGCTGCTTGACCCGGTGACTGACCGCGCTGGGCGTGACGAACATCTCGTCGGCGGTCTGGGTCACGCTGCGCAGGCGTGCCAGCGCCTCGAAGGTCAGCAGGCACTGGATCGGCGGGATGCGGGTATTGGCCATGATGTTCCCATTGTGAGGCGAAGCGCAGGCACTGCGCTGCGGGAAAACGCCCGGTCGATATAATCCGCAACTTTTCGCATGCTGCGGCATATCCGCGGCCTTCTGCCGTGTCCGATCGCTTCAAAGTTTTCCTCCAATACCTGATGCCCAAGCGACTGATGACGCAGTTCGGCGGCATCGTGGCGTCGGGGCGCTGGGGTGGCGCGACCACGTCGATCATCCGCTGGTTCGTCGCCAAGTATGGCGTCAACATGGCCGAGGCGGCTGAATCGGACATCCGCAACTACGCCAGCTTCAACGATTTTTTCACCCGCGCGCTCAAGGCAGGCGCCCGGCCGATCGAACATGCCGAACTGGTCTGCCCGGTCGACGGCGCGATCAGCCAGTTCGGCGCAATCGAGGCCGACCAGATCTTCCAGGCCAAAGGCCACCTGTATTCGACGACCGCGCTGCTGGCAGGTGACGCTGCGCTGGCCGCGCGGTTTCAGGACGGTCTGTTTGCCACGCTGTATCTCAGCCCCAAGGACTACCACCGCGTCCATATGCCGTGCGCCGGCCGTCTGGTGCGTATGGTCTATGTGCCGGGCGACCTGTTCTCGGTCAACCCGGT
>JBBRVD010000109.1:0-13004 GCA_038247175.1 Burkholderiales bacterium | reverse complement strand
TGCACTGCACTGGATCAAGGCCGAGATCCATGAATACATCCTGAAGAACTGGCGCATGGTCAAGGTCGCCACGACCAAGGCCCAGCGCAAGTTGTTCTTCAACCTGCGCTCGATGAAGCAGCGTTTCAAGTCCGACGATGCCGCGGCCGACGCCGGCACGCACCGCGATACCCTGAGCGAGGAGCAGATTGACGCGATGGCCGAACGGCTCAACGTCAAGCGCGAAGAGGTGATCGAGATGGAAACCCGCCTGTCGGGCGGCGATGTATTGCTCGACCCGGCACCGTCGGACGATGGCGAGCAGGCCTTCGGGCCGATCGCCTACCTGACCGACAACAACCACGAACCCACCGCCATGCTCGAGTCGCGCCAACGCGACGTGATGGCCACCGACGGCATTGCGACGGCGCTGCGCACACTGGACGAGCGCAGCCGGCGGATCGTGGAGGAACGCTGGCTCAAGGTCAACGACGACAACTCGGGCGGGATGACGCTGCACGACCTGGCTGGCGAATATGGCGTGAGCGCAGAACGCATCCGCCAGATCGAGGTGGCGGCGATGAAGAAGATGAAGAAGGCACTCGCCGCTTACGCCTGACGCTGCCGCCGCGCAGCCAGGCACGCGGCACCGCTCGCACAGCGACCGGCACACGCCAGCCAAAGCCCTACACAGGTAGACGCGGGCGTTGCCGCTTCTGCCTTCAAGAGGACTGCTTGAGCAACTGCTGGATATCGCCGGCCAGCGGCTTCACACCCATGCCATACCGCGTGAACAGCCGCAACTGCCCCTTCGTGTCGTAGACATAACTTCCGGCCGAGTGATCCATCGTGTAACTGGTTGGCGTGCGGCCCTCGACCCGCTTGTAGTACATCTTGTAATCCTTGGCCAGCGCCGCGAGTTGCTCGGGAGAGGACGGACGCAAGGCGACGAAGGACGGGTCGAAATTGCCCAGATACGCCTTGAGGACCTCGGGCGTGTCACGCTCCGGATCCACGGTGACAAAGACGCCTTGCAGGCGCTCACCGTCCTTGCCCAGCAACTTGCGGATCTCGGCCAGCTCGTTCATCGTGGTCGGGCAGACATCCGGACACTGGGTAAAGCCGAAAAACACCACGACGACCTTGCCGGCGAAATCCCGGATGCTGCGCTGCTGGCCGTTCGCATCGAGCAGCTTGAAGTCCCGCGCATAGTTGGCGCCAGTGATATCGATCGACACAAAAGAGGGCTTGTTGTCAAAACAACCTGACAACATGGCTACAGAGCTCATCAAAAGGGCCATAGTGGCCCGTCGGCGGGATACGGGATGCAGTGTCATGGAACGGAGATGCAACGCAATTCAGAACAGGTAATGATCCACCAGCAAGGCGGCAAACAGCAAGCTCAGGTGGTACAGCGAAAAGCGGAAGGTGCGGCGAGCCAGCGCGTCCGAATACTCCCTCCAGAGCCAGAATGCATACAGGCAAAAGCCGATGCCCAGCAGCACCGCCGCGCCCAGGTAGAGCCAGGAACTCATGCCATAGACGAACGGCAACAGGCAGGCCGCGAACAAAACAGCGGTATAGAGCAGGATCTGCAGGCGGGTGAACTCGCTGCCATGGGTCACCGGCAACATCGGCAGGCCCGCCTTGCGGTATTCCTCCACGCGGTACAGGGCCAGCGCCCAGAAATGCGGCGGAGTCCACAGGAAGATGATCAGGAACAGGATCAGCGCTTCCGGGCCGACGTCGCCGGTCATCGCCGCCCAACCCAGCACCGGCGGCATCGCGCCTGACGCGCCACCGATCACGATATTTTGCGGCGTGAGCGGCTTGAGAACAATGGTGTAGATCATCGCGTAACCGACGAAGGTGGCGAAGGTCAGCCACATGGTCAGTGGATTGATCCACACATACAGGATGACCGAACCAGCGGCACACAATACGCCGCAGAACAGCAGTGTCTGGCTGTTGCTCAGTTCGCCGCGCGCCGTGGGACGCCAAGCGGTGCGTCTCATCTTGGCATCGATACGCTGCTCGACGATACAGTTGAAGGCCGCCGCCGCTGCTGCCACCAGCCAGATACCCAGGCAGGCGATCGCGGCCCGCCACACCTGCTCCCAGGCGGGCACGCCCGGCACGGCAAGCACCATGCCGATCAAGGCGCAGAACACGATCAGCTGGATCACCCGCGGCTTGGTCAAGGCCATGAACTGGCGCACCACCGACACGACCGGGACCGTCGGTACCCCTGGCGTCGACGGTGACTCGGCTTTCATCGCAGGCTCCCGGCCGGAAGTGCCGACATCGGGACCGACGCGCTGTGCACGACCCGACTTGCCGACAACGCCCAGGTGATCACCACCACCAGCGCCGCTGCGCCACCGGTATGCAGCAAGGCGGCCAGCAACGGCCAGCCCAGCACGACATTGCCAAGCCCCGTGGCCAGCTGGAGTGCGGCCAGCCCACCGATCCACTGCGACGCACGCCGCAGACCCTCGATGCGCGACAGACGCCAGGCCAGCAGCGCCAGCACCACCAGCACCCCGTACGCCATCAGACGATGCGCGTAATGGATGGCGGTGAGCGCCGGAAAGGAAATCATCTCGCCGTCGCCTGTCATGCCCAGGTGGCGCCAGAGCTCGAAACCCTGATCGAAACGCATCGGTGGCCACCAGCTGCCCTGGCAGGTCGGGAAGTCGGTGCAGGCCAGCACCGCGTAGTTCGTGCTGACCCAGCCGCCCAGCGCCAATTGCAGTACCAGCAGACCGGTGGCCAGCAGCAGGAACCCTCGCGTAGCCGTGTCAACGGACACCGGCGGCGTACCGGCCAGGGAGCGGGTCAGCCGCTGCGCCTGCCACGTCAGCAAGGCCAGCAGGAACAAACCGCCAAGCAGGTGCAGCGTCACGATGGCCGGGAACAACTTCATCGTGACCGTCAGGGCGCCGAACGCCCCTTGCACGCAGACCCACACCAGCGTGACCGTCGGCCACCAGGGACTGAGCGCGGGCGCAGTGGAACCCGAGCGCAAGTGCTGGCGCCAGCCAGCCACTGTCAGGATCAGGATCAAGGCCCCCACGCCGGTGGCCATATAGCGGTGCACCATCTCGATCCAGGCCTTTCCGTGCGTCACCGGTCCGCTGGGCATCGCAGCCTGGGCCGCGCTGATCTCGGCCTTGGCACCGACCGGGCTGGCGCTGCCATAACAACCGGGCCAGTCCGGACAACCCAGGCCGGAATCCGACAGGCGGGTGAAAGCGCCGAACAGCACCAGGTCGAAGGTCAGGAACAACGTCAGGACGGTTGCGGCACGCAGCCAGTGGGCGGGCGACTGCCCGCGCACACGCAGGCGAAGCCAACCCAGGGCCACGGCAGCCAACGCCGCGCCTGCCAGCAAAATCTGCAGGATCGGCGCCAGATCCACAGCCGCAGGCTCACTCATCGTGCCCTCCCGCGCAGACGCAGACGCAGCAGGCCGATGCCATCGCGAACCGACCGATCCACGGGTGCTGGCAGCCGGTCAGGGTCGTGCCATCGACATGCGCGAGGGAACATAGGACATGCGCGAAGGAACATACGCATGTCACCGACCCGCTGTATCCCAGGACGCGCTGGCACGCAGTACGCGCCCGATGTCGCGCTTGGCCTTGGCCGCCCCGGTCATGTCGAGCCCGGCAGGAAAACGCATCATCCAGTTGCCCAGCGGATCCACCAGGTACAGATGGTCCTGCAGAGCGCGCCCGGCGTCCGCCGTCAGCCACCGAGCCAACGCGGTCTTCTCAACGCGCAGCACCGTCGCTTCGCTGATCGCCGGCAGCAAAGCCTCGGACACTGGGGTCTGGTCGTCGATGAGCCAGACGCGGTCCACCCGATCCTTTTCCTTGCCCAGGCTCTCGCGCAACTGGCGTTGCATGTAAAGGTAGTTCTGGCACTGGGCGTCACAGGCGCCACCGGCCACGCTCACCAGCAACCACTGGCCCTTGAGCGTTCGCAGGTTGGCCGGCGTGCCATCGAGAGCCGTGCCCACCAGATCCGGCAGCGGGCGCTGCGGATCCATCAAGGTACCGAAAACGCTCCGAGCCTCGGGCCGCCAGACGTAGTAGGTCAGATAGGACGCCACCACCGGCGCCGCACACATCAGGAGCACGACCGTCATCTTCCAGCGCCCGACTCGGGTACGCCGCTCGGTCGCGCCAATGTCGGCCAGCGCCGGCATGGCATGCACCGTCAGGCCCAGGGGCTGGTCATCGTGGCGCGGATGCGACCGGTCAGCGGGCGGAGAAAAAGCGTCGGACAATTTGGAACCAGACAAAAAGAATGATGATCAGTCCACTGAGGGCAAAGAATTGGAATGCGTATCCATGGTGCTTCGCGACGCCGGTTGGGATGGGCGCCCAATCGCGGGAAAGGCCATCGCCCTGCGGCCCCGTCTGAAGAACGGAAAAGGGGGCCAGCGGCAAACCGGTTTCCCGAGCGTATCCGGCCAAATCCAGATTTTGCCGGATCCTGCCCCCGGCCTGCGGCGCGAACTCGTAAAGTTTGGCTGGAGGCGGGGCAATTCGCCCCTGGACGCGAACCACACCACGGGTCTGCGCAAGGTCGGGCAACGCCATGCGGTCACTGAAGTTGCGCTGCTGCCAACCCCGTTGCACCATCACGACCATGCGGGGAGCATCGTCGAGTTGCAGCGGCGTGAAAACGAAAAACCCGGGCTTGCCGTCCATCTGGCGGTTCTCCAGGTACACCGTGTGCGCGTTCAGCCAGCGCCCGCGCAGGTTCAGTCGCCGGTGCGTCCATTCGGTGGCCATGCCCGCAGCGGCGAGCGCGGTGTTGTCGAGCGGCGGCAGCGCTGCCTGATCGTCAATGGCCTGTTGCAGTGTCAGTTTCTCATTGGCGCGGGACAATTGCCAGAATCCCAGTTTCATCGTGACCGAGGCTCCGATCAGCGAAGCGGCAGCAATCAGCCAGACTCGGGCCGTCAACCCTTTCTTTGCCACCGGATAATCAACCGTCATGATGTACCTTGTCATCCTCGCCTTCCTGGCGATCATCGCAAGCCTGGGTGCAGCCCTGTTTTTCATGCTCCGCGGTGGGCGCGAGGGTCAGGGCGCCTCCCATCACATGGCACGCGCGCTGGCGTTTCGGGTGGGCTTCTCGATCGTGCTGTTCCTGTGCGTGCTCGTGGCCTGGAAGCTGGGCTACATCCAGCCGACCGGCATCCCGGCCGGCAAATGAACCAAGGCCGCAATGCGGCGTTGGTGGTTCTTCGGCGCCGGGAGTTGCAGCCGTCAGAGCCAGTAGACCAGCACGTACAGGCCGAGCCAGACGACGTCCACGAAATGCCAGTACCAGGCGGCGCCCTCGAAGCCGAAGTGGCGTTCAAGCGTGAAGTGACCTTTTTGCAGGCGCAAGGTGATGAACAACAGCATCAACATGCCGATGAACACGTGGAAACCGTGGAATCCGGTCAGCATGAAGAACGTCGAACCAAACGCGCCCGACGTGAGCTTGAGGTTCAAGTCGGTGTAGGCGTGGTAGTACTCGTATCCCTGCACGCCAAGGAAGGTGACACCCAGCAGCACGGTGATCCACATGAAAGCGATCGTCTTGCCGCGCTGACCCGCCTGCAGGGCATGGTGCGCGATGGTCAGCGTCACGCCCGAAGTCAGCAGCAAGGCCGTGTTGATCGTCGGCAGCCAGAACGGGCCCATGGTCTGAAACGGTTCGACGATACCGGCCGGAGAAGCGGTGGCACCGGGAACAACGCTGGGCCAGGCCGCCTTGAAATCAGGCCATAACAAGGCATTCTCGAGGCCACCCAATGCCGGCACCGAGTGCACGCGCGCCCACCACAAGGCAGTGAAGAAGGCGCCAAAGAACATCACTTCGGAGAAGATGAACCAGCTCATGCTCCAGCGAAACGACAGGTCGACCTTCCTGCCGTAGGAACCGGCCTCGCTTTCATTGACGGCGTCGCGAAACCAGCGGAACAGAACCACGCACAACCAGGCCAGCCCGAAGTAGGTCGAATACTCGCCCCAGGCGACGCCATTGATCCACTGCCCCGCGCCGAAAAACAGGAAAAACAGACCGATCGCCGCCATCACTGGATGGCTGGACGGGCCGGGTACGAAGTAATACGGTGTGGTGGGATGGGACGAAGAACTCATGACTGCTCCAGACTCTCTCGATTCAATATTCCGTTGACGCGGTTCCGACCATCGGCGCAGCGGTCAGGCCGCCACCCAGTTCACCAGTACGATCAATCCTGCCACCAGGACGAAAACCCCGACAAAGCCGGCCACCAGAACATGGATCGGGTGAATGCCTGCGCCTTCCTGTTCATGGTCCTTGTGACGACGCACACCAAAAAACGACCAGGCTACGGTCTTGGCGGTGTTCCAGGCGGAGCCTGACCCGTGCGCGGCAGCGGATGGGGGCTTGGTGCGATGCGGTTTCATGTGCCCGCCTTGACCAGGACCGGCGGCTTCGCAGCCGCAGTGGCGCCCGGTGGCGGCGGCACCGGGCCACCCACCTCGAAGAAGGTGTACGACAAGGTGATCGTCGTCACGTCGCGTGAAATCTTGGGATCGATGACGAATGCCACCGGCCAGGATTTCTTTTCGCCCGGCTCGAGCGTGTACTGGTTGAAGCAGAAACACTCCAGCTTGTTGAAATGAGGCCCTGCCTGACGCGGCGCGTAACTCGGAATGGCCTGCGCCGCCATGCGGCGTCCCTGGTCGTTTCGAAACTCGTAGATCACCGTGGCCAGTTCACCCGGATGCACCTGAATCGACCGGCGCTCGGGCTTGAAGGTCCAGGGTCCACGCACGTTGGCGTCGAACTCGACCGTGATGGTGCGGCTGGTGTCAACTTGGCTGTTCACCGCTGCACGGGAGGTAGCACCGGGAATATTGCGGTCTCCCAGTGCCAGCACGTTGATGCCGGTAATGTTGCAGATGGCCTCGTACAGCGGCCCGAGTGCATACCCGAATCCCAGCATGCCCAGGGCCACGACCACCAGCTTGCGCGCCATGGTCAGGTTGTGATAACGGTAGCGCATCGCTCAGCTCCCCAGCCAGACCATCTTGATGACAATCCCCAGCATGAAGACGATCGCCACCGACGCCAGGACCAGGGCCAGGCGCAGGTTGGATTTCTTCTGGTCAGGGCTCATGTTTTTTGCGCGTCGGAGGTATGGCTATCAGCCCACGATACGGCTCGCGGTGGCGTCGAGTTTGGGCGGATTCTCGAAGGTATGGAAAGGCGCAGGCGACGGAACTTCCCACTCCAGGCCTTCGGCACCTTCCCAGGGTTTCGCGCCGGCTTTCTCACCTTTGCCCATCATGCAGGGCAGGACGATGAAGAAGAAGAAATACACCTGGGCAATGCCGAAGGCAAACGCACCCACGGACGCAATCGCATTGAAATCGGCGAACTGCATCGGGTAGTCGGCATAACGGCGCGGCATGCCGGCCAGGCCCAGGAAGTGCATCGGGAAGAAGGTGATGTTGAAAGCAATCAGCGAGCACCAGAAGTGGATCTTGCCGCGCGTCTCGTTGTACATCACACCGGTCCACTTCGGCATCCAGTAATAGACACCGGCGAACATCGCGTACAGCGAGCCCGCCACCAGCACATAGTGAAAATGCGCCACCACGTAATAGGTGTCCTGCAGCTGGATATCGATTGGCGCCATCGCCAGAATCAGGCCGGTGAAGCCACCCATCGTGAACACGAAGATGAACCCGACCGCAAACAACATCGGTGTCTCGAAGGTCATCGAGCCCTGCCACATGGTGGCGATCCAGTTGAAGACCTTCACGGCCGTGGGCACTGCGATCAGCATCGTTGCGTACATGAAGAACAGCTGACCGGTCACCGGCATTCCGGTGGTGAACATGTGGTGCGCCCAGACCACGAAGCTCAGGATCGCGATGCTCGATGTTGCATACACCATCGAGGTGTAGCCGAACAGACGCTTGCGTGCGAACGCCGGAACCACCTGGCTGATGATGCCGAAGGCCGGCAGAATCATGATGTACACCTCGGGATGCCCGAAGAACCAGAAGATGTGCTGGTACATCACCGGATCCCCGCCGGCGGCCGGATTGAAGAAGCTGGTGCCGAAATGGCGGTCCGTCAGTGTCATCGTGATCGCGCCGGCGAGCACCGGCATCACGGCGATCAGCAGGTAGGCGGTGATCAGCCAGGTCCAGGCGAACATCGGCATCTTCATCAGCGTCATGCCCGGTGCGCGCATGTTCAGGATGGTCACGATGATGTTGATCGAGCCCATGATCGAGCTGGCACCCAGAATGTGCAACGCGAAAATGGCGACATCCATGCTCGGCCCCATCTGCAGCGTCAGCGGTGCGTACAGCGTCCATCCTGCGGCTGGCGCCCCACCGGGCATGAAGAACGAACCCATGATCATCAGGCCGGCGGGAATCAACAGCCAGAAGCTGAAATTGTTCATACGCGCGAAGGCCATGTCGGAGGCGCCGATCTGCAGCGGAATCATCCAGTTCGCGAAGCCCACGAAACCCGGCATGATGGCGCCGAACACCATGATCAGGCCGTGCATGGTGGTGAGCTGATTGAACAGTTCCGGGTTCACCAGTTGCAGCCCCGGCTGGAACAACTCGGCGCGGATCAGCAGCGCAAGCACGCCGCCGACCATCAGCATCGTGAAGGAGAACAGCAGATACAGGGTGCCGATGTCCTTGTGATTGGTCGCATAGACCCAGCGCCGCCAGCCCGTCGGGGCATGGTGCTCATGGTGGTCGTCGTCGGCGTGGCCGTGTGGGTCCAGTACTACGCTCATGCTGAGTTCCTTGTCAATTCTCGTATTTCGTTGCGTTCACACGTCATCGTGCTCAGGCGCTATTGACGTGCGCTCTGCACGTCGGCCGGCTGCACTATCTGGTCGGTGTTGTTCGACCAGTGGTTCTTGGTGTAGGTGATCACAGCCGCGATATCGGTGTCGCTCAGCTGTTTCCAGGCTGGCATGGCGCCATTGTTCTGCCCATTGAGCATGATGGAGATCGTCTTGGAGTAGTCCGCGTCCAGCACCACAGCCGCGCCGTCAAGCGGCTTGATCGGGCCAGCGCCCTTGCCATTGGCCTGATGGCACGCCTGGCAGTTGGCCGTGTAGACCTTCTCGCCGCGGGCAACCATCTCGTCGAGCTTCCAGATGCGCGACGGATCGTCGGCCTTGGCCGCGATCTTCTGCATTTCCAGACCAACCCATTTGGAATAGTCCTCGGCCGACACCACCTTGACATGAATCGGCATGTAGGCGTGCTCCTTGCCGCACAACTCCGCGCACTGACCGTAATAGTCGCCGATTTTTTCGGCCCGGAACCAGGTGTCGCGAACGAAGCCCGGAATGGCATCTTGCTTGATGCCGAACGAGGGCACCATGAAAGCGTGGATCACGTCGTTGGCGGTCGTGATGATGCGGACCTTCTTGTCCACCGGCACCACCAGCGGGTTGTCGACCTTGAGCAGGTAGTTGTCGATCGGCGCATCGGCCTTGGGCCCACCCGCACTGGACAAGGCACGGTGCTCGCTGTCGAGCGCAGACAGGAAACCGATGCCCTCGCCCTCGCCGTTGATGTAGTCGTAGCCCCATTTCCACTGCATGCCGGTGACCTTGATCGTGAGGTCGGCATTCGTCGTATCTTTCATCGCGACGATGACCTTGGTCGCGGGCAGCGCCATCAGGATCACGATGATGAACGGGATCACCGTCCAGACAATCTCGACCGTGACCGACTCATGGAACGTTGCAGCCTTGTGGCCGACCGACTTGCGGTGTTTCCAGATCGAGTAGAACATCACGGCGAAAACCGCGACGAAAATCACGCTGCACACGATCAACATGAACCAGTGAAGCCAGGCTTGGTCCTGGGCGATCTTGGTGACCGGCGGATGCAGGTTCAGCTGGTTGACCGCCGGACCACCGGGCAGGTCATTGACCGCGTGGGCCAACGTCAACGGACCTGTGACCAACCACGCACCCAACCACATCGCCAGAGAAGCCAACTTGCCCGAAACGCTCTTCATCATGATCACTTCTTCGCCTCAAATTTGCACCGGTCCGCACGCCCAAGCACGCGGCACCATCACGCACCGCGTAATGCCATCCTGATTTCGCGGGCCAGCAGTGGCCGCAATTCAGGCCGTACAAAACGCCCAATATGCACAGTCATGCCCTGGCCCGACAACGCGATCAACGAATTGTCGGCCGCACCGGGCTCAACCCTCACCCACTCGCGCCGGAATTCAGACCGGCGCAAAGTTCCGCCCCGTTCCTGCTCGATGACCAGTTGCTGGCCGGCCAGGCGGATCGTCTCGCCATCGCTGGCGTGCCGGGCATACACCAGAAACGCCAGCCCGACAGCCATGAGTTCGATCCAGGCAAGCGGCAGCACCAGGGTGGCGCCCTGGAACCAGAACATGACGCCGATCGCCAGCGACACCACGCACAATGACAGATAGATCATCACCAGCTGGCGTGGGGTGACCGAGCAGTTACGTCGCAAAAACCACTGAAAGTTCTGACCCTGAACCGTCGCGAAGTGAAAAGGCGTATCCATCACGCGTCTTGCCATCCCAACGCCATGCCCCTTGGGCACAAAACGGTGAAACTCCGGGGAAATGCCCATGTTTCACAGGCCGCATTGTAGCCGACCGACCCACCCGCCCCGACCCGCAAAGCCATGTCCACGCACCCTACTGCGTTTGCGCCGGATCACGCCGGCCCTGCTGCAGAATTCGCCGCATGTCGTCCAGCGACACCCGGGCTTCGCTCTGAACGTTCACCTTCGGCTGCGGCTTGAGCGCGTGGCCGTAGATGACCTCGAACGTCAGCGCCAGCGGCTGGTCAGCGTCGCAGCTTTCCCCCCGGTCGGACAGCGCCTGCAGCAGTTGCTCCTGCCAGCGCCGTCCGCGCAGGCCAGCAAACCGATGCGGCTGCAGGTTGCGACCCAGTTCGCGCAACTCGGCCAGCAAGCGCTGCGGCGACGCATAGGTCAGGGTCAGCCGCTCCATGTCCATCACCGGCTCGGCATATCCCGCGCCCACCAGCATGTCGCCCCAGTCATGCATGTCGGTGAACGCATGCGCAGGTTCGGGCCAGCCCCTGGCCTGGTACAGCGCACGCAGTTGCCGCAAGGTGTCCGGTCCGAGGCAGGAAAACATCAGGAAACCGTCGGGAGACAACATGCGGTGCCAATGCCCCAGCAGCGCCTGTGGATCGGCTGCCATGTGCAGCGCCATATTCGCCCAGACCATGTCGGCAATGCCTTGCGGCGGTGGTCCGATATGCAGTGCCCTTGACCGCCAGCGCGCGGGGTGCCACCAGGGCGAACGCAAGGCTGTCAGCGCTGCCAACTGACGCTGCGCCGTCGGTTCAATGACCCAGCAGGTCGCACCAGGGTAGCTCTGCGCTACCGCGGCATGGGCCTTCAGCCCCCCGCGCAAGGGCTCCCAGTCGGCCCATACGCGGGGCTGCAGCCGGATCCACCGCAGGCGCTCGTGCATGCGTCGGCCGATTTCCTCGTGCAGCCATGGCGATGTCGCCGGTGTGCGCAGCGACCAGCGCGCGGCGGCTCGTGCATCAATGGTGGGAGGAAGGTCGGTCGGCATCGCAGTGGCCAAGCATATAGTGGCCCGATGTTTCGCGCCCTGCTTCGCGGCATATCCGACCGCCTGCCCAGCCAATGCGTGGTTTGCCGCGGCTGGCCGTGCGATCCGCTGTGCGAGGCCTGCGTGTCGCGGTTCGCCCAGCCATGCAACCGATGCCGGACCTGCGCGATACCCGTTCCCAGCGTCATCACCCAATGCGGTGCATGCATCCGCCATCCGCCACCCCTGGATGCCTGCGTGGCCGCCGTGCCCTATGCCTATCCCTGGGCTGGGCTGATCACGCGCTTCAAGTTCCAGCATCAGCCTGGGCATGCTGCCGTGCTGGCGGCTGTGTTACGTCATGCTCCCTGGGTCGAGCCCGCGCTCGACGGTGCCGACCAGGTCCTGCCCATGCCGCTGTCGACGCAGCGCCTGCGTGCACGCGGATTCAACCAGGCGCTGGAGCTGGCACGACGTCTGGCCCCGGACAAGACCGATCCGGCTCTGTTGCTGCGCATCCGCGAAACCGCGCCACAAAGCGCGCTCAGCCGCAACGAGCGGTTGCACAACGTACGTCATGCGTTCGCCGTCGAGCCGCATCGGGCGGGCGAACTGAGCGGCCGGCGGGTCGTGCTGGTGGACGATGTGATGACCAGCGGCGCTTCCCTGTATGCGGCTGCCACGGCGCTGCACCAGGCCGGCGCGTCCCATGTCACCGCGCTGGTGTTGGCGCGAGCCGAGCTCGGCGCCGGATCGGGCCGCTGAACACTGACAATGCGACCCATGTTCCATATCGTGCTGGTCGAACCCGAGATCCCTCCCAACACGGGCAATGTGATCCGGCTGGCCGCCAATACCGGCTGCAGCCTGCACCTGGTCGAGCCGCTCGGTTTCTCCCTCGACGACAAGCAACTGCGACGTGCCGGACTGGACTACCACGAATATGCTCCGCTGCAGCGCCATGCCAGCTGGGCCGACCTGCTGCGCGACCTGCAGCCACAGCCGCATCGCATGTTTGCGCTCACGACACGTGGCACGCGCAGCCCTTACGAGGTGGTGTTCCGGCCCGGCGACTGTCTGGTGTTCGGATCCGAGACGCGTGGCCTGCCAGCCGACATCCGTGACGATTTTGCGCCCGATCAGCGCCTGCGCCTGCCGATGCGCGAGGGCCAGCGCAGCCTGAATCTGTCCAATGCGGTCGCGGTAACCGTGTTCGAGGCCTGGCGTCAGAACGGCTTTGCCAGCGTTGCGGCGAACGCGCCGGCTCAGGGATAGCGTCTCGATACCGTCTGCGCCACGCAGACCGGCTTGACCGAGCCCTCCTTCTCGACCACGACATCCCAGACCATCTGCATGCCGTTGTTGTCGATCGGGTCGCTCGACACCAGTGTGAG
>JBBRVD010000108.1:0-13022 GCA_038247175.1 Burkholderiales bacterium | reverse complement strand
GACCGCGCACTGCGGTTGCCAGCCCGGCAGGATCCACGCCGAAAAAGCGTGTGCCCGGGCGATTCGCCAGTGCGATGATCGGCAATGTCCGCGCAGGTGATGTCACGTGCGCCAGGAAGTGGGCCAGCTGGTCCGGGTCGCACACGCTGCGTGGCTCGCTGATGACGCCTACCGGTCCGTCGACCAGCTCCAACCGTTCGATCCAGCTGCCCAGCAGCCGGGGCGGGGCGACCACCAGCGGTGCATCGATTTGTGCGGAGCTACCGGTTTGCAGTGACAAACGCGGTAGGCCATTGACATGACCGATCTCGACATGGGTGATCCAGGTGCGCGAGCCTTGGCGTTCGTCGAAAGCCACCGTCATCGCCCAGCCACCGCCAGGCTGGCTGGCGGCAACCAGCTTTTGCCCCGGTGCACTGCGCGCGTAGTGGTCCGAGTCCATGCCAGCTGCCGAGGTCAGCAGGCGTGGCCATTTGCTGGCCACCCACTGCCACGCCAGATCACGCGCGATGCGGCCGGTCGTGTCCGCACGCTGCGCACCGCGCAACTGCGCGTACACGACGGGGCGAATCGGAGATTGCAGGGTGGTCACGGAATGGGGGGCGCTGTGGGCGATCAAGGGATTAGAACTCGGTTTGCGTTACAACACATCCAGCGCGACTGCATGCCGCGTACGCAGACCACAAGCAAATTACGCGCCAAGCCGCAGGCACGGAGCTGGTGCACGGAGCTTGAGCGCGGGCTGGTGCACAGGGCTTTTGTACGGGGCTTTTGCACGGGGAAGACTGCGCGTGACGCGCTGTAGGCCCTTGGCGGTCGTTCCGGCTCAAGCGATTGTCTCCTGCGCTTTCAGCGCGGTGGCGGCAGTGCCTCGCCCAAGACGCGGCGCCACAACCATGGCAATGCGCGCGCCAGATCGGGGCGCGTGCTGATCTGTTGCACCTGAGGCAGCGGAACCGGCGGGCTATGGCGCTGCGCCACCGCGAACGAGAACACATAGGCCGGCTCCTGGCCCATGCGAAGGTCGGTGATCAGGATTTGCGGGCCATCCTGGTGCAGCTTGAAGAAGCCCTTGCTGAAGGCCATGATGCGTTGTACCCCGTCGATGGGTGGCAGTTCCCGCCCCAGTGGCTTGCCCTGGTCGAACCGGTCGAACCGGACCGTGCGGTCGGGATCGAGCAGCGAATAGAAACCTTCGTGGTAGTTGCCGCCTTCCATGACCAGCACGCGCCACAACACCGAGTTGAAAGCAGTGGGCGAGACCAGCATCTGTTCAGCCTGCAGCCCTTGCTGCGCCAGCGAGGCGCGGGCGATGCCCTCCACATGCCACTGTGCGGCCATGGTCCAGCCCAGATAGGCGGTGCTGACGGCCAGACCCACCGCATTGGCCGCCAATCCGCGGCCACTGCCTTTGCCGACCAGTGCCCAGACGCCGCCGAACAGCAGTGGAAGCGTGTACAGCGGGTCGATGATGAAGATGCTGCCAACGCCGTAAGGATGGTTCGAAAACGGCAGCGCCAGTTGCGTGCCATAGATCGTCATCGCGTCGAGCAGCGGGTGCGTGACCAGCACCAGCCACATCGCAAGCCACCAGCGTCGCCACAACAACCACTCGCCGCTCAGCCGCGCCACCAGTGCCGCAAACGGCAACGAGAACACGGTCAGCCAGAATGGCGCGTGGGTCTCGGCGCGGTGCAGCACCATGTTGCGAATCGGGTCGCCATGGTCGATCAGCACGTCCAGGTCGGGCAAAGTGCCTGCCAGCGCGCCCCAGGCGGCGGCTTTCCACACGGCCGTGCGGCGGCCCATCACGGCAACACCGACAGCCGCGCCCAGCGCGATCTGTGACAAGGAATCCATACCCGGAATTGTGCCAGCCAGGTAGCGGCCCATGCCGGCACACGGTTACTGTGCGGCCTCTTGCGCGTGCGTGCAGACAAACGCGGCACGCAAGGTATGCTGCATGACGAAAGGCCCAGCGCGACCATGAATCCAGCCCCTGTACCCGCCTCCGTTCCGAGCCAGACGCCGTTGACTGCCACCGAGGCCCGCATCCTGGGCACCCTGATGGAAAAGGCTCGCACGGTGCCGGACAGTTACCCTTTGACTGTCAACACCCTGTTGACGGGCTGCAACCAGAAGACCAGTCGCGACCCGATCATGTTGCTCGACGAGGCGGCGCTGGCGTCGGCGCTGGACAACCTGCAGTCGCTCGGCCTGGTGCGCGAGAGCAGCGGCGGGCGCACCGCGCGGCTTTCGCACAATTTTCAGCGTGGCATTGGCGTGTTCGAGCAGGCTGCGGTGCTGCTGGGCATGCTGATGCTGCGCGGACCGCAGACCGCGGGCGAGTTGCGGCTCAATACCGAGCGCTGGTATCCGTTCGCCGACATCTCGTCGGTCGAAGGTTTCCTGGAGGAATTGCAGGACCGATCGGCGGAAAAAGGCGGGTCGCTGGTCGTCAAGCTGCCGCGTGCGACGGGTGCACGTGAGCAGCGCTGGGCGCATCTGATGTGCGGGCCGGTTGATGTAGCGGCGTTCGAACGCGTCGCGGCCATGCAGTCGCAGGGACCAGACAGCACAGCCCGTATCGAGCGGCTCGAGGCGCAGGTTGCCGCGTTGCGGCAAACCGTGGAGCGCCTGTGCGCCGAACTCGGGGTGGCGCCGCCGGCCCCCCACGAGGCGCAGGGATGACGGCGGCGCGCTCTGGCCTGCGCAGCGCCAGTGGTGGCGCGGTGTTTGACGTGGGCCGCAAATCGGCGGACCATCAAGGGCCATAACCAGGAGGTCGCCATGCCGCACACCCAGTACCACCCCCATGACGTGCCCACACCGGAGCCCGTCGACGAGGATGTCGAGTTGACATCGGATGACAGACATGATGGGCTGGTGCCGCCCGACATCTCTGAAGACCCGGAGCATGACCGGTTGATCGACCCGCAAGATGGAAGGAACTCGACGAACCGATAGAAATCCCACGGTAGATCTGCCCGTGCTGTTGCGAGCCAGACGGCAGATGGTCTCCACTTGCATCAGATGCGAATTGAAAGGATTTCCATGGTTCGACGAACTTTATTGACCCTGATGATCAGCCTCGGGCTGGTGCGGGCTACCGGCGCAGCGCCTGCTGGCGGCGCCGCGCAGGCCGGTGGCATCGAACCGCTGCGGCTCAGCGATGCGCAGTGGAAACAGCGCCTGACGCCGGCGCAGTACCGGGTGTTGCGACAGGAGGGCACCGAAGCACCGGGCTCCAGTGCGCTGGACCACGAGAAACGCCTTGGTAGCTTCCACTGCGCCGGCTGCGAATTGCCACTGTTTTCGTCCAAAACGAAGTACGACAGCGGAACCGGATGGCCCAGCTTCTGGCAGCCACTGCCGGGGGCGGTGCGCACGAAGACCGACTACAAGATGCTGTTCCCGCGCACTGAATACCACTGCGCGCGATGCGAAGGCCACCAGGGCCATGTGTTCAGCGATGGGCCGCCGCCTACCGGCAAGCGGTATTGCAACAATGGCGTGGCGCTGGTGTTTGTTGCCGAGGCTGGCTGAGCGCTGCCACGCAGCCGCATGAAAACCGTTCTGATCACCGGAGCCAACCGGGGCATCGGGCTCGGCCATGCGCGCAGCTTCGCACAGCGGGGTATCGCGGTGTTTGCCACGGCCCGCGAGCCGGCGGCAGCCGACGAACTGCAGCATCTGGCGCACACCTACCCGGGCCGGTTCAGCGTGCTGCACTATGACGCCGCCGACCCGCAAGCGCCGGCGCAGCTGAAGGCGGCGCTGGGGGACACGCCGGTCGACCTGTTGCTGGCCAATGCCGGTGCGCTGGGCGAATCGGGCCAGGAGCTGGGCAACATCCATGTCGACGGTGTGCTGGAGCTGATCCGCATCAACGCGCTGGCGCCTTTGAAGCTGATCGAGGCGCTGATCTACAACATCACCTTGTCCGGGCGCAAGCTGGTGGCCTTGCAGTCGAGCCAGATGGGGTCGATCGGCAACAACAGCGCGGGTGGACGCTATGAATACCGGCTGTCCAAGGTCGCGCTCAACATGATTGCCCGCAATGTCGCCAACGACCTTGCTCCGCGCGGCGTGACCGTCGTGGCCTTGCATCCCGGCTGGGTCAAGACGCGGATGGGTGGGCAGGGCGCGGCGATCACGGTCGAGACCTCGGTGGCTGGACAGCAAAAGTGGTTCGATGCCGTGACGCCAGCGCACAGCGGACGCTTCTTCAACTACGACGGCACCGAACTGCCGTGGTGAGCGCCGGCGGGCCCTGCCCGCTGCAATGCCGCCAGACAGCGTCGCCGACGCGCCCGCGTCAGCCTGACTTGCCAGCGCGTGGCCCCAGGAAGAACCACAGCGCCAGCCCGAGCAGCGGCAGCAGCACCACGGCCACGATCCATAGGAGCTTCTTTTCGTTGGAGACCGAGCTCTGGAAGATGTTGATCACCGCCCAGATGTCGCCGACGAGAATGAGCACGCCAAAAATACCGCCAAAGCTGTTGTTCATCATGGCTTCATGGTTCCTTCCCCTTTGTTATCACGTGTCGCGCACCCCACTGCTCGCCGCGCTGGGCGCCGCGGCCCGCACGGGTGCGATCCAGCGCCAAGCCTAGCACGCGGCAGTGCTCTGGCAAGGTGATCGCGCAGACCCTGTTTGACGCGCTGTGGTCGGACCGCCTGCCTTGTGGCAGGGCCGGGAAGGTCCTTTCAGTCGATGGTTCAGGCTGCGCCGGTTGCCAGATAGCGCCCCAGACTGTCCGCGACCTGTCGCACATGGTCGCGCGCAGCAGGGACCACCAGGCACTGGCGCAGGTAGCCGTGCGCCATGTCGTTCGCGACGTGCAGCTGCACGTCGCCGCCGGCGTCGCGCAGCAGTTGCCCATAGGCGACGCCCTCGTCGTGCAACGGGTCGTGCCAGGCAAGCGCCACCACCGTTGCGGGCGGTTTGCGCAGCCATTGCTGGCGCAGGGGTCGGGCGCGAACGTCGTCGTCGTCGGCTGTGCGGGCCGGGCCGAGAAATTGATGCCAGAACCAGCGCATGCCGTCCCCGGTCAGCCCTGGCCCGGCGCCACGCTCAACATAGCTGCTGCGTTCGAAATCATCCGACGTGACGGGATAGAACAACAGCGCGGCGGCGGTGGTGACCTCCGGGTTGGCATACATCGCATACGCCGCAAGGTGACCGCCGGAACTGTCTCCCGCGACGGCAATGCGCGCGCATCCCAGTGCTTCGAGCTCTGATGCGGCCCAGCGATAGGCATCTGCTGCATCCTCGCAAGGCCCTGGAAACGGGCATTCGGGTGCCTTGCGGTATTCGACGCTGAGCACCCGGCAACCGATACGGTGCGACAGGAACGCGCATGCGGTGTCATGCGTCTGCAGGTCGCCGACGACCCATCCGCCACCATGGAAAAAAACCAGCAGGACATCGCTGGCCGGGGTCGGCGCAGCATCGGCCGTTGGTTGGTAGAGCCTGGCCGGCAAACTGCGCTGCGGCAATGCGATCGTCATGTCCTGACGCTGCACCGGCAGCGTACTTTGCGGCGACGCATACAGCGCATTGCCGGCGCGCTGTAATTCGCGACGCCGCTGCGGCGTCAGCGCATCGGCCGGAACGGCGCTGGCCATCGCCGCGACGCGCAGCAGCAAGTCACGGCTGAGGGGATTGAGTTCGGAAGTGGTTTGTTCGTTGATTGCGGAAGGCATTGCGTGGGGCGGTTGGGGTGGTGTCGCAGTCTAGATCCTGACGGGCCTGTTTGAATTGAATCACGCTGACATTTGCGCAAGCTATCTGGTTGAGGTCAGCGCAATTGCCTCTCGACGCGGGCAGGTGAGTACCTTGGCTGCGATATGAATGGTTGCCGGTTACTTGAACGAAATGGTTCTCAGCAGTTCACCCGGGGGCTCTTGTCCCGACAAGATGCGCGCAATCTGGGGTGGTGGCTTGCACTTGCCGGTGTCCCAGCGCTTTTTGGCAACTGGCGAACCCACGGCCCCTACGACCGCGTCGAACACAAAATAGTTGCGAACACGCGGGTCGTGTTCCATGATCGCCTTGAGGCCTTCGGCGATCACGGTGACCGATTCGTCGAAGCTGTACTGGTTGTCTGACACGTAGCCGCAATGTCGCGCCTCGAACAGCCAGTCGTGAACAACATAGGCCGGCGCATAGCCCCAGGGTGACAAGCCCTGAACGCCCCATAGTGCCTGCGCAATGGAGCCACCATCCGTGTACATCGGGCCGGGTTGGATCGCCTTCTGCCCATTGGGCCGCAGCAGTCGCGGCGGGTTGTCTTTATTCGGCAGAAACAGGAAGTAGTCGTTCGCCACCCATCGCACTTCGAGTTCGCCTTCGAACTTGCTTTGAGCTGTCTCGCGGTAGGGTCGGCTGGCACAGCCGCATGCGAGTAATACGGCCAACAGAACGAGAATGGTCCGCATGGGATGCTCCGATCGTTTGCTGGTTTTTGGGGCAACACATCACCGCCACGGCTGCTCGGCCATGGCGATTCTTGCTGCTCAGTGCAGGTCGGGTGTAGCAGGTAACCCGCCTCGGCGCTACTGGCCGTCGCGGGGTTTCTTGTGGTCGGGGCACGGGTGCGACGACGGGGGCAGTCATCCGTTTCGTAGCAAACTGGACTGAAGACGACTCGTTGTGAGCGGGCATCCTCTGAGGCGGGGAGGCTGTCACCAACGGCACGCGCCATCGAGGCAAAATTGGCAACTGGATGTTCGGCTGTCTTGGGATTGACTGTGCCGAGGGGCGGCAGTCTGATCCGACCAGGTTATCCGGCGCGCGCAGATCTTTGAAGCTACCACGTCAAACAGAATGTGATCCGGTTCGAATGTCAATTGGCGGGCGCGGCGTGACCACGGAAACCCCATGTTTCGTCGGCCCTTGCTCAGAGCGGGCATGACGCGACAATCGGAGCATGAAGGCTTCGGATGGGCTATGAAAACTCAAATTGATCACTTGGTTGTCATGGTGAAGAGCCTTGACGATGGCGTGCAATGGTGCGAGGCCACGTTTGGTGTTACGCCTGGCCCGGGCGGTGAGCATGCGCAGTTTGGCACGCACAACCGCCTGTTCAAGATCGCGACACCAGCCAACCCGCTGGCTTATCTTGAGATCATTGCTGTCCATTCGGGTGCCGCGCGTCCATCGAACGCCCCGCGCAAGCGCTGGTTTGACATGGACGATGATGCCGTGCAGGCCGCCGTTGCAGTTGGGCCGCGTCTGGTGCACTTTGTGGTCAGTACCAGCGACATTCAGGCTGGGCGCGCGGCCCTGAAAGCGCTCGACATCGAACGTGGACCGGCGGTGCAGGCCAGTCGACATTCGCGTCGCGGTCTCCTGCAGTGGCGGATCACGGTAAGAGAAGACGGGCAGCGGCTGTTTGACGGCGCGCTTCCCACGCTCATTCAGTGGGGAAAGCCGGATGACGCTGATCCCCTGCGCCTGCACCCGAGGAACAGCTTGCCGCGCTCGGGCGTCTCGCTGCAGACCATGACCGTGACGCACCCGTCAGCCGACAAGCTCAAGTTGGCTTACGAGGCCATCGGACTGGCGGGCGTTGCCATCCACTCAGGTCCGGCGAACATCACGGCGACCTTTCAGTCCCCCCGCGGCGTTGTCGAGTTGAGCAGCAATGGGGTGTAGAGGGGAAATGGATTACGTGACCCTTGCGATGCTCTGTGCGTTACTTCAAGCCATTGGCGTGCGGCAACTCGGCGCGTGGTGGGCTTCGGCAAGTACCGGCCCGAGCACGAAGGTCGAGAAAGTCCGCGCGGTAGAGAATGAACTGGTTCCCAAGAATCGAAGCCCGTGGAAGCATGAGACTTGTTAGGTTCTCAAGGCCGGTCGGTCGACCGCTATCGGTCAGGCAAAGTGGTTGACCCGCCGCGTTGCAAAACCTGGTTGCTTTTCGGACAGCATACCTGCGAAATTACCCTCACGATCGACGGTATCGAGCTGCTTGATTTAGGCGGTTTGCCTACAGATTGCCTACAAACCCACAATTGAAAAAGGGTCTGCTGCATATTGAATAGCAACAAACCCTTATCTGTATTGGTGCCGGAGAGATGAATCGAACACCCGACCTTCTCATTACGAATGAGCTGCTCTACCGACTGAGCTACACCGGCGAAGGCGTGATTATAGCCACGTGAAAACGTCCCGATCTGCGGGGCCCTGCCCACAACAACCGCCCAGGACCGCGGCACCGAATCATCCGGGGAGGTGTTGCATGTGCGCAGCGACCTTGCCCGCACCGGCACCAAGAACAGGCTGTCTCTGCCCGGGAAGGCAATCGGCAGGCCGATCGACCCCTTGGCGATGATGATGGCAATGACGCGATCTGGCTTCGATCCATCAGCCCGTTCGCGTCAGGCGCCGGGCTTGGAAGTTGCGCTGGCCGCATGCAAGGCGACTACGTGTTCCACTTCGTTGCGGCTGCCCAGGATCACGCTGACGCGCTGGTGCAACCGGGTCGGGGCGATGTCCATGATGCGTCCGTGCCCGGTGCTGGCCGCGCCGCCGGCCTGCTCGACCAGCCAGCCCATCGGGTTGGCCTCGTACATCAGGCGCAGCTTGCCGGGTTTGCCGGGTTCGCGTTTGTCCCAGGGGTACAGAAAGATGCCGCCACGCGTCAGGATGCGGTGCACGTCGGCCACCATGCTGGCGATCCAGCGCATGTTGAAGTCTTTGCCGCGCGGGCCCTCTGCGCCTTGCAGGCACTCGTCGATGTAACGCTTCACTGGCGCATCCCAGTGCCGCATGTTGCTCATGTTGATCGCAAATTCCTTCGTGTCCGCCGGAATCTTCAGCCGCTCCTGCGTGAGCACGAACGAGCCCTGCTCGCGGTCGAGCGTGAACATCGCCACACCGTCCCCCACGGTCAGAACCAGCGTGGTCTGCGGGCCGTAGACGCAATAACCGGCCGCCACCTGCTTGTTGCCGGGCTGCAGGAAGTCGGCCTCGGACACGCCTGCGCCATGGTTCTCGGGCTTGCGCAACACGCTGAAGATGGTGCCGATGCTGACGTTGACATCGACGTTGCTCGATCCGTCAAGGGGGTCGAACAGCAGCAGGTATTCGCCCTGCGGGTAGCGGTGCGGCACCAGGTAGATGCCCTCCATTTCCTCGCTGGCCATGGCGGCAAGATGGCCGCCCCATTCGTTGGCCTCGATCAACACCTCGTTGGCGATGATGTCGAGTTGCTTCTGCATCTCGCCCTGCACGTTCTCGGTCTGGGCCGCGCCGAGCACGCCTCCCAGCGCACCCTTGTTCACGGATTGGCTGATGCCCTTGCAGGCGCGCGCCACCACTTCGAGCAGCAGCCGCAAATCGGACGGGATGAGGTTGTGCACCCGCTGGTGCTCGACCAGGTAGCGGGTGAAGGAGATACGCGGTGCCATGATGGTGTCAGAGCGCCAGCGCGCGGCTGACCACCTCGCGCACATCGTTGCTCAGATCGGGCTTGGCCGCGACTTTGGCAATGGCCTCCCGGGCTGCGCTGCGGTAGGGCTCGGCGAGCCGGCTCCAGCGATCCAGCGCGCGCGCCAGGCGGGCCGCCAGTTGCGGGTTGAAGGCGTCGATTTCCAGCACGCGCACGCACCAGAACTGGTAACCGGCAGCATCGCGGCGGTGGAACGCACCCGGGTTGCCATTGCAATAGCCAAACAGCAGGCTGCGCGCCCGGTTCGGGTTCTTCAGGTGGAAGTCGGGGTGCGACATCAGCTTGGTCACCCGCGGCAGGATGTGGCCTTCCCGGTCGCTGGCGCCGGCCTGCAGTGCGAACCATTTATCCAGCACCAGGTCGTCGCCTTTGAACTGCGCGTGGAATCGGCTCAGGGCCTCGCCCCCGAGCGGATGGGCACATCCCACCAGGGCCGACAGCGCATGCAGCCGGTCGGTCATGTTGCCAGCCTGCTTGTAGCGTTCGAAGGCCTTGCCAGGCCACATGTCGTTGTCGGCACCCAGGCACAACATCGACAAGGCCATGCCACAGAGCGCGCGTTTGCCGCTGGAGACCGGGTCCGGGTTGTAGGCGCCGGTATCCCTGTTCTGCTCCCAGGCCAGTCGCCAGTCGTCGGCCAGTGCCCTGGCCAGTTGCAGGCGCATCGATTCGCGCACCGCATGGATGTGTTGCGGGTCGACCACCGTCAGCTGTTCGGCGATATAGCTCTCCGAAGGCAGCGTCAGCGCCAGTTCCTTGAAGGCTGCATCCAGGCCATCATGGCGCAGCAGGCCGCGCATCGCGTCCAGGAACTGCGGTGTCAGCACGTCGCCAACCGGACCATCACCGAACGGCTTGTCCAGCGCCGCCAGCGCGCAGCGCATCGCCATGCGCTGGCCGGCTTCCCAGCGGTTGAACGGATCCGTGTCGTGCGCCAGCAGGTGCAGCAGCTGGGCGTCGCTGTAGTCGAACTCCAGCACCACCGGCGCGCTGAAGCCGCGCAGGATGGAGGGCACAGGCTCTGTGGCAATCTCGACGAACTGCAGCGTCAGCTCGGACTCGCTGAGCACGAAATTGCGCGCGCCTGTGGCAGGCGCCGGCTCGCCGGCCAGTTGCAGTGGCAGGTCTTCGCCCGCCGGCCCGACCAGGCCCAGGCTGACGGGGATTACGAAGGGCTGTTTGTCCGGCTGGCCGGGTGTCGGCTTGCAACTTTGCGACAGCTGCAGCGTGTAACTGCGGTTGGCTGCGTCGTAGCGACCCACGGCCTTCACCTGCGGCGTACCAGCCTGACCGTACCAGCGTTTGAACTGTGGCAGCAGCCGCGCCAGGTCGGACTGCGGGTTGGCATCCGCCTGCGCTTGCGCAAAATCATCGCAGGTCACGGCCTGGCCGTCGTGGCGTTCGAAGTACAGCTTCATGCCCTGCGCGAAACCGGCACGGCCGACCAGGGTCTGCATCATGCGCACGACTTCGGCGCCTTTTTCGTAGACGGTGACGGTGTAGAAGTTGTTGATCTCCACGTAGCTGTCGGGCCGCACCGGGTGCGCCATCGGGCCAGCGTCTTCGGGAAACTGCGCGGTGCGCAGCACGCGCACGTCATCGATGCGCTTGACGGCGCGGGCCGACGGCTCCCGGCACAGGTCCTGCGAGAACTCCTGGTCACGGAATACCGTCAGGCCTTCCTTCAGGCTGAGCTGGAACCAGTCGCGACAGGTCACCCGGTTGCCGGTCCAGTTGTGGAAATACTCGTGCCCGACGACCGACTCGATGCCCGAGAAGTCGGTGTCGGTGGCGGTGGCCTGGGTCGCCAGCACGTATTTGGTGTTGAAGATGTTCAGGCCCTTGTTCTCCATCGCACCCATGTTGAAGTCGCTGGTGGCCACGATCATGAAGCGCTCCAGGTCCAGCGGCAGCCCGAAACGCACTTCGTCCCAGACGATGGAGGCCATCAGCGATTGCATCGCGTGTTCGGTCTTGCCCAGATCGCCCGGGCGCACGTAGATCTCGAGCAGGTGTTCCTTGCCGGCGCGCGAGATGATGCGCTGCTGGCGCGATTCGAGTTGGCCGGCCACCAGTGCGAACAGGTAGCTGGGTTTGCGGTGCGGGTCGACCCAGCGCGCGAAATGCCGGCCGTTGCTGCCGTCTGCTGCAAGGTCGCCGCTCTCGACCAGGTTGCCGTTGGATAGCAGCACCGGATAAGCCGTCTTGCTGGCGCGCAGCAGCACCGAATAGGTCGCCATGACGTCGGGCCGGTCCAGGAAATAGGTGATGCGCCGGAACCCTTCCGCCTCGCACTGGGTGAAGAACGAGTCGTTGCTGACGTACAGGCCCATCAGCTTGGTGTTCTTGGCTGGCGCGCAGGTGGTGAAGATCTCCAGGTCGAACGCGCCGGCCTCGGCCGGTGGCAGGTTCTCCAGCACCAGCTTGCCGGCGTCGATCTTGAACGAGGCGCTGGCGCCGTTGACCAGCACCCGCGACAGGTTGAGATCTTCGCCATCGAGCCGCAGCGGCTGCACCGGCACGTCGGGGTTGCGGCGCAACCGCATCCGGTTCAGCACCCGGGTCTTGGCCGGGTCCAGGTCGAAGGTCAGGTCGACGGTGTCGATCCAGAATGCGGGCGCGCTGTAGTCCGCGCGCTGGACGCTGATGGTCGGGCCATGTTCGTCACGGGTGTCAAGCATGCAATGTCTCCAGGAAGTGGGTGGTGATCAGGTCGTGGTAGCTGGCGATATGCGCGATCACGTGGTCGCCCGTCAGCTCCTCTGCGCGGTGACTGGTGCACACCGCGACCGCGCGCATGCCGGCGCGCCGGGCCGCCTCGATGCCGAAGGGTGCGTCTTCGAATACGATGCAGGCCTGCGGATCGGCGCCGATGCGCCGCGCCGCCTCCAGGAAGATCGCGGGTTCGGGCTTGCCCGGCAGGCCTTCATCGCCGCCCACCATGGCATGGGGCAGCGGGTCCATCTTGAGGTGCCGCATCGCGAACGCGATGTTGTGCTTGTCACCAGCGGTACCCACACCCAGTCGCAGGCCGCGGGCGTGCGCATGACCGAAAAACGCCTGGAAGCCCGGCACTTCGGCAAATACCGGCGCGAACAGGTCGCGGTAGATTTCTTCTTTCTGGTGGATCAGGTCCCAGCACTCCTGCGGCTCCATGCGGCGGTTGAACAGCAGCTCCATGCACTCCGCGCCAGTACGACCGGTGGTGCGGCGCAGCAGTTCGGCCACATCGATCGTCAGGCCGTGATGCTGGGCAAACGCGATCCAGCTCCTGGCGTGGTAAGGCATCGAGTCGATCATGGTGCCATCCATGTCGAAGATCAGGCCTTGAACGGGTGCCATCGTCACACCCCCTGCTTGAGCGAGGCTTCGATGAACACATCGAGGTCGCCGTCGAGCACCTTTTGCGTGGCCGAGACCTCGACATTGGTGCGCAGGTCCTTGATACGGCTGTTGTCCAGCACGTAGCTGCGGATCTGGTGGCCCCAGCCGACATCGGTCTTGCTGTCCTCGAGCTTTTGCTGCTCTTCCTGGCGCTTGCGCATCTCGAAGTCATACAGG
>JBBRVD010000107.1:0-13065 GCA_038247175.1 Burkholderiales bacterium | reverse complement strand
TTTACAGGGCACGCCTGGCTGGCCAGCGTCGTGCCGCCGCCGCTAGCCTTGGTTGCCGGGCCTGCGGGTCGACTGATGGAGGTGGCTGCTGTCTGCCGTCGTTTTCGGGCCTGACGCTCCCCGTTTCCGATGCGGCAAGGGCACGGCGCCTTTTCGCACCCGGACAAATCGATTACCCTCCCAAGGTGAACCCACAAAACATGCTGCGCCATGCCGTGCGCCCGATTCCGCTGCCGCTTGTGCGCGCGGTTCGCGGCCTGTCGAGGCCGGTTGATCCAGTCCATGTCTCGGCCCGTTGATCGTCCCCGTCTGCTGCACGGTTTGCCGCTGTTCGCCTGGCTGTTGCTGGTGTGTGCGGGCCATTTGGCGTTGTTCCTGATCGGCGGCTGGGGCATGGAGCAACCCCGGCCGTGGCTGATGGTGTTGGGTTTGGCCGGTCTGGCCGGCAGCCTGGTGATGGCCTGGATGTCCGCGTGCAAGCAACGTTGGCTGGCGCGGGAGTCCGACACCGCTGGCCAGTTGCAACGGCAAGCCGATCCGCTGCGCGCGCAGTTGCGCGCGGCCGAAACCCGGTTGCGCGAGGTGATCGATGCGGTGCCGGCAGGCGTCGCCATCTACGACAACCAGGACCGGCTGCTGGGGTTCAACCAGGAGGTTGCGCGCCAGTATCCGTACAACAGCGAGCAACCGGTGATCGGCGAGACCTACGAGAGCCTGATGCGCCGCGCGATGGGCGAAGGCCGAATCGCCGACGCCGTGGGCCGCGAAGAGGAATGGCTCGCGCGGCGCATGACTGGCCGCGGTTCACTCGACACGCCCCTGCTGCGCCACACCGACGACGGCCTGTGGGTTCACTTCCACGAGATTCGCACGCCATCGGGTTACCTGGTGATGACGCGGCTGGACATGACGTCGATGGTGGAGAAGGGACTGGCCCTCGAGCGCGCCAACGAACAGTTGTTGCGCCTGTCCACGACCGATGGCCTGACCGGTATCGCGAACCGCCGCATGTTCGACCAGACACTGCAGGCCGAATGGCAGCGCAGTGCCCGCAGCCGCGCCAGCCTGTCCCTGCTGATGATCGATATCGATCACTTCAAGCGCTACAACGACCACTACGGGCACCAGACCGGCGATGAGTGTTTGCGTCAGGTGGCCCGCATCCTGGTGCTGTGCGCCAAGCGCTCGGGGGAACTGGTCGCCCGTTACGGGGGCGAGGAGTTTGCGATTCTGTTGCCTGGCGCAGACGCGGCCGAGGCACTGGCCATTGCACAGCGCTGCCTGCAGCAGATGGAATCTGCCCATATTGCGCACGCGGACTCGCCGGTGTCGTCATGGCTGACGGTCAGCATCGGCGTAGGCAGCCTGGTCGCATCGCCCCGCGAGTCACGCGCGACTTTGCTGCAGCAGGCCGACAGTGCCTTGTACTGCGCCAAGAAAGCCGGTCGTGCCCAGGTCGAGTTGTACGACCCGGAGATTGTCAGCGCACTCGCATCCCGGCCTGCGCCCCTGTGAAGGGCTCCAGCACATAGATCCCCGGCGCCGCCGTCTCGTCGGCATGGCTGGCCGCCAGCACCATGCCTTCGCTGACGCCGAACTTCATCTTGCGCGGCTCCAGGTTGGCCACCATCACTGTCAGTTTGCCGACCAGCTGTTCGGGCTTGTAGGCACTGGCGATGCCGGAGAACACGTTGCGCATCCTGCCTTCGCCAACGTCCAGTGTCAGGCGCAACAGCTTGGTCGAACCCTCGACCGCCTCGCAGCCCATGATTCTCGCGATACGCAGGTCGAGCTTGGCGAAATCGTCGATCGTGATCGTCGGTGCGATGGCTTCGCCACCGGGCAGCGCCTGTTCGACCGCGGGCGGTGCCGGGGGCTCGAACAGGGCGTCGAGTTGCTGCAGCTCCACCCGTTGCATCAGGTGCTGGTAGGGAGCGATGGCATGGGCCTCGCCCAGGGCCTGTTCGACGTCGACCCAGCGGCTACACGGCGCATCGAGGAAGATTTCCACTTGCGTCGAGAGCGCCGGCAGGATCGGTGTCAGGTAGACGGTCAACACCCGGAACGCTTCCAGCGTCGCGCTGCCGACCTGGTGCAGCGTTGCCATGTGGCGGGCCGCGGCGTCCGGTTCGGTCTGCGCTTTCCTGGGCAAGGCCCAGGGCTGCTGCTCGTTCCAGTAGCCGTTGACAACATCGGCCAAGCGCATGATCTCGATCACCGCCTGCAGGGTGTTGCGTTCCTCATAACGCTTTTGCAGTTGCCCCGATGAGGCCCGCACCTGCGCCAGCAGTTGTGCGTGCATGCCGCCTGCGGCCTGCGCATCCAACCCGGCCAGTCGGCCGTCGAAGTGTTTATGTATGAAACCCGCTGCCCGGCTCGCGATGTTGACGAACTTGCCGATCAGGTCGCTGTTGACCCGCAGCATGAAGTCTTCGGCGGCGAAGTCCAGATCCTCGTTGCGGCCGTTGAGCTTGGCTGCGAGGTAATACCGCAGCCACTGCGGGTTCATGCCCAGGCCGAGGTATTTGAGTGGATCTAGCCCGGTGCCGCGACTCTTGCTCATCTTCTCGCCGTTGTTCACGGTCAGGAAGCCGTGCACGAAGATGTTGTCCGGCGTTTTGCGGCCACTGAAATGCAGCGTCGCCGGCCAGAACAGGGTGTGGAAGGTGACGATATCCTTGCCGATGAAGTGGTACTGCTCCAGCGCCGGATCGGCCATGTAGGCGTCGTAATCCTGCCCGCGTTGGTCGAGCAGGTTCTTCAGCGAGGCAAGGTAGCCGATCGGCGCGTCCAGCCAGACATAGAAATACTTGCCCGGTGCATCCGGGATCTCGATGCCGAAATAGGGCGCATCGCGGCTGATGTCCCAGTCGCCCAGGCCTTCGCTGGTGCTGCCGTCCGGGTTCTGGCGCACGCTGAACCATTCCTTGACCTTGTTCGCCACTTCGGGCTGCAGGCGCCCATCCTGGGTCCAGCGCTGCAGGAACGCCACGCATCGCGGGTCCGACAGCTTGAAAAAGAAATGTTCGGAGCTGCGGAGCTCCGGCCGGGTGCCGGACAGCGCCGAATACGGCTCGATCAGGTCGGTTGGGGCATAGACCGCACCGCACACCTCGCAGTTGTCTCCATACTGGTCCTTGGCGTGGCAACGCGGGCACTCTCCCTTGATGAAGCGGTCGGGCAGGAACATGTTCTTGGCCGGGTCGAAGAACTGCTCGATGGTGCGGGTTTCGATCAGCGAACCCTGCGGGTGGTCACGCAGATCGCGGTAAATCTGCCGGGCCAGCGCGTGGTTTTCCGGCGCGTCGGTCGAATGCCAGTTGTCGAACGCGATATGGAACCCGTCCAGGTAGGGCTTGCGCCCGGCCGCGATGTCGGCGACGAACTGCTGCGGTGTCTTGCCGGCCTTCTCGGCCGCGATCATGATTGGCGCGCCGTGGGCATCGTCGGCACAAACAAAGTTCACCGCATGGCCCTGCATGCGCTGGTGCCGCACCCAGATGTCGGCCTGGATGTATTCCATGATGTGGCCGATATGGAACTTGCCATTGGCGTATGGCAAGGCGGTGGTGACGAAGAGTTGGCGTGGCATCGGGGCGGGCTGGTGCAGTTCGGTCGGCGGAGCCGGGAGCGCACGATTTTAGTCGGCCGCCGTGGCGCGGCCACTCAGTGCAGGCGCAGCGGGTCGCGCCGGCGCTCGACCCTTGGTGGCTGGCCGGCAACAGGATCGGAACCCGGGACGGCGCAGGGGTCGGTCCAGCCGAAGAAGCGCACCACGTCCGCGCGCTGGCGCAGGGTGTCGGTACGGCCCAGCGCGATCAACTCGCCGGTGTAGCCGGGTTCGAACAGCAGATAACTCGCCAGCGCAGCGCCACGGAAGTCGGACTTGTCGGAGGTCACGCCCACCCCGCCAAGCAGCGCGCGTACCGGCCGTGGCAGGTCACCGACATGACGGGCCGCTACCGCGTCGATGCGTTCGGACGGCGCAATCACCAGCAGGTCGATCAGCCGCAGGCCGCTGGCAGCGCGCGCCTCGGACGGCACCAGGCCGATGGTTTGGTTGATGCGCTTGACCCGCTCCACATCGACCGCCAGCGCGTCCAGGAAGATGTTCGACAGGGTGTGGCCTGCTATCTGGGCCAGCGTTGGATAGTCGTTGGGCTTTGCGTTGCGCAGGTCCGGCGGCGGTTCGTGCAACCGGCCGGCGCCCACGACCAGGATGCGGTTCGCGCCCAGGTGAATGGCCGCGGCCATCGGCGCCGACTGGCGCATCGAGCCGTCGCCGAAGTATTCATCGCGCCCGCCGATTGGCAGGGGCTTGGCCGGAAAGACGAATGGAATCGCCGACGAGGCCAGCAAATGCTGGTGGGTGATGCGCTGGCGGATGCCGTAACGCTGCGACCGCTTCCATGGCGCGATGCTGACATCGCCCTCGAAAAACGTCACATGGTCGCCCGAGCTGTAACTCGACGCCGTCACTGCCAGAGCGCGCAACTCGCCGCGGGCGATGAAGTCGTGCAGTTTGTCGAGCGGCACCATGGTCTGCAGCAGGTCCAGCAGCGGCGCGTTGTCCAGCAGCGAGCGCGGCTTGAGCTTGCGCCAGCGCGCCAGCACCCAGCCGATCGACATCAGCGTCAGCCAGCTTGCACCGGTGCGCAACACACCGATCGAATCGGCGCGGTAGACCTGGCCGGCGTGGAAGTTCTTCCAGACGTCGACCATGCGGCGCACAGCCGTGTCGAAGTCGTCGGCACCGCAGGCCAGCGCCGCGGCATTGATCGCGCCGGCCGATGTGCCGGTGATGACCGCAAACGGATGGGCCTGGGCCCGGGCAGCACATGCGATACGAATGTCGGCAATCGCCTCGAGCACGCCGACCTGGTAAGCGGCGCGGGCGCCGCCACCGGTGAGCAGCAGGCCGGTGATGGAATGCGTGATGCCGGAATCGGTCATCGGCGCATTATGGGTGAGGGCGGGCTGCGTTCGGTCCCGATTGACCCCGTTCGGTCCGGCGTGCGCGGCGGTTCGCTAGACTAGCGCCTTTGCGCAACACAATCCAACAGGAGCATCGCATGGCTGTCACGGAACAGGGTTTGATGGAGGCACTGCGCACGGTCGTGGACCCGAACACGGGCAAAGACTTCGTGTCGGCGCGGGCCATCCGCAACCTGACGATCGGTGACGGAGACGTGGCCTTCGATATCGAGCTTGGGTATCCGGCCAAAAGCCAGATTCCGGAGTTTCGCAAGGCCCTGGTGGCTGCGGCCAGGACGGTGCCTGGCGTCGACAACGTGTCGGTCAACGTGCACAGCAAGATCCTTGCCCATGCGGTGCAGCGCGGTGTGCAGTTGATGCCCAACGTCAAGAATATTGTCGCGGTGGCATCGGGCAAGGGTGGCGTGGGCAAGAGTACGACCGCGGCCAACCTGGCGCTGGCGCTGGCCGCCGAAGGCGCGTCTGTCGGCATCCTGGATGCGGACATCTACGGCCCCAGCGTGCCGATGATGCTCGGCCTATCGGGAAAACCCGACTCGGGCGACGGCAAGACCATGGAGCCGCTGGAGAACTACGGTGTGCAGGTCATGTCGATCGGTTTTCTGGTGGCGCAGGACGAGGCCATGATCTGGCGCGGCCCGATGGCGACCCAGGCGTTGGAACAATTGCTGCGCCAGACCAACTGGCGCGAACTGGATTACCTGATCGTCGACATGCCTCCGGGCACCGGCGACATCCAGCTTACGCTGAGCCAGCGTGTGCCGCTGACCGGTGCGGTGATCGTCACGACACCGCAGGACATCGCGCTGCTCGACGCCAAGAAGGGCATCAAGATGTTCCAGAAGGTCGGCGTGCCGATCCTGGGCATCGTCGAGAACATGGCGGTCCATGTCTGCAGCCAATGCGGCCATGCCGAACACATCTTCGGCGCCGACGGCGGCAGGAAGATGGCAGCCGAATATGGCATGGATTACCTGGGCGCATTGCCGCTGGATATGCAGATCCGTTTGCAGGCCGACAGCGGCAAACCCACCGTGGTGGCAGCACCCGACAGCGAAGTCGCCGCCATCTACCGCGCGTTGGCGCGCCAGATAGCCGTCTCGATCGCGTCCAAGAACAAGGATTTTTCATCCAAGTTCCCAACGATCAAGGTGTCGAAGGACACCTGATACCTGGGGTCAGATCCCGATTCAGGACAGCAGCCATTCCGGTGCGACCAGATCCACTGCGAAATCGGGCTCTGACCCCATCTGCTCAGAGGTCTCTCAGTCCCCCAGACCCTGCCCGTCCCCGCTCCCCATGAACCTGCTCGGATCGCTCCGCTACCTGGTCGCGCTGGACGAGCACCGTCATTTCGGGCGCGCCGCGCAAGCCTGCCATATCACGCAGCCGGCTTTGTCCAACGCCTTGCGGGCGATGGAGAAGGAGTTCGGCTGCGCCATCGTGCTGCGCGGGCGCACCTATGTCGGCCTGACGCCGGAGGGCCAGCGCGTGCTGGCCAGCGCGCGGCGCATGCTGCATGAACACGAGTCACTTCGCCAGGATCTCGACAGCGGGCTCGACAGCCCGCGTGGCGCACTGCAGATCGGCGTCATTCCGACAGCGATTCCGATCGCAGCCCGGTTCGCAGCCCGGATCCAGGCCAGTTACCCGGGCATCACCCCCGCCGTCCTGTCGCTGAGTTCGCAGGAAATCGAAGCCAGGCTGGAAGGCCTGTCGCTGGACCTGGGCCTGGGTTACACCGAGCGGCTCCCTCAGATCGGGCTGTCGTTGCAGGTTCTGCCGCAATACACCGAGCACTATTTTCTGGTGCGCCGCTGCGCCGAACCGGGCACCGACCAACTGCAGTTCGGCCCCGCGATTTCCTGGGAGCAGGCCGCCGGCCTGGCCTTGTGCCTGTTGACGCCGGACATGCACAACCGCACCCTGGTCGATAGCGCCTTCGCCGCCGTCGGCAAGGTGGTGCGGCCAGTGATCGAGACCAACTCGATCGTCACGCTCGCGCTCAGCGTATCCACCGGCAAGGTCTGCAGCGTGATGCCTGGCGCCCTGGTGGGAGCGTTTCGCAACTACCGGGAACTGGAGGCGTTGCCGCTGGTCGGTCCGGAGACATTGACCCCGGTCGGATTCATGGTGCAGGCGAGCGATCGCCCCTCAAGGACATTGATCGCAGCCATCGGGCTTGCGCAAAGCGAGCCGTGGCGGCGCGAGGTTGTGGCCAACAGTGGCAATCTCGCGTCGTGATCAGTGCAGGGTCAGAGCGCAATGCGCAGTCTGGAGGATTCAAGCCTTGAATCGCCCGGTGTGCCGATCAAATTGGACCCGGGCTGCTGCGGCGGTGATACTGCGCGATGCGTCGGCTTGCGAAAACCGGATGTCGCGTCAGGAATGGCGATTTTTCGCTGCTGATGCATCATTGACGATGGGGTTGATGACGGCGATTGTCGGCGTGTCACACGCTGCACCGCCAGCGGCCTGCGGCCTGCGGCAGTTGTCGTTGGTGGCATCCTGCCCGACAAGCTTTTTATCCGCGCCGGATACCGGCCTTTCCTGCAAGACACCATGATCCCTGCCGGTCCTACTCTCTCCGTCACCACCGTAGCGCTGGGCAGCGTGGACGACATGCGCGAGCGCATCCGGCGTAAACGCCAGCTCAAGGGGCGACAGGTCGACGCGCCAGCGCTGGCCGAGGTGCGTGCGTTGATTGGAGCGCCGCCCCACGACGGCCACCGGCGGGATCTGCTGATTGAATACCTGCACCGGCTGAACGATGCCCATCGCTGCCTGCAGGATCGTCATCTGGTCGCGCTGGCGGCCGAGATGCGCATCGGCATGGCCGAGGTGTTCGAGGTCGCCACGTTCTATCACCATTTCGACGTCGTCAAGGGTGACGCCGCCGCGCCCGGGTTGACGGTGCGGGTCTGCGACGGCCTGAGTTGCACGATGGCCGGAGCCACAGACCTGCTGGTTCGCTTGCCGGCGCTGCTGGGTGACGATGTGCGCGTGATCGCTGCGCCGTGCGTGGGCCGTTGCGAGCAGGCGCCGGTGGCGGTGGTGCACCAGAATCCATTGCCCCATGCCGACCTGGAGTCGGTCGTGGCCGCAGTGCGCGCAGGCGCCACCACGCACCCGCCGGCGGCCGACAACGGTGGTTTCGATGCGCCAGGCTATGCCCAGTCCAGCGTCACCAACGGCGCCGTCGACACCGCCGTGGCGCCGGCCTATGCAGGTCTCGACGCTTACCGTCTGGCCGGCGGATATCGATTGGCTGCGGCATTGATGCAGGATCAGCAGGAGGCCGAGCGCGTCATCCATGCGATGGAGAATTCCGGTTTGCGGGGTCTGGGGGGCGCCGGTTTCCCGGCCGGGCGCAAGTGGCGCATCGTGCGCGCGCAGACTGGCCCACGTGTGATGGCGGTCAATATCGACGAAGGTGAGCCGGGTACCTTCAAGGACCGCAGCTACCTCGAGCGCGATCCACACCGCTTTCTCGAAGGCATGCTGGTGGCGGCCCGGGTGGTGGGTATCGATGCCTGCTACATCTACCTGCGCGACGAGTACCACGGCTGCCGCGCGATCCTGCAGCACGAGATCGACCGCCTGCGTGCCGAAATGTCGTTCCCGCTTCCGCTGATCGAGTTGCGCCGCGGCGCCGGCGCCTATATCTGCGGCGAGGAGTCCGCGATGATCGAGAGTATCGAGGGCAAGCGTGGCGAGCCACGCATGCGCCCGCCCTACATCGCCGAGGTCGGGCTGTTTGGTCGACCGACGCTGCAACACAACTTCGAGACCCTGTACTGGGTCCGCGACATCGTCGAGAAGGGCCCGCAATGGTTTGCCGGATTCGGCCGCAACGGGCGCAAGGGGCTGCGTTCTTTCAGTGTCAGTGGCCGGGTGCGTTCGCCGGGTGTCAAGCTGGCGCCGGCTGGCATCAGCGTGCGCGAACTGGTGCATGAATACTGCGGCGGCATGCTGCAAGGCCATGAACTGTATGCCTACCTGCCCGGTGGCGCGTCGGGCGGCATCTTGCCGGTCAGCATGGCCGACCTGCCGCTGGACTTCGACACCTTGCAGCCCCATGGCTGTTTTATCGGCTCGGCGGCCGTGATCGTGCTCAGCCAGCACGACAAGGCGCGTGATGCGGCGCTCAACATGATGCGTTTCTTCGAACACGAGAGTTGCGGCCAGTGCACGCCGTGCCGGGTCGGCACGGCCAAGGCCGCGCAATTGATGCAGGCACCCGTGTGGGACAACGCCACGTTGGAAGACCTGAGCCAGGTCATGATGGACGCATCCATTTGCGGCCTGGGCCAGGCGGCGCCCAACCCCGTGCGCAGCGTACAGACATACTTCGCGCAGGAGATCCGCTGAATGAACGCGTTGACAAAACTGGTTGAGGTCACACCCAAGACCATCGACTTCACGCTCAACGGCCAGCCGGCCCAGGCATTCGAAGGAGAGTCCATCCTCGATGCCGCTCGTCGCCAGGGTGTTGAGATACCCCGGCTGTGTTTCAAGGATGGGTACCGGGCCGACGGTAATTGTCGCGCCTGTGTGGTCGAGGTAGCGGGCGAGCGCACGCTGGCGCCGAGTTGCTGCCGTGCGGTCGCCGCCGCAATGGTGGTGCGCAGCGACAGCGAACGCGCCGTCAAGAGCCAGCAGATGGTGCTCGAGATGCTGCTGTCCGACATGCCCGAGCAGGGCTACAAGTGGAATGACGCCGACGGCGCACAGCCGCATGGCGAGCTGAGCGACTGGGCGGCGCGCATGCAGGTAACGGTACGCCCCGCACTCAAGGCGTTGCGGCGCGAGCAGCCGGTGGCCGATGTGTCACACCCCGCGATGGCGGTCAACCTGGATGCCTGCATCCAGTGCAACCGCTGTGTGCGTGCCTGTCGCGAGGAACAGGTCAACGACGTGATTGGTTATGCAATGCGCGGCGCGCACAGTGCCATCGTGTTCGATCTGGACGACGCCATGGGCGACAGCAGCTGCGTGGCCTGCGGTGAATGTATTCAGGCCTGCCCGACCGGGGCCTTGATGCCCAAGACGCAGCTCGGCTCGCAGGTGGTCGACAAAAAGGTCGATTCGGTGTGCCCGTTCTGCGGCGTCGGTTGTCTGCTGACCTACAACGTCAAGGACAACCGCATTGTCAGCGTCGACGGTCGCGATGGGCCGGCCAACCACAGCCGACTGTGCGTCAAGGGTCGTTTCGGGTACGACTATGCGCACCATGATCAGCGACTGACACGGCCGCTGATCCGCAAGCCGGGCGCGGCCAAGGACCTGTCGCTGGTGTCCGACCCGGCGAACTGGCGCGCGGTGTTTCGCGAGGCGAGCTGGGACGAGGCGCTGGATCTGGCCGCCAGCCAACTGCGCCGCCTGCGCGACAACCATGGCGCCAAGGCGCTGGCCGGTTTCGGTTCGGCCAAGGGCAGCAATGAGGAAGCCTATCTGTTCCAGAAACTGGTGCGCACCGGTTTTGGCTCGAACAACGTCGATCACTGCACACGCTTGTGCCACGCATCGAGCGTCGCGGCGCTGCTAGAGGGTGTTGGTTCGGGCGCCGTCAGCAATCAGGTCAACGACGTCGAACATGCCGGTCTGATCCTGGTCATCGGTTCCAATCCGACCAGCAACCATCCGGTGGCTGCGACCTGGATGAAGAACGCGGTGAAGCGGGGCGTCAAGATCGTGCTGGCCGATCCGCGCATCACCGATATCGGCAAACACGCCTGGCGCACCTTGCAGTTCAAGCCCGATACCGACGTGGCGATGCTCAATGCGTTGATCCACACCATCATCGATGAGGACCTGGTCGACCGGGACTTCATACGCGATCGCGCCAGCAACTTCGAGGCCTTGCGCGCAAACGTCAAGGCCTACAGTCCGGAGGCGATGGCGCCGATCTGCGGTATCGACGCGCGGACGCTGCGCGAGGTGGCCCGCGAGTATGCGCGGCCCGCCGGGTCGAAGCCCGGCGCGGTCAAGGGTTCGATGATCCTGTGGGGCATGGGTATCAGCCAGCATGTGCACGGCACCGACAATGCGCGTTGCCTGATCGCGCTGGCCACGGTGGCCGGACAGATCGGCAAACCCGGCTCCGGACTGCATCCGCTACGCGGCCAGAACAATGTGCAAGGCGCCAGTGACGCGGGCCTGATCCCGATGATGTTCCCGAACTACCAGCGCGTGACCAACCACGACGCCCACGCCTGGTTCGAGCATTTCTGGGGCAGCCAGCTGGACGACAAGCCCGGTTACACCGTAGTCGAGATCATGCACAAGGCGCTCGCACCGGACAGCGATCCGCACAAGATCCGCGGCATGGTCATCATGGGCGAGAACCCGGCCATGAGCGACCCCGACCTGAACCATGCACGCCATGCACTGGCCAGCCTGGAGCTTCTGGTGGTGCAGGACATCTTCATGACCGAGACCGCCTGGCTGGCCGACGTCGTGTTGCCGGCCACTGCATGGCCGGAGAAGACCGGCACCGTCAGCAACACCGACCGCATGGTGCAACTGGGGCGTCAGGCCATCGAGCCACCGGGGGACGCCCGGGCCGACCTGTGGATCATCCAGCAACTGGGGCAGCGCCTGGGTGCGCATGCGCCCAAGGCGGTAACGGCGGACGGCACGCCGCAGGCAGCCGGTGGCCTGCACTGGGACTATCCGGGCGAGCACCACGGCGTCGCGGCCGTGTACGAGGAAATGCGCCAGGCCATGCACGCCGTGATCGCCGGCATCAGCTGGGAGCGTCTGCAGCGCGAATCCAGCGTGACCTACCCCTGCGTGGACGCGCAGGATCCGGGTCAGCCCACGGTGTTCATCGACCGCTTTCCGACCGACGACGGCCGGGTCCAGCTGGTGCCGGCCCACATCATCCCCGCCGACGAGCGGCCGGATGCCGACTATCCGTTCGTGCTCATCACCGGGCGCCAGCTCGAGCATTGGCACACCGGCAGCATGACCCGGCGCTCGCAGGTGCTCGATGCGATCGAACCAACGGCGACCGCTTCGATGTGCGGTGCAGACATGCAGCTGCTCGGCGTGTCGGCGGGCGACGTCGTTACGGTGCGTTCGCGCCGGGGCACGTTGGCGATCCACTTGCGCCTCGACGAGGGCACGCCGCGCGGCGCGGTGTTCATTCCGTTCGCGTACCACGAGGCGGCGGCCAACCTGCTGACCAATGCGGCGCTTGATCCGGTGGGCAAGATCCCGGAGTTCAAGTACTGCGCCGTGGTGGTTCTGCGAGGTGGGACTGTCGGCCCTGCGGCAGGGTACGGTTCGGGCGCAGCAGGCTGATATGACGACACCTGTTCCGAAGGCGGGGCAGCTGCCCGACAGCTTGGAGTTTGCGTGAACCTGCCGTCTCGGCATGCCCTGCCCCGACTGACCTGCGCGCGCGCGCCGTTGACACGATCCGTCGACGCCATCGACCAGACGGGTGCGCGCCAGCAGGTGTCCATTCCGGCCGAGCGGGCGCTGACGGTCTTTGTCGACAAGCGCGAATTGGTTACCCTGATGACGCTCGGTTCACAGCCCGAGTTGCTCGTGCTCGGCTACCTGCGCAACCAGCGGCTGGTGCGCTCCGCGCAGGAGGTCGAGTCGATCACCGTTGACTGGGACGTCGGTGTTGCCGCAGTGCGTACGCGCGAGGGTATCAGCGATATCGAGGCCCGTACGTCGAGCCGGGTCGTCACCACCGGTTGTGGCCAGGGCAGCATGTTCGGCGGTCTGATGGACGATGTGGCGCAGATGGTGTTGCCGCAGGCCACGGTAACCCAGTCCCAGTTGTACGGCATCGTCGATGCCATCCGTCTGCAGGAGAGCATCTACAAGGCTGCAGGTTCGGTACACGGCTGTGCCTTGTTCCGCGGCCAGCAGATACTGATGTTCGTCGAGGATGTCGGCCGCCACAATGCGATCGACACGATCGCCGGCTGGATGTGGATGCAGGCCGGCGAAGACATGCCCGGCGATGACAAGATCTTCTACACCACCGGTCGGCTGACCAGCGAGATGGTGATCAAGTCGGCCCAGATGGGCGTGCCCATCCTGGTCTCG
>JBBRVD010000106.1:0-13234 GCA_038247175.1 Burkholderiales bacterium | reverse complement strand
CATAGGCTCCCATGGCAGAACCCATCATCGTCTTCGACAAGCTCAACAAGTGGTACGGCAACAATTTCCACGTGCTGCGCGATATCGACCTGAGCGTGGCGCTTGGCGAGCGCATTGTCATCTGCGGCCCGTCCGGCTCCGGCAAGTCGACCTTGATCCGCTGCATCAACCGGCTCGAGGAACACCAGGAAGGCCGGCTGGTCGTCGATGGGGTCGAGTTGACGGATGACGTCAAGGCGGTGGACGATGTGCGCAAGAAGGTCGGCATGGTGTTCCAGCAGTTCAACCTGTTTCCGCACCTGACCGTACTCGAGAACCTGACGCTCTCGCCGATGTGGGTTGGCAAGATGCCCAAGAAGGAAGCCGAAGCCAAGGCCATGGCCCAGCTCGAGCGGGTGCGTATCGCCGAACAGGCGCAGAAATACCCGTTGCAACTCTCGGGTGGACAGCAGCAGCGGGTGGCGATCGCACGCGCCTTGTGCCTGACGCCCAAGATCATGCTGTTCGACGAGCCCACCTCGGCGCTGGACCCGGAGATGATCAAGGAGGTGCTCGATGTCATGGTCGAAATGGCTGACCAGGGCATCACCATGTTGTGCGTGACGCACGAAATGGGATTTGCCAAGGCGGTCGCCAACCGTGTCATCTTCATGGACCA
The DNA here is from genome assembly GCA_038247175.1 of Burkholderiales bacterium. Classification (GTDB taxonomy): domain Bacteria; phylum Pseudomonadota; class Gammaproteobacteria; order Burkholderiales; family Burkholderiaceae_C; genus CAISIP01. The sequence continues at coordinate 12,576 of JBBRVD010000106.1, read as the reverse complement.
GGGGCAGATCGTCGAGCAGAACACGCCCACCGAGTTCTTCAACAACCCGCAGAACGAACGCAGCAAGGACTTCCTGTCAAAGATCCTGGGGCACTGACAGGCCGTCGATCCCGGTACACTGCCCAGTGGCAACTGGCACCTCATGATGCCGGGCTGACGGGGGTTTTTCCATGACCGAATGGACCTTGAGAGCGGTGCACGGTTGGCGCGCTGACGTACGGATGTCGGTGATGGTCGCAGCGACGCTGCTGCTCGCACTGCCGGCCTGCGCCTTCGAATTGCAGGGTCATCGGGGCGCGCGCGGCCTGCTGCCGGAAAACACGCTGGCGGGGTTTGAGCGCACGCTCGCCGTCGGCGTCACGACCCTCGAGCTCGACATTGCCATCACCGCCGATGGCATACCGGTGATATCGCACGACCCAGCACTCCATCCGGCCTTGACCCGGGACGCGCAGGGCCGTTGGCTCAAGGACAAAGGTCCGCTGATCCGCACGCTGACGCTGGCTCAGCTGCAGACATATGACGTCGGACGCCTCGATCCATCGAGTGAATACGGGCGCCCGTTCGCAGAGCAGCAGCCGCGTGACGGGGAACGCATTCCGACCCTGGCCGCCTTGTTCGCGCGCGTCAACCAGCTTGGCGCGAACCAGGTGCAGTTTGCGATCGAGACCAAGATCTTCCCGAACCGGCCGCAGGAGACGGTCGGTGTGCAGGAGTTCGTTGACGCCGTACTGGCGGTGGTCCGGCAGGCCCGGATGCAGGAGCGCGTGCGCATCATCAGCTTCGACTGGCGCACCTTGCAACTGGTGCAGAAGCTCGCGCCGTCGATCGAGACCGTGTATTTGACAGTGGAGTCTCCACGCTCCAACAACGTCAGGGATCCGGCCTGGACCGCCGGTATCCTCTGGCGCGACCATGCATCGGCAGCACACATGATCAAGGCCAGTGGCGGTCGCCTGTGGTCTCCCAACTACAACGATATCGACGCAGCAAAGGTCAAGGCCGCGCAGCAACTGGGTGTCAAGGTGTTGCCCTGGACCGTCAACGAGGCTGCCGACATGGACCGCCTGATCGGCTGGGGCGTGGACGGTATCATCACCGACTACCCGGATCGGCTGCGCGCCGCCATGCAGCGCGCGAGGCTTCCACTTCCACCACCCATTCCCCCCTGACGTCCCACTTGCGGTGCCGCATCTCCTCTATCTGCTTGCGGCCTGTAACCTGGTGATCGGAACCGGCGCCTTCAGCCTGGCTGGCATCCTGCAACCGGTGGCGCAATCGCTGCAAGTCAGCGTGGGTGCAGCCGGTCAGTCGATGACGGTCTACGCCATCGCCAGCGCCCTGCTTGCGCCGATGCTGCTGATGGCCACCGGACGCTGGCAACGCCGCTCGGCACTGCAACTGGCGCTGGTCCTGTTCGCTGGCGGTCTGCTCCTGTGTGCCTGGGCGCCCGACCTGCATACCCTGCTGCTGGGGCGGGTGCTGATGGGTGTCGGCGCCGTGTTCACACCGATCGCTGCCAGTATCGCGGTGGCCATCGTCGAGCCGGCCTTGCGCGGCAAGGCCTTGTCGGTGACGTTTCTGGGCATGAGCCTGAGCTATGTGATCGGCCTGCCGCTGGGCGCCTGGCTTGGCCTGCGCTTCGGTTGGCGCGTGCCGACGCTGGCCATTGCGATCTGCGCCCTGTTGATGCTGGCGCTGGTGTCGTTGCGGATGCCACGGCGCGTCGACGCGCCCGGGGCCACCTTCAGCGGCCTGGGAGAGGTGCTGCGCCAGGGCGAGGTGCTGCGCAGTCTGGGCCTGACACTGCTGTATTTCAGCGCGATCTTCACCGTGTTCTCTTATTCAGGGCCGGTGCTGCTGGCGCTCAACCCGATGAGCCCGGAGCAGTTGTCGCTGACGCTGATGTTGTTCGGAATCGCTGGTGTCACCGGTACGCTGTCCGGTGGCTGGGCGAACGACCGTTTTGGCGCGATGCGCACCTTGCGCTGTCAGCTGGCGGTGTTGTCCCTGATGATGTTGCTGGTGCCCTTGACAGCCGGGTCGTACCTGGCGATGGTGGCCGTGTTCATGGCCTGGGGAACCGCCGGATTCGGCATGATGGCCCCGACCCAGGCTCGACTGGCGGGCGTCTCGATGCGCCAGGCGCCAGTGCTGTTCAGCCTGAATACGTCGATGCTGTATTTCGGTACCGCGCTGGGCGCGGCACTCGGCGGCGCAGCCAGCGCAAGTCTGGGGTTTGCACGCCTGTCCTGGGTCGGACTGGGCTTCGCGTTGCTGGGAGGCCTGACGTTCTGGGGCGGCGCCCGCAAGTGACCGGGTAGCCCGCGATTGCAGCTTTCCTGCGTTGGCGCAAATGGGCCCGCAACGGGGCGTGGCACGCTGCAGCTGGTGTGAGGCCGCGATCGTCCGATGCCCCATCGTACTGTGTGGCCTGCATCGAACAGCGTCGATTCTGATAACCTTGAACGGCTTGACCGCAACCAACCAGGAGCCATTGCGATGGAAACACAACAATCTGCCATCTCCGAACAACAACAGCTGGTCACCGACATGAAAACGGTGATCGCCGACGCGGAAGACATTCTGCACGCCACGGCCGACCAGGCTGGCGAGAAGGTTGCGACCTTGCGTGCACGCATCCAGGAACGTCTGCAAGGCGCCAAGGCGAGGCTGAGCGACGCCGAAGAGGCACTCGTTGCCAAGACGCGGGCCGCGGCGCGCGCCACCGACACCTATGTGCATGAGTCGCCCTGGACCGCCGTCGGCATTGCAGCCGGCGTCGGCTTGCTGGTGGGCCTCATCATCAGCCGTCGCTGACGCACCAACACCGTCCTTGGCCCCGGGGCGACGACACCATGTCCAGGCAGGGAACGCGCGAAAGCTTTTTTGCCAGTCTGCAAAACCTGTCCATCACGCTGATGGCCATGGTGCAGACCCGCGTGGAGCTGCTGGGCAATGAGGTCGAGGTCGAAAAGCTGCGCATCATGCGCATGCTGCTGCTGGCCCAGGCCCTGATGTTCACCGCCCTCATTGCCGCCCTGCTGGTCGTGGCCCTGGTCACACTGTGGCTGTGGGAGCTGCGGCTGGGCGTGCTGGGCATCTTTGCCACGCTGTTTCTGGTCTTTGCCGCGCTGGCCTACCGCGCCCTGATGCAGATGGTGCAGCGATCCGACTCGCCGTTCGAGGCCAGCCTGGACCAGTTGCGCGAAGACCTGCGGCAGCTCAAGCAAGCCTCTGGCCATGCAACGACGCCTGATTGAATTGCAGTTGCAGCGCGGGCGCCTGCTCGAGCGCATGGGCCAGCAACGCCGGACACTGGCAGTGCAGGTGCTGCCGGTTGCCCGTGCGCTGCAGGTGGGCGAGCGGCTAGCCAGCCTGTTCGACCGCTGCAGGCAGTTTGCGCTGCAACACCCGCTGGCCGTCGCTGCTGCGGTTGGCAGTGTCGTCTTGCTGCGCCCGTCGGGCGTGTTGCGCTGGACGCGCCGCGGTTTCTTCGCCTGGCGCACCTGGAGTGCCATGCGCGGGAGCCTGCCGGCCTTCCTCACGCGTTTGCTCTGACGCGAAGCAGCCATCTCCCGGACCGCCCGCGGCAGGTCGGGCCCCGACGTCAGCGCTGCGCAGTGCCGCGGTAGCGGGCCACATCGAGTTCGCGTAGCGGCGCTGCGTTGTTGCCCCAGGCTGCACGGATATAGGTCAGCACCGCGGCCACTGACCGGTCATCGAGCTCGAGCTTGTAGGGCGGCATGCCGAACGGTCGCGGATTGCCCCGGGTGGCAGGTGCGAATCCGCCGTGCAACACGACCTGCACCAGATTGGCGGTAGGGGTCATCAGCACCGCCCGGTTGCCCGCCAGCGCCGGATAGGCGCCAGCCACGCCCTGGCCGTTGTCACCGTGGCACCCTGCACACTGCGTGTCGTAGATATCGGCGCCCAGCGCCGACGCCTGTGCCGGTGCGGGCGCAACACCGCTGGCGCGCGACGTTGACTCGTGCTGCGCGAGCGACTGGAGATAGACCGCGATCGCGCGCAGATCCTGCGGCGTCAGGTACTGGGTGCTGTGCAACACGACTTCGGCCATCGGCCCGATGACACTGGCCGAGGCGGCAACACCGGTCTGCAGCAGCCGCACGATCTCGTCCGACGACCACTCGCCCAGCCCGGCTTCGGACGCCTGCACCAGTGACGGCGCATACCAGTTCTGCATCGGCATCGGCCCGCCCGAGAGGTCGAGACGATCATCGACGGCGCCAAGCCGGTTGCGCGACGTGTGGCAGGCGCTGCAGTGCCCCAGGCCGCGCACCAGATAGGCGCCTCTGTTCCACTCGGGCGCGCGCGCCGGGTCGCTCTGGAATGCCATTGGCTCGAAATACAGGGTCCGCCAGGCCGCCAGCGCCAGTTGCGAGTCGTACGGCCAGCGCAAGGCATGGGCACGGTTCGGCTGCTGCACCGCCGGCAGGCTGCGCAGGTAGGCGAACAAGGCGTTGGCATCGTCCTGGCTGACCTGGGTGAAGCTGGTGTACGGAAAGGCGGGCAACAGCAGACTGCCGTCCTTGGAACGTCCTTCATGCATCGCGCGCCAGAAGTCGACAGAGGTCCAGGTGCCGATGCCGGTCTCCCGGTCCGGCGTCAGGTTGCTTGAATAGACCGTGCCGAAAGGCGTCTCGATCGCGCGCCCTCCGGCATATGGCGCGCCGCCGGTCGGGGTGTGACACAACATGCAATTGCCGGCCCGTGCCAGGTATGCACCTTGCTCGACCCGGCTGGCCACTCCCGCCCGCAGTTCTGCCGGCGGGGACAAAGGCACACCGGACCGGCCAGCCTGCCACCACCATAACCCGGCTGCCAGGATCAGCAAACCGAGACCGACGACGACCCCGGCGCGACGCAGTCGGCTCATCGCGACCCGCCTTCCAGCTCCGGAGCACTGCCGCAAGCGGGCCGCTCCGTATCGCTGCGCTGCAAGCGCGACGCAGCGATCGCACGGGTATCGGCTGGCAGGGGCTGCGACGACAACCAGGCGCTGACAGCCGACACCTCGTCGATGGTCAGGGCACGGGCCACCAGCGCCATGCAATCGGGCCCGGCCGCATGCCGCTGGCCGGTCCTCCAGGCACCGAGTTGCGCGTTGATGTAGTCACGCGGCAACCCGAGCAGGCCCGGCACATGAGGCAATACGCCGGTGAGTGCAGCGCCATGGCAGGTGGTGCACGCGGCCAGCTTGCGTTGCGGATCGCCCTGCTCGACCAACGCCAGCGCCACGCTGGCAACCTGCGGCGACAGGTTGGGCAAAGCTGGTGCCGGATACGGAAGATCAAGCGCGGAGAAATAGCGTGCGATCTCCTGCAGGTACTCGTCGCTCAGCGTCGCGAGCAGGCCGGACATCAGCGCATAGGAACGGCGCCCATCCCGAAAGTTGCGCAGCTGGTTGTACAGATAGCCCGTCGGCTTGCCGGCGATACGCGGGAAATAGACAGCGCCCACGGCACGCCCGTCCTTGCCATGGCAACCGGTGCAGGCCAGCATGCGTTGCGCCATTGAATCCTCGAACGGCGCGGCGCCCGCCATGGGCACCAGTGCCATCAGCCAGGCACCCAGCCACACGCGCCGGATCCTTGCAGTCGCACGGCTCCAGCCCCGAGCCACGCCTCTTGTCAACCGGATACGCCGGATACGCGCGAGCGACGCCTGGGGCAGGGTTTCACTTCGGATACGCGCGAGCGACGCCTGGGGCAGGGTTTCACTTCGGATACGCGCGAGCGGCACCTGGGGCAGGGCGTCACTTCCTGCGCGCACGTCCTTCGCCCGGGGCCGCCGAGCCGCCCTGCGCCAGTCCTTCGGACATGCCGATCAACACCCCGCTGACCAGAGCGGCATAGCTGTCCATCATCGCCTGCGCCGCCTTCATGCTGCTGGCGCGACTGTCGCGCAGCGCAGCGCGCGATTGCGCCATCAGTTGCTCGATTGCCTCGCTCGCCTGGTTGCCCGTGCTGGTGCCACTGAGCTTCATCGACGACAACACCTGCTCCCATGGCCCCTGCAGTGGGCCACTGACACCCTTGACTGCCTTGCCGACCGTGTCGAAGAACAGGTCCTCCATCTTCTCGACATTGGCCAGCGCGGTCTTCATCTGCTTGCCCTGCATGTCCACGCCCTGGGCTGCAAACTGCTCCAGCGCCTTGCGATTGGCCTGCACCGCCTGCAACAAGGCCGCATCCATGCCGGCGAACGCCTTGCCCAGCATCGCCTCGATGTCGTGCGGCCCGGCCGGATTGAGCGCGGCACCGGCTGAACTGGCCTGCGTCACCGTCTTGAGCACCTTGCGGATGTTTTCCATGCTCAGTTCGCGCCCTTGAAGTGCCTTGAGCGTGGCCTCGCTGACCGCCGTTCGCAGCGCCTCGCCCTGCTTGGCCGTGGCTTGCGAAAACATGCTGATGATGGCGTCCTGGTCAATTCCCGACTTGATCATGGCTGGCTCCTGTTCAGGTTGGTGGCGAAGGCCACTGGATGGGTAGGCCTTGCCATTATCCGCCCGCCACCGGTCCGGGCCGCGGGGGTGCCGTTCAGCATTGCGGGCGCCCGTTGGCCACGGGCGATGCGCGACGGGTCGGGCCGCACGGCAAACGGGTTGCAGATGCCAACACGACTTGCCTGGTGTTGGATGTACCGGCGCGGCGCGGAAATGAATTCCGGGGCATGATCCGGCAACCCCAGACTCAAGGAGCCCCCATGACCCGCCTGCTGTCCCTGTTCTCACTGCTGCTGGCACTGACTGGCGCCAGCCTGCTGCCGGCCCACGCACAGGGCGCCAGCCCGAACGTCCCGCCTCACGATGTGCGTGCGGCGCAGGAAGTCGTGCGCGCGCAACTGGCCGCTTTTGCGTCCGACGACGCCGAGCAGGCGTTTGGTTACGCGAGCCCCGCCCTGCGCCAGATGTTCGGCTCCGCGGCAGTGTTCATCCGCATGGTGCGCGGCTCTTACCCGGTGGTCTATCGGCCTGCATCGGTGACCTTTCTCAAGCCTGAAGTGGCAGACCAGGAACTGGTGCAGCCGGTGCATATGACCGACCAGTCAGGCTCGACCTGGGTGGCCATCTATCGCTTGCAACGCCAGGACGACAAGAGCTGGCGCATCGGTGGATGCGTGTTGCTGCCGCGGGCTGGCAAGACTGTTTAAGTCGCATCGCGCGCCGACGTGCCACAATTTGAGGCTGCACCCGTCGCAACCGCAGCCCCTGCGATGCACGCCGGGTGAACTTCCCAGCAACCCACCACGAAGTCACCCCCTCCATGCGACTGCTCCATACCATGCTGCGCGTTGGCAACCTGCAACGCTCGATCGATTTCTATACCCAGGTCCTGGGCATGCAATTGCTGCGCACCTCGGAAAACCAGGAATACAAGTACACCCTGGCCTTCGTCGGCTACGGCTCCAACCCGGACCATGCCGAGCTGGAGCTGACCTACAACCACGGCGTGGACCACTACGACATGGGCACTGCCTATGGCCATATCGCGCTGCAGGTGGAAGACGCCTACGCCGCCTGTGAACGCATCAAGGCCGCCGGTGGCAACGTGACCCGCGCGGCCGGACCGGTGAAGGGCGGCACAACGGTGATCGCCTTCGTCACTGACCCGGACGGCTACAAGGTCGAGTTGATCCAGCGCTGAGCCGGATCCGATCATGGCATCGGCTGGTATCGATGCGCGCGGCGCGTGGCTGGTTTTCGGCGCCGCTGCAGTCTGGAGCTTTGGTGGCGCGATCGCGCGCTTCCTGAGCGTCACCGACAGCTGGACCATCATCTTCTGGCGCTCGGTCTGCGCCGCCGTGTTCCTGCTCGGCTTCATGTTCAAACGCGACGGCGTGCGGGGCACGGCAACGCTGTTCCGCGACATGGGCTGGGCCGGTATCGGCGTCGGCCTGTGTTTCGCCACGGCATCGACCGCGTTCATCGTCGCACTCTCGCACACCACGGTGGCCAACATCCTGCTGATGCAGGCCGGCTCGCCGCTGTTCGCAGCGCTCTTGATGTTCCTGCTGTTTCGCGAACGCGTCAGTGCCAACACCTGGGTCGCGATTGGCGCCGTGATGGTTGGCGTCACGGTGATGGTCTCTGACTCGCTGGACGGAACCGTATCGCCCCTGGGCGACGGCCTGGCCGTGCTGATCGCCCTGGCCTTTGCACTGGCGACCGTGCTGACTCGCCGCAATGCCCATGTGCGCATGATGCCGGCGGTCTGCCTGGGTACGCTGATCACGCTGGTGGTCGGTTTCGTCTTCGCCGGCTCGTTGCGCGTCAGCGCGGCGGACGCGGCCTGGTTGTTCGTGTTCGGCGCACTGAACCTGGCCCTGGGCATGATGTTCTTCGTCACCGGGGTGCGCCTGTTGCCGGCCGCCGTCTCGGCGCTGATCAGCACCGCCGAACCAGTGCTCGGACCGGTCTGGGTCTGGCTGGTCCATGGTGAGGTTCCAGTGGGACGCACGCTGGTCGGTGGCGCCATCGTCATCACAGCACTGCTCACCCACCTTGGCTGGCAGATGCGGCAGACGCGCCAACCACGCAACGTGCCACTGGCGGATTGAGCCTGCAGGCCTGCGCCCGCAGGCTGCGAATGGCATTCCGTTCAGCCTGCGTTCACGCAGGCCGGCGCACCATACGCTCTATCCCAACCCCAGGAGATTTCCTTGAACCGTTTCTTTCTTCTCGCCCCGCTGATGGCGACTTCGGCACTGACTGCACACGCCGATAGCTATGTCGATACGGCGCGCGTGCGCAGCGTTCAGCCGCAATACGAAACCGTGACCGTGCCACGGCAGCAGTGCAGCAGCCAGTGGATCAACGAGTCCCGTCGCATCGAGGACCGGGGCGGCTACGGCGGCGCGGTGATCGGCGGTGTCGCGGGTGCGCTGCTGGGCAACCAGGTGGGCAAGGGGCATGGCCGCGAGGCGGCCACCGCACTGGGCGCCGTGGTCGGCGCCTTCACCGGCGACCGGGTCAGCAATGGCGAGCGCCGCGGCGAGCGCTACGAGCAGGTACCGCGCCAGGTGCAGAGCTGCCAGACGGTCAACGAGCTGCAGCAGCGCCTGACCGGTTACCAGGTCAACTACGAATACCTCGGCCAGTCGTTCACTGCGCTGATGCCGCAGGATCCGGGTCAGCGCATGCAGGTGCGGGTGTCGGTGGATCCGCTGGTGCGATGACGCGGTAGTACGATGCCGCAATGATCCCTGCCACTGCGAACCGTCGAATGCAGCCCGTCTGCCGTGTGTTCGCCAGCTGTGTCCTGGCGCTGACGCTGGCCGCACCAGCCTGGGCCGAGATGAGCCGCGACCAGGCTGCCGCGGCGGCTCAGCGCCAAACCGGCGGCCGCGTGTTGTCGGTGGAAAAAGCCGAGTCGGGCCGCCGGATGGTATGGCGCGTGAAGGTCGTGACGCCCAATGGCGAGGTGCGGGTGGTGTTCATCGACGCAGGCAACGGCCGCGGCAACTAGGGCCAGAGTGCACCCATGCGCCTGCTGTTGATCGAGGACGAAGCCCCGCTGCGGCTCACGCTGGCGCGCCGGCTCGAAGCCGACGGTTACCGCGTCGACCAGGCTGCCGACGGCGAAGACGGTCTGCACCAGGCGCGCGAGTATCCGTTGGACCTGGCCATCGTCGACCTGGGACTGCCCAAGGTGGGCGGGTTGACCATCGTGCAGCGACTGCGCGCCGACGGCCGCACGCTGCCGATCCTGATCCTGACCGCCCGCGCCAGCTGGCAGGACAAGGTGACCGGACTGGAGGCCGGCGCCGACGACTACCTGGTCAAGCCGTTCGAATACCCGGAGCTGGCGGCGCGCCTAAAGGCGCTGCTGCGCCGCGCGACCCAGGCCGCCTCGGACGTGCTCACGCTGGGGCCGCTGGCGATCGATTTTCCGGCGCAGCAGGTCCGGCTTGACGGCGCGCCGGTGGACCTGACCAGGTTCGAGTATCGCGTGCTGGAGTACCTGATGCGCGCTCGTCCGCGCGTGGTGGGCAAACAAGAGCTGTCCGACTATCTCTATCCGCACGACGATGACCGCGACAGCAATGTGCTGGAGGTGCTGATCGGCCGGTTGCGCCGCAAGCTGGATCCGACCGGTAGCTTGATGCCGATCGAAACCTTGCGGGGGCGGGGTTATCGATTCAGGCTCACATGAGCCCGCCCGGTCAGGTGCCTGCGCGCAATCTGCTGCTGTCTCGCGCGAGCGAGGCATGACACACCGCATGCTGCAGCGCATCCTGGGCCAGTCGATTCGTGCCCGCCTGACCGCGGGCGCGACACTGGTGCTGGTCGCCTTCATCGCCGCAGCCGGATGGGCCGTGCAACGTGCGCATACCGACAGCGTGCGGGCTTCCCATTTCGCGCAGCTGCAAGGCACGGTCTACCTGCTGCTGGCCGGTACCGAGGTTGATACCGATGGCACACTGGTGATGCCGCCATCTTTTCCGGAGCCGCGCCTGTCATTGCCGGGCTCGGGCCTGTACGCCAGCGTGCGCAACCTGGCGCGCGACACGCAATGGCGCTCGAGCTCCAGCCTGAACGCCAGCGCACCGTTCCTGCAAGAGGTTGCGGTGGGTCAATGGCGCTTCGAGACGACCGGCGCCGGCGGACGCGACTACCTGGCGGTGGCGTATGGCGTGCGCTGGGTGCTGGGCAACCAGGCGGTACCGCTGACGGTTTCGGTGCTGGAAGACGACGCAGCCTTTCAGCGCGAAGTAGCCGCCTTTGCCCGCACACTGTGGACCTGGCTCGGCGGCGCCGGGTTCTTGCTGCTGCTGTCACAAGCCGCGCTGCTGCACTGGGGCCTGTCACCGCTGCGCCGGGTGACGGGTGAGATCCAGCGCATCGAACGCGGTGAGCAGGTGGAGGTGCAGCAGCACTATCCGAGCGAGATCGCGGCGCTCACCGACAACCTCAACACCCTGATCCGCCAGGAGCGGGTGCGCCAGACCCGCTTCAAGGAGGCGCTGAGCTTCCTTGCGCACAGCTTGAAAACACCACTGGCCGTGCTGCGCGGCGCGGCGGACGATCCCGGGCCGTTGCGCGCCACGGTGGCTGAGCAGGTCCAGCGCATGGACGACATCGTGCAACACCAGCTTGGCCGCGCTGGGGCCATCGGCTCGGCGCGTTTCGTCCCGTATCTGCGCCTGGCACCGATCCTGGCGCGCGTGCGCGATGCGCTGGCCAAGGTGCATGCCGGCAAGAAGCTGGCATTCACGCTGGACTGCCGGGACGACCTGGAGTGGCGCATCGACGAAGGGGACGCCTTCGAGATCCTGGGCAACCTGATGGACAACGCGTCCAAGTGGGCCGTACACCGTGTCGCGGTGCAGGTGTCGCAGGGGGTGCAGGGACTCACGATCCGCGTCGATGACGACGGCCCGGGCTTCCCCGAGAACACGGCATCGGTGCTGCAGTTGCATGTGCGCGCCGACGAAAAAGTACCCGGCCATGGCGTCGGCCTGGCCGTGGTCAATGACCTGGTCAGCAGCCACCAGGGCCACTTGCAACTCACCCGCTGCGCATGGGGTGGCGCACGGGTCGAGATCACATTGCCAGCACCGTGAACCCAGGGGCGGCGCTACGGACCTTCGGCGCGAAGCGCAATCAATCGTTTTGGTTCAGGCTGGGTTCAGTTAGGCGGTAGCACCATCAAAGCTACACCAACCAAGGAGCCTCTGCCATGCCGTCCTTCCTCTCCTCCCGCCAACTGGTGGTCGCCACTACTGCACTGGTCTACCTGGCCATGAGCGCGGCATCGAGCGCGCACGCACGCAGCGATGTCACGTTCTCGATCGGCATCCATGCGCCCGGGGCCCATGGTTACGCCGCACCGGTCCATGTGCCACCACCGTATGGGGTTGTCCAGCCGCGGCCGGTGTTCGTGCAACCACGTCCGTACTATGTGCAGTCGGCGCCTGTGTTTAGCCAACCCCGGCCGGTGTTCATGCAAACACATCCGTTCTATGTGCAGCCGGCGCCTGTGTTTATCCAACCCCGACCGGTGTTCCTGCAACCGCCCAATCATCGTCACTACTACGGGCAAGAACACGGCTGGCGCCGCGCTCAATGGGAACGTGAGTATCTGCATGAACACCCTGGGCGCAAAGGTCATGGAAACAAACAGGGCCGGCACCGGGACTGACCCTGCAAACACGGCCGTGCGGCCCGATGAAGGACCGCTCGATGCCGGATACGCAGTTGGGTCAACTGCCGTTTGCCGTTTGCCGGTTGCATCAGCGCGGCCAGCCGACGGGCCGTCTGGCGCTGGATGAGGGCTAGCACGCACGGCCGAATCAATTCGGACTTCTCCACTCCCGCAGCCGCGAGAGCCATCGCCTGATCGCCTGATCGCCTGATCGTCCTGATCGTCCTGATCGCCTGATCGTCCTGATCGCCTGATCGCCTGATCATGATGGTGCTTCGCATGTCCGCCTCCGTGCATCAAATGCCGCATCATCCTGCGTCAGAATGCGCAATCGATGACTGTTGACCTTGTCGGATAGAAGACAGGTGTCGAGCGCGGCCCCCCTCTGGCCCTGGATCTCCGCCTG
>JBBRVD010000105.1:0-13319 GCA_038247175.1 Burkholderiales bacterium | reverse complement strand
GGCGCCGCGCGAAGACGGCGGCCAGGGTTTTCGCGGCCTGCGCCTGCGCGGAGACGTAACTGGCACGACCCACGGCCTGGCCATGGCACCGTACATCCGCGAAGGGCGGCGCATCCTGCCCGTAACGCGCGTGGTGGAGCAGGACCTGTCGTACCTGGTGCGCGGCGACCACGGCGCGCTGCATTACCGCGACAGCGTGGGCGTGGGCATGTACCGCATCGACCTGCACCCGTCCACCGGCGGCGACAACTACATCGATGTGCCTTCCTGTCCTTTCGAAATACCGCTGGGCGCGCTGCTACCCCGGCGCATGCGCAATCTGCTGGCCGGCGGCAAGAACATGGGCACCACACACATCACCAACGGCTGCTACCGGCTGCACCCGGTGGAGTGGAACGTGGGCGAGGTCGCCGGCATGCTGGCTGCCTTTTGCCTCAACACGGGTGCCACGCCACACCTGGTGCAACAGAACGACACGCAACTCGCGGCGTTCCAGGCCCAGCTGGCACGTGCGGGTGTGGAAATCCGCTGGCCCGACATACGCGCATATTGACCGACCGACCAACCCACCAACCGACCCCACGAAGAGAAGGAGAGCAACCATGACCACACCACGACGACCCCTCATCCGCAGCCTGCTCGCAAGCCTTGCGCTCACGCTGGGCCTGATAGCCCACGCGCCCGCGCAGGCCCAGACCAAGCTGCGCATGACCATCTGGAGTGCCAACGAGGCACACCTCAAGCTATTCAATGGCATCGCCGACGATTACAAACGCATCAAGCCCGACGTCAGTGTCGCTTTCGAGTCCCTGCCCTTCCCGACCTACACCACAGCGCTGACCACGCAGATCGCGGGCGGAAACGCACCCGACATGGCCTGGATCTTCGAGACCACGGCGCAGGACTTCGTCAACTCCGGCGCCCTGTTCCCGCTTGGCCGCACGCTGGCCGCCGCGCCGGGCTATAACCTGGCCGAGGTCAGTGCCGGCGCGACCGAGCGCTGGACCAAGGACGGCATGCTCTACGCCTACCCGTTCTCGACCTCGCCGTTTGCGATGTTCGTCAACAACGACCTGATCAAGAAGGCTGGCGCGAAGACGCCCGAGGAACTGATCGCCGCCGGCCAGTGGACCTGGGCCAACGCCATCGCCAGTTCCGAAGCCGTGGCCAAGTCGGGCAAGGCTGGTCTGATCGTGCGCGACTTCAACTACCAGGACTGGCAGTACCTGGCTTCGGTCTGGAACGGCTGGGGCGCCTCGCCCTGGAGCGCAGACGGCAAACGCTGCACGTTGACCGACAAGCCCATGGTGGACGCCTTGTCCTTCATCCACGACGCCATTTTCACCAAAAAGGCCATGCCTGGCCCGGGCCAGAGTGTGGACTTCTTCGCCGGTGACGCCGCCATGACCATCACGCAGATCAGCCGTGCGTCGCTGCTGCCCAAGGACAAGCCCTTTGCCTGGGACCTGGTGCCGCTGCCCAAGGGCCCGGTCGGCGACTACGCGTTGATCGGGCAGGCCGGCATAGGCGTATTTAGCGCCGGCAAAAACGCCACCGAGGCAGCTGCTTTCGTGGCCTTCCTGACCAACCCTGACAACTCGGCCAAGCTGACACAGTTCTTCCCCTCGGCACGCAAGTCGCTGCTGAATGCCGACGTGCTCAAGAAGACGAATGCGCTGCTGAGTTCGACCCAGCTCGACAAGGTGGTGGTGTCCGGCATCGCCACCGGCAAGGTGATGCCTGGCCACAGCGGCTTTGCACGCATTCAGCAGACGGTGCGCGCGGGCCTGGACACAGTGTGGACGCCGCAGGCCAACATACCGGCGGCGATGCAGTCGATCTGCGCGCAGATCACACCGCTGCTGCAGAACTGAGCCCAAGGGAAGCAAGCCGTGGCCGCTGCCAGCACCACACTTACGTCCACGCCGGCACCGCGCCAGCGGCCCTACTGGACCATCGCGCGGCGCGATGCGCTGGCTGGCTGGTTGTTCGTCGCGCCGCAACTGGCCGGCATCGCCACCTTCGTGCTGTTGCCGCTGGTCCTGGTAGCCTGGTTCTCGCTGCACGAGTGGAACGTGCTGGCCAACACCTTCAACTTTGTCGGCGCACGCAATTACCAGCAATTGCTGGCAGACCCCAACCTGCCCGGTGTGCTGGGTGCGTCGGCCCTGTTCTCGGCCGGGTTGGTGGTGTTCAACCTGAGCCTGGCGCTTCTGCTGGCGGTGTTGCTGAACCAGAAGCTGGCTGGCATCGCGGTGTTCCGGACCTTGTTCTTCTCGCCCGTAGTGGTGTCGCTGGTGGCCTGGACCATCGTCTGGGGCTTTCTGCTGCAGAAGAACGGAGGCATCAACGGCGCGCTGCTGGCCCTGGGCATCGAGGGGCCCAACTGGCTGCGTTCGCCTGGCACTGCCATGGCGTCGGTGATCGTGGTGCAGGTGTTCAAGAATGTAGGGCTCAACATGGTGCTGTTCCTGGCCGCGCTGCAGGGCGTGCCAGGTGAACTGTACGAGGCCGCGCGCATCGACGGCGTGCCGCGTTTCAAGCAGTTCCGCCGCATCACGCTGCCGCTGATCAGCTCCACCATCATGCTGACATCCATCATCACCGTGGTGGGCTCGCTGCAAGTGTTTGCGCAGATCGCCGTGCTGACACAGGGCGGCCCCGGTATCTCGACCACGGTGCTGGTGTATTACCTGTACCAGCAAACCTTCCAGTTCAACATGTTCGGCTACGGCTCCACCCTGGCCATATTGCTGTTCGTGATCGTGTTGGTTCTGACTTTTGCGCAGTGGTCGCTGCGCCGCAAGGTGGTGTTCCATGAAGAACGCTGAAAGTAAACGCCGGGCCGCCCCCAGTTTTCTTGCACCCCCACGGGGGGCCAGACGCGACGCGGCTGGGCTGGGGGCAATCTCCTCTGCGCGCGCCCGGCTTCTGATTTACGGCGGCATGTGCGTTTTGCTGATTCCCTTCGTCTTTCCCACCTGGTGGATGGTGACCTCGTCCATCAAGCCGGCCAGCGACATCTTCGCCTTTCCGCCGCAGCTGCTGCCGACTCACACCGACTGGAGCACCTACGCCCAGGTGTTCAAGCTGCAGCCATTCGGCCAGCAGTACTGGAACTCGGCCTACATCGCGGCCCTCGTAACCGTGGGCACCATGGCGGTGTCGTCTCTGGCCGGTTATGCCTTTGCGCGCGTGCGCTTCCCTGGCGCGAACGCCTTGTTCATGGTGGTGCTGCTGGGCTTGCTGATACCGGCCGAGGTGACCATCGTGCCGCTGTTCCAGCTGTTCCGCCGCCTCGGCATGGTCAACACGCACTGGCCGTTGATCCTGATCCCCATATTTGGCGCGCCCAGCGTGTTTGCCACCTTCGTGATGCGCCAGTTCTTCATCGCGCTGCCCGTGGAACTGGAAGAGGCCGCGCGGGTGGACGGTCTGGGGCGTTTCACCATCTTTCGCAAGATTGCGCTGCCGCTGGCCCGCCCTGCGCTGGCCTCGGTGGCGATATTCACCTTTCTGCACAGCTGGAACCTCTACCTGGAGCCCATCGTCTTTTTGTCCAGTGCCCACATGTTCACGCTGCCACAGGCGCTGACCCATTTCACCGACGCCTATGGAGGGCCTCTGTGGAACGTGCAGCTGGCCGCTGCCACGCTAACGGCGCTACCGGTGCTGATCGTCTTCGTGGTAGCGCAAAAGCAGTTTGTCGAGGGGCTGGCGCATACCGGGCTCAAATGATGGGCCATGCGAACCGCAAACAAGAATTGATCCATGGCTGAAGTCCTTCTCTCAAACGTCCGCAAGAGTTATGGCCGTACGGACGTGATCCACGGCATCGACCTGACCATCCGCGACGGCGACTTCGTGGCACTGGTCGGTCCCTCGGGCTGCGGAAAATCCACACTGCTGCGCATGGTGGCGGGCCTGGAGGCCATCACCCACGGCGATATCTCCATCGGTGGGCGCGTGGTGACCGACCTGGACCCCAAGGAGCGCGACATCGCCATGGTGTTCCAGAACTACGCGCTGTACCCGCACATGACGGTGGCGGCCAATATGGGCTTCTCGCTGGAGCACCGTGGTGGCTCCAAGACCCAGGTGGCCGAGCGCGTGCGCTGGGCGGCCGGCATCCTGGGCCTGGACCAGTTGCTGGAGCGCTACCCGCGCCAGCTCTCCGGCGGCCAGCGCCAGCGCGTGGCCATGGGCCGAGCCATCGTGCGCGACCCGCAGGTGTTTCTGTTCGACGAGCCGTTGTCCAACCTGGACGCCAAGCTGCGCATCGTCATGCGCGGCGAGATCAAGACCCTGCATCAGAAGCTGAAAACCACCACGATATACGTCACCCACGACCAGGTGGAGGCGATGACCATGGCCGATACCGTCGTCGTGCTCAACGCCGGCCGCGTCGAACAGGCCGGCCCGCCGCTGGAGTTGTACGACCACCCTGCCAACCAGTTTGTGGCGGGGTTTATCGGATCTCCATCGATGAATTTCATTGCGGGGACCATTACGGCGGACGGGTTTTCCACTTCAGCTGGCGCCGTGCTGCCGCTGCCGGAGAGTGAAAACCGCTTACCCCACGGGCCGGCGATTTATGGCGTACGGCCCGAGCATCTGGCCCTGTCCACCGACAGCGGTATCCCTGCGCAAGTGCTGCTGGTCGAGCCCACGGGTTCCGAAACACAGGTGACGGTGCAACTGGGCGGGACGCGGTTGGTATGTATGTTGCGCGAACGGGCTGCGCTGACACCGGGTAGCACCGTACAACTGCAGCCCAGGGTAGATTCGGTGCATCTTTTTGATGCAGCGAGCGGGAAGCGCCTGGGCGCTTAGCCGTTGCCGTTCATGATGGGATCAGAACGTTTCGGCCAAGGGAAGATATTTCACCGATACGCCGCCGGAGAACCGCATGCACAGCACCTGCCGTACCGAAACGATTGAACGCACCGATCGTCCCTGGGGTTGGTACGAGACGGTGTCCGAGGTGCCGGGCAACAAGGTCAAGCGTATCCGCGTGTTGCCAGGCCAGCGGCTCAGCTTGCAAAAACACTACCAGCGCGCCGAGCACTGGGTGGTGGTGCTGGGCACGGCGAGGGTCCATGTGAACGGTCGCGAGTTGGACCTGGCGCAGGGCGAACATATCGACATCCCCTTGGGCGCGGTGCACCGCCTCACCAACCTGACCACCGACCCAGTAGAGATCGTCGAAGTGCAGTTCGGCACCTACCTGGGCGAAGACGATATCGTGCGCATGCAGGACGACTACGGCCGGTCCTGAGGCTCGCTTTTTACCTTGACCGGCGCCGCGATGGATCAGAGGCTGCGTTCGACCAGCGCCCGCAATGCTGGCGTGACAGCAGGCATTTGCCCGAACCAGGCGGCGAAGCCCGGGCGTGCCTGGTGCAGCAGCATGCCCAGGCCGCCGACGCAGCGGTTGCCGCGGGCGCGTGCGGCCGCGAGCAGCGGGGTGTCCTGCGGCACATAGACCAGGTCCGACACCAGCGCGGTTGCAGGCAGCCCATCGAGCGCCAGATCCAGCGGCGGCTGCCCGCTCATGCCCTGGCTGGTGGTGTTGACCAGCAAGGCGGCGCCTGCGAGTGCGACATAACGTTCTTGCCATGGCACGGCGTGCACCGGCCCGCCGATTTCCGCCGCCAGTTGCTGCGCCTTGCCTGGCGGCGGTTGCACACTTGGATCTCCGGCGCACCCTGCTCGATCAGGCTGACGACCACCGCCCGCGCGGCCCCACCTGCGCCCATCACGGCAACCGGCCCGACATCCGCACGCCAGTTGGGCACTTCGGCCAACAGGCTCTGGATGTAGCCGAAACCATCGGTATTGCTGCCGGCCAACGATCCGTCGGGCTGCACCACGACCGTATTGATGGCGCCGATCCGGCGCGCCGCTGGCTCGACGCTATCGACCAGCGCCATGGCCGCCACCTTGTGCGGAATGGTCAGGTTGCAACCGGCAAAACCCAGTACCGGCAAGGCACGCAAAGCCTGCGCCAGGTTGGCGGGATCGACCGGCAACAACACATAGGCGCCGCGCAACCCATGCTCGGCGATCCAGTGGTTGTGGATGTTCGGAGAACGCGAGTGCGCAACCGGCCAGCCCATCAGGCCGGCCAAAATGAATCTGCTGTGTTCCATGGTCTTGTTCGTCTGCATCGGGATGTGATGGCGGCATTGTCACCGTTGGCCAGCCCGCTCTGGTTGCGCTGAGCTCGACCTTCATGATCACGGCGTTCGGCGTGTTGTGGGCGGCGCTGCTCCTGGCGGACTGTGTCGACCGCGGTCTGTACCTGGGCGGCTGCCGGAGCCTGGTCCAGCATAAGACGGCCATGAAACACTTGCGCCGGTGCGCGACCGCTCGCGCCGCAGGGCGATGCATGACAATCGACAACTCATGCAGAACAAGTATTTCGCCCAGCTGGCGGGCTTGTCGATCCTGTGGGGGGCGACCTTCCTCTTCACGCGGGTGGCGACTCCTGCGCTCGGCCCGAGCCTGACCGCCGCCGGCCGGATCGGGTTGGGCGCCGCAACGCTGGCGCTCCTCATGGCCTTCACGCGCCAGCACTGGCCCTGGCAACACTGGCGGGCACTCACCGTTCTTGCTGCGCTTGGCATCGCGGGACCCCATTTCCTGTTTGCGTGGTCATCCCTGTACCTGCCGGCGGGCTACAGCGCGGTGCTCAGCGTCACCTCGATCATGTTCGGCACCTTCGCTTCGGCCTGGCTGCGCGAGGACACGCTGACACGCGCCAAGGTGTTCGGTTGTGTCGCGGGTTTTTCCGGCGTCGCACTGATGGTGCAACTCGGACCGATGCGCCTGACGCCAGAGTTGCTGGTCGCCACGCTGGTGGCGATCACCGGTTCGGCCTTGTCCGGCTCAACGGCCCCGCTGCTCAAGCGTGCGACAAAGACCATGGATCCGCTGGCCATCACCGCAGTGCTGCACCTGATTGGCTTCGTGCTGCTGCTTCCCGGCGCTCTCTGGACCTTGCCAGACGCGCACTTCACGCCTGGCGCCATCGCCTCGGTCGCAGCCATGGGCATCCTGACCTCCGGCCTGGCTTACTGGCAATACATGCGCATCGTGCAGCAGGTCAGCCCGGTCGCGGCACTGAGTTCCACGTTCATGGTCACGCTGTCCGGCATCATTTGGGGGCATTTGCTGCTGGACGAAAAATTCTCCGGCGCCACCTACGCCGGTGGCCTGCTGGTGTTGGCGGCCACCGTGCTGGTGACCGGCTTCAACCCGTGGCGCCGCCCGCAGGTGGCAAACCCGCATCCCATCCCAGCCGACGTGCACGCAGAGCACACGCCGCCGCCACCAAAGCCGTGACAGCGCAGGCCCAGAACACGCTGGACAGGCCGAAGCGCGCACTCAGCAACCCCCCCAACAGCCCGGCCAGCACGCCCGGCACGCCATAACCGATCACGGTGTACAGCGCCTGGCCCCGCCCCCGCAGGCGGCCCGGCAGACCGATGCCCAGGTCCTTGAGCCACAGGGAAAAATACGGATTGAAGAACCCGATGTGCGCGAAATAACTCGCCGAAAAGGCCGCGAACGGCAACAGCGGCTGCGCTTGCGGAGCTGCCGCTGGCGGGCTCATCCGCGCGCAGGCGGCGCGGCTGGATCGGCTTGCGCCGCAATCGGCGCCAGCGCCACGACCACGTCGCCACACTGGGCGCGCTGGCGCAGCGCGTGATCCATCACCACCAGGGCCAGTATGGCCTCAGCGATCGGCGTCGCACGGATGCCGACACAAGGATCGTGCCGGCCTTTGTTGATGACCTCGGTGCTGTTGCCTGCGACATCGATCGATTCGCGCGGCGACAGGATGGAACTGGTCGGCTTGATCGCGATCGACACCTCCAGGTCCTGCTCCGTCGTGATGCCGCCCAGTGTGCCACCGGCGTTGCTCGAACGAAATCCGTCCGGCGACAGCGAATCGACATGGGTCGTTCCGCTCTGCGCCACACTGGCAAAGCCGGCGCCGATCTCGACCCCCTTGACGGCATTGATACCCATCATCGCGTAGGCGATGTCGGCGTCCATCTTGTCGAACAGCGGCTCGCCGAGCCCGACCGGAACAGCGCTGGCGGTGACGCGGATGCGCGCACCGCAGGAGTCGCCCGACTTGCGCAGCGCCTCTATATAGGTTTCGAGCGCAGACACGTCGGCAACCGGCGCAAAAAACGGATTGTTCGGCACGTGCTCCCAGCTCTCGAATCCGATCGCCTGCTCGCCGATCTGCGTCATGCAGCCCCGGAACACGGTGCCGTATTTCTCGCGCAACCATTTCTTGGCGACTGCGCCGGCGGCCACCATCGGCGCCGTCAGCCGGGCCGACGAACGGCCACCGCCACGTGGATCGCGGATGCCGTATTTCTGGAAATAGGCGTAGTCGGCGTGGCCGGGACGAAAGGTCTGCAGGATGTTGCCGTAGTCTTTGCTGCGCTGGTCGGTGTTGCGGATCAGCAAGGCGATCGGCGTGCCGGTAGTCTTTCCTTCGTACACGCCGCTGAGAATCTCGACCGTATCGGGCTCGTTGCGCTGGGTCACGAACTTCGAGGTGCCGGGCCGACGCCGGTCCAGGTCGCCCTGGATGTCGGCCTCGTTCAACTGCATGCCGGGCGGGCAGCCGTCGATCACGCAACCGATCACCGGGCCGTGGGATTCGCCGAAATTGGTGACCGCGAACAGCTGGCCAAAAGTATTTCCCGACATCAGGCGAGCCTCCGTCCTGCGGACTGCGGCGCTGAGCGCCTTGGGAGCGGCCCGTCTTCGCTCATGGCGTTCCAGGAATACCGTCGGCGTCCGGCCAGTCGCGGATGTAGGCCTTGAGCATCTTGTTCTCGAAGTTCTGTGCGTCCACGACGGCCTTGGCGACGTCGTAGAAACTCACTACACCCATCAGCATCATCTGGTCCATGACCGGCAGGTAGCGCGCGTGGTGATCGAGCATCATGCGCCGAACCTCGTCGAGTTCGGTGCCCATCGTGCAGGTGAGCGGCGCGTCGTCCATGGCAGCGCCCACCGACCCGGTACCGATCGCGCCGCCGTTGCGCACGACGGTCTTGATCACTTCTCGGAACGTCAACATGCCGACCAGGTCGCCACGCTCCATGACGACCAGCGAGCCAATGTCCTTCTCGGCCATCACAGCCGCCGCTTGCACGAGACGTTCATCGGGCTTGACGGTGAATAGCGTGCCGCCCTTGACACGCAAAATATCGCTGACTTTCATGCTGCTCTCCTAGCGCTGAATATAGCCCACAATAAAGGACGTCAGTCGCACTGCCCCCAATACGGAGAACTACCATGCCCGGATATTCCGACCCCGGCTTCGACACGCTGGCGCTGCACGCCGGTGCCGCACCGGACCCTGCCACTGGCGCGCGCGCGGTGCCGATCCACCTGAGCACATCGTTCGTGTTCGAGTCGAGCGAACATGCGGCCGCACTGTTCAACCTGGAGCGCGCCGGACATGTCTACTCACGCATCAGCAACCCGACCAACGCGGTGCTGGAGCAGCGGGTTTCGGCCCTGGAGGGTGGCGTCGGCGCCATCAGCACGGCCAGCGGCCAGGCCGCGCTGCACCTGACGATTGCCACGCTGATGGGTGCCGGTTCGCACATCGTGGCGTCCACCGCGCTGTATGGTGGCTCGCAGAACCTGCTGCATTACACGTTGCGGCGATTTGGCATCGACACCACGTTCGTCAAACCCGGCGACATCGACGGCTGGCGCGCGGCGGTGCGGCCAAACACCAAGCTGTTTTTCGGCGAGACCGTCGGCAACCCGGGTCTGGACGTGCTGGACATCGCCACCGTCTCTGCCATCGCGCACGAGGCCGGCGTGCCGCTGCTGGTCGACTCCACATTGACCACGCCCTGGTTGCTCAAGCCGCTGGAGCACGGCGCCGACCTGGTCTACCACTCTGCGACCAAGTTCCTCAGCGGTCACGGCACGGTGATCGCCGGTATCGTCGTCGATGGCGGCAGCTTCGACTGGGCTGCCGCCCATGCGGCCAGCGGCAAGTTCGGTGAACTGTCCGAACCCTACGACGGCTTCCACAACATGGTGTTCACCGACGAGTCGACGGTCGGCGCATTCCTGCTACGCGCGCGGCGCGAAGGCCTGCGTGACTTTGGCGCTTGTCTGAGCCCGCATTCAGCCTGGCTGGTGCTGCAAGGCATTGAGACGCTGGGCCTGCGCATGGCGCGGCACGTGGACAACACGGCCAAGGTGGTCGAATTTCTGGCCAGCCACCCGTTTGTGGCCCGGGTTGGCCATCCTTTGCTGGAGTCTCACCCCAGCCATGCACTGGCGCAAAAGCTGTTGCCACGCGGGGCCGGCTCGGTGTTCAGTTTCGACCTCAAGGGCAGCCGCACACAGGGCAAGGCCTTTGTCGACGCGTTGCAGGTGTTCAGCCACCTGGCCAACGTCGGCGACTGCCGCTCGCTGGTGATCCACCCGGCCAGCACGACCCATTTCCGTATGAGCGACGAGGCACTGGCCGCAGGTGGCATCACGCAGGGCACGATCCGGTTGTCGATCGGCCTGGAAGACCCGGCCGACCTGCTCGAAGACCTCAAGCGCGCGCTGCGGGCGGCGGAAAAGGCTGGTGTCTGATGGAACTCAGCGTCAACGGCAGCAAGATCTTCTGCTACACCGGCGGCAAGGCGTTCGATGCCGCCAAACCGACCGCGATCTTCATCCACGGCGTACTCAACGACCACAGCGTGTGGATCCTTCAGACCCGGTACTTCGCGCACCACGGCTGGAACGTGCTGGCGCTCGACCTGCCGGGGCATGGCAAGAGCGGCGGCGATCCGCCGGCCAGTGTCGCGGCGGCGGCCGACTTCGTGTTGGCGCTGATGGATGCCGCAGCACTGGACAAGGCGGCCCTGATCGGCCACAGCTTCGGCGCTCTGATTGCGCTGGAGACAGCCGCCCGCGCGCCGCAACGGGTCAGCCAGCTGGCTTTAGTCGGTGCGGCCTATCCGATGAAAGTGTCGCCGGTGCTGCTGGAGGCCTCGCAGAACGATCCGGAAAAGGCCATCGCGCTGGTGAACACCTCCTCGCATGCGACCCTGGCGCCGCCGCCGTCAGCACTGGGCCCCGGAACCTGGCTGTATGGCAGCTCGCGCGCACTGATGCGCCGGGTGCTGGCCAGCAACCCGCGTGTGAATGTGTTCCACACCGGCTTCAAGGCCTGCGACAGCTATGCCGCTGGTGATGCTGCCATGTCCAAGGTGACGGCGCCGACACTGTTCGTGCTGGGCCGGCAAGACCAGATGACACCACCCAAGGCCGCGCAGTCGCTGGTCAAGGCAGCGCAACGCGGCACGGTGGCGATGGTGCCGGGCGGGCACCAGATGATGCTCGAATCACCCGAGGCGGTGCTGGCCGCCCTGCGTGACTTTTTGACGCCATGACCGAACCGTTTATCGCCACGCCCGCGATGACCGCCGAGCGTGCGCGGCAGATCGCCGACGCGTTCGACCTACGCACGCTGCCGGCCGATTTCTACGCCAACCCCTATCCGGTCTACGACCTGTTGCGCAAGACCGATCCGGTACGGCACATGCCCGACGGCAGCTGGTTCCTGACCCGTTACGAGGACCTGACCGCGGTCTACCGCGACGCCAAAGTTTTCAGCTCGGACAAGAAGGTCGAGTTCGCCCCCAAGTACCAACACACACCCTGGCAGTCCGACGACGACCGCAGTGCCGACGCGCCGCTGTTCGCCCACCATACCACCAGCCTGGTGTTCAACGATCCGCCCTTGCATACACGGGTGCGCAAGCTGATCATGGGCGCGTTGACACGCCGCGCCATCCGCGACATGGAACCCGGTCTGGTGGTGCTGGTCGACCAGTTGCTCGACGGCATCGAGGGTCAGGGCGGCGGCGACCTGATCGAGGATTTCGCCAGCGCGATTCCGGTCGAGGTCATCGGCAACCTGCTCGGTGTGCCGCATGCCGACCGCGCCCCGCTGCGCGGCTGGTCGCTGGCCATCCTCGGCGCGCTGGAACCGGCGTTGACGCCGCAGCAGGAGGCGCTGGGCAACCGCAGCGTGTCCGAGTTTCTGGACTACCTGACACGGCTGGTGGCGGAGCGCCGGCGCAGCCCGGGTGACCCGCAACACGATGTGCTGACGCGGCTGATTCAGGGTGAGGCCGATGGCACGAACGAGGGCCGCCTGCCCGAGGCCGAACTGCTGCACAACTGCATCTTCATCCTCAACGCCGGCCACGAGACCACGACCAACCTGATCGGAAACGCACTGGTTGCACTGCAGGAATGGCCGCAGGCCAAGGCCGAGTTGCTGCAACGCATCGACCATTACCGTGACGACCCGCAAGCGCTGGAGCCGCACCTGGACAGCGCGGTGGACGAATTCCTGCGCTTCGAATCGTCCAACCAGCTTGGCAACCGCCGCGCCACCACTGCCTGCACCGTCGGCGACGTGGAACTGCCTGCGGGCGCGCTGGTGACGCTGAGCATCGGCGCCGCCAACCGCGATCCGGCTCAGTTCGCGCAAGCAGACCGGCTCGATCTGTGGCGCCGCGACAACCGGCACCTGGCGTTCGGCTTCGGCATCCACCAGTGCGCCGGTTTGAGCCTGGCGCGGCTCGAAGGGCGCATTGCGATCGGACGTTTTTTGGCGCGATTCCCGCGCTTTTGCCTTACTGCGATGCCGCTGCGCGGCGGGCGGGCACGGTTCAGGGGATTCCTGAAGGCACCTTTCAGCACGCGGTGACCGGCACCGCCGTGGCGACACCCCGACGGCCAAGAGCAACGGGAACTGCGCGATTTTCAGGTTGGGCAAGGCCATGGCGCGATGCGATCCGCTACCATGCAGGCAACGCCCCCAGGAGCGGCCCATGCGGACCCACCAGGAGATTGACCAGCGCAGTTTGACACTGCACCGATTCGTGGTCGACAAGATTCGGCGGGACCCCACGCTGTTTGATTTGGCCAAAGCCACATTGGCGCGCTGGCGCACCACTGGAGGCGCCGCGTCTCAACCCTACCTGGCGCAATGGCAAGCATTGGTGGACGAGGGCATGGAACCCTGCCTACACATGGCGGTGGAGGAATCCCAACGCGGCGATGCGCTGCGCCAGTCGTCGCCGTTCTCCGGCATCCTGAGCAACAGCGAGCGCTTCAAATTGCTCAAGACATGGAACAAAGTCCATGAAGCGTTCACAGCTTGAGCACCTCATCCGTGCTGCGGCGGCCGTCACCGATCAATACGAAATCGTGGTGATCGGCAGCCAATCGATTCTGGGCGCGGTGCC
>JBBRVD010000104.1:0-13353 GCA_038247175.1 Burkholderiales bacterium | reverse complement strand
GCTGGCGCAGTGCGTAGACGGCGGTGATCGCGGTGTCGAGGTAGAGTTCGACGATATCGAGCCGGGTGACGCGGATGTTCAGGCGCGTGGTTTCGTAGAACTTCGCATTCGCCTCGACCACTCCCCGCACCAGCGCCTCCACGGAAGCGCCTATGGTCAGGTTGGCGCTGGAGTTGTAGCCCAGCAGCAACGTGGCCAGTGACATCTCGCGCTCGCTCTTGCCCAGCACATCGGACGTTTGCAGCAGGAAGCGCAGCACGCCGGTGCGTACCGCCTCGGTCAGCGCGGGCAGCGACAAGGCACCGTCGTAACGGCCCAGGCCGGTGACGATGGCACCAGTCAGACTGCCGCGCCGGCGCTCGTAAGCATTTGGCACGCGCAGTACCGAAGTCGCAGTCCCCAGCGGGCCGGTGTAGAGCCCGAGGTTGAAGCGCTCGCTCAGGTCGCCGCTCAGCATCTCGCGGTCGATCAGTGCCTGCGGTCCGGCGATCGGGTCGTGTTCGTAATGGCCGACCATGATCGGTTGCGACACGAAGCGCAGGTCCGTCGCCTTGACCGTGACTTGCAGGCGCCGCTTGGGACGCGGCGGCACGCGGTTGCGCAGTGAGCCGCCCATCAGAGCGCGCTGGAGCGCGTCGGCGTCGTCGGCGATGGGCGGGCCGGCGTCGTAGGTCACCGGTGTTGGCTGCTCGATCGCGCGCACCGCTGGCGGCTGCATCGACAGGCGCGATGTGGTGCCCGAAGTCAACAACTCGACCAAAGCCGGGAAGTGTTCCTTGGTCGCGGGCAGGTCGCCGTGCTCGGCCGCCATGTAGTAAAACCCACCGATGCCGCCGATACGGCCCGACTCCCAGGTCACGGTGCCGTCGCCGCGCGTGGTGCCGACCATTTTCAGGCGGCCGCCTTCCTCGCGTACGCCGCATGGCGTGTTGCGCGCGGTGCCGAAGACGTACAGGCTTTTGCTCTCGTATTCGGCGGGTAGCGCCGGCTTGGCCGTGCCGTCGGCGGTCCAGAGCCAGCTCGCCGAATCGAGCACCGCCTGCGAGGGCTGACCGACCCGACCGTTGCCGAACCAGAGGTCGCGCACCTTCTCCTTGAAGCCGGCCCAGGTCTCGGTGTTCTGGAAATCGAACAGCGCACCGCCCCCTTCCTGACCCTGGAAGATGTCCTTGAAGCCGGGCTTGGGCAGCAGTTGCAGCGCGCCGCGGAAACCGGCCACGATGTCCAGTACCTGCTGCATGTCGTGCGCCATATCCAGCCGCACCAGCGTGCGCAGGGTGTCGCCCTTGCCGATCAGGTTTTCGACCATCGAGTGTGCGCCCTGGTTCGGCGTGCCCAGCATCACCAGCCGCGCGCCGTCGCGCGCCATCAGTTCGTCCATCACCGCACGGCGCTTGTGGATGGTCGCGCGTACCACCAGCCCACCCATGCTGTGCGCCAGCAGGCGGATCGGCTGCTTCGTTTCCTTCAGCAAGCGGTCCAGCAGGGCGCCGAAGCGCTCAGCCAGCACGTCCAGTGGCTGGCGCCAGTCATAGGCGAATCGCTCCACCCGGTGGCTGCTTGCCAGCTCGTTGCACAACTTGCCGTAGAACATGGCGAACAGATCATCGGCTTCGACGCCGGTCTGACCGAATGCGATCTTCTGAAGGCCACCTTTGGCAATGTCCAGCGGGTCGAACCAGACGCGGTCGTCCTTGCCACGTTTCAGGTGGGAACCCATGACGCCAGGCAGGACGATTACCACCGGCCGGTCAACCGCGGCGGCGTCTCGCACCGATCCAGCCTGTAGTGCGTCGGCATATTCGGCTGGGCTCGGCAGTGCGCGGAAAGCGTCGATCAGCGCTGGCTGCTCGGCCACCAGCCAGTCGCGCAGCGCCGTGCGGGTGTCGATGTTGGTGAAGTAGCGGAAATGCGAAACATCCGCTCCGCGGTCGAACAGCACCTTCGCGCCTGCCTTGGGAGCGACTCCGGCCAGCATGGCAACCGTGTCGACAACCATGTCGTTGTCGGTGTTGTCAAAAAACAGGAAGTCGGTCAGCAGCACGCCCAGGCGCTTGAGCAGGTTGCCGCCTTCGATGTCACCGGCAATCACGGCCATGTGAATGCCGGCGCGTACCGGGGCGTCGCGCAACAGCCGGGCCATCGGCGAATCGGGCAACATCGCTTCGATGCCGGGCACCAGGTGCGGGTTGGTGCGGTTCTTCGCGATCTCGATGACAACGCGTTTGAACGCGGAATAAAACGGGCTGCCGAAAAAGAAGGGCACCTGGCCAATCAGCGTCAGCAGGCCCGACATGAACAAGTCGAAGTTCGCGCTCGCCAGCCGCGTTCCGTTGGCCGGGCTCGCGACCCGGACGTAACGCTGCACGACGATCTCTCGCTCGCGCAGCAACTTGCCCAGGCGGCGCAGGTCCGCGCGCTGGTTGGCATGGGCGGCTTCCAGTTCGCCCTTGACACGTTGGGCCTCGGCGGCATCCGCGTCGCCCGTGCCCTCGAACGCATAGGCATAGCGATCGATCAGCGCATCGAAGTCGCCCAGGCACATCAGGTCGGCGACCAGCCCGCCGCGTGAGTGCGATACCAGGCTGACATGGGCGCCTTTGGGCAGGGCGTCGGCAAGCGCCAGCGCATTTTCTATCGGGCTTTGCGACAGGGTGCGATGTTCGAAGGCAAAAACGCCGCCGCTGAACTGGCGTTCGAACATGCTCCACAGATCGCGGTCCGCACTGCGCAAGTCGCCGAAGCTCCCCTGCGAACTCGACCCGGTGCCGTGTACGAAGACCAGCATCGGCTTGGTCTTCCACTCGGCCGGATCGCGGGCGGCAAAACCCGGTGCCTGCAGGTCTTGCGGGTTACCGGCGGCCCCGACCCAGCGGTAAAGGCCCGGCTTGACAGCGAGACGCGACTCGATTGCCGCCATCAAGGCCTTCGTCCCCAGCCAGCTGACGCCAAGCTGAGCGGCCTCGGCCACCCCTTCGCCTCGCAGCAGTTCCAGGGCCTTTTCCAGGATGCTGTCGCCCAGGGGCTGTGTGACCAGTGTATAGACCTTGCTGATCAGGCCACCGGCCGCGTCGCCCAGGAAACCGCGCGGCACCGCGCCTTCGGCGCGCAGCTTTTCCAGCAGAATTTCGCCGTTCGGCCCCAGCAGTTCGGGATGGGTCTGGCGCAGGGTGTCGCGCAGCCGGGTCGCGCTGCTGATGAAGGTGCTGCCATCGGTCAGCTCCAGCACGACGATCTCGTCGCCCTGCGCGGCGTGCGCCTTCTCGGTCACTCCCTCTATCGCTGCGCGCGCGCTGGCACCGACATCGAAGTTGCCTGTGGGCCGGAGATAACCGGCGGGCAGGAATTCGTCTTCGTCCTGCCCGACCGAGCGGGCGGCAGGCTTCAGCCAGGACGGCAGTGCCGGCGCGTTCTCACGCCCCTGGAGTGTGAGCGTGATTTTGGGCTCGGCCATGGTGGCGCTCCTTGATTGTTGCCTGCCCATCGCCGGTGGCGGATGGGGAATCAGCTGCATATCCTGTGTTTGCGGGCGGCAGCGCTACCCACGATCCGGGGGCTTTGGGCATCACTCGCAGATGGCCAGCAGGCCGGTTGATCGCCGCGCGCCAGGGTAGTTGTCGATGTCGATGCACAAAGCGGTTTTAGCCACGGTGACCTCCTCGAATGTTGACATCTGGCTGTCGGTGGTCAGTATAGGTACGCCCATTCGGGTTGACAAGGATGGATGAGTCGCCTGCGGACCGAATACCATGCCCACATGAGCGTCATTTTCCTTTCGTATCGCCGCGACGACAGCGCGGGCTTCGCCGGCCGGCTGGCCGATGCGCTGGAGGTGGCATTCGGCCACGGCAGCGTGTTCCGCGACGTGGACGACATCCGTCCCGGTGAGGATTTTGCGCAGGCCATCGAGTCGCACCTGCGGGGCGTGAGCGCGGTGCTGGTGATGATCGGTCCGAACTGGCTTGGTGCCAGCAGCGGCGGAAAGCGGCGGCTGGACGATGCGGACGACTTTGTCCGCCAGGAGATCCAGGCCGCCCTGGCTTCGGGCAAACCGCTGATCCCCCTATTGGTGAGCAATGCCACCATGCCACTTGCAGCCGACCTGCCCGCCGCAATCGCGGGCTTGTCCCGGCGTCAGGCCGTGGTGCTGACCGACAGCAATTGGCGGGGCGATGTGGAACGATTCGTGAAGGATTTGCGAGCGCTGCTGCAGGCCCGCGGCAACGTCCCGGTCCAACGGCGCTGGGTGCCTGGACTGGTCGGCGCCGTCATCGCGCTCGCGGCGATGGGCTGGGCGTTCCAGGCGTGGCGACCGCAGCCGCTCGCGCAACCGGCTCAACCTGTCGCCTCGTCCACCCCGACAGCTGACGTGACCGGACGTTGGACAGCACGGATGAAATACGACTGGGGTGATCAGTTCGATGAGGTTTTCGAGTTCAAGTACCTGGGCGATGCCCTGCACGGCACGGCCACCTACCAGACCGGCCGTCTGACCATCGAGCAGGCCAGGCTCAAGGGCGACTGGATCAGTTTTATCACCCGTAGCCAGGAAATGCTGGGTAGCAATAACCCCTGGAAAGAGGTCACCCATCGCTACACCGGGCAAGTGACGCCCGACGGGATCCGCTTCACCATGGAAAGCGGCGGCGGCTATTCCATTCACCCGCCGCTAGAGTTCACCGCCAAGCGGGTGCAGAAACCGTGAGCGAACAGGGGTCGTCTCAGCCGTTCATGCCGCCAATGCCGCCGCTGCATCACAGCCTTCGCTGACGTGTGGACTCACGGTAGGTGGTGCGACAACAGTTCGAACACGTCCTTTTCGCTTTCGCTGCTGTCGGCCGTCGTGATGCGCCGCTGCATCCGCACGTATCGCTTGGTTTGTGCAGCGTACCAGACCAGGTAATGCACGCGCACCGGCTCCAGCCGCGCCTGCGAGAACGTGCCGGTCTTCCCGCGGGTGCTCCAAACCTCGACCTTGATTGCATCGAACTTGCCGGCCGGCACCTGTACCGATTCCCGGCCCAGCACCCTGGCCTCGGAGTACCAGCCTGTCCATTGCGGATCGAGATCGGGTGTCGCCAGGCCGGACAGCAAGCCTTGTTGCAGCAGGTCGACGAAGGCGCCGAAATACGGACTGAACTCCGGGCCGATCGAGCTCCACGCAATGAAATCGGGCCTGTCGCCGCGTGAGCGCTGCAGCTCCGCGCCCCCCACCGTTTCGGGCACCAGCACGTTCAGCGCATCGGTCACAACCGTGCCAGTGACGGAACGCGCCACGATCTCGATCCGCCGTTGCGCACTGGTGCGCCATTTGCCGGACGAACTGTAGATCCAGCGTTCGCCCGCCACCGGTCTGGCGGTGGGCGCGACCTGGGGCGACGTCGCGGGTGCTGGCGCGGCAGCTGGCGATGCCGTGCCGGAGCCCGCTGCAGCATCCGCCCTCGCGGTCGCCGTCGCTGCAGGTACCGGGCCCCGGCCAGACGCGGTCGCGGATGCGTCTGGCCGCGTGGGTGCGCCTGCCGCCGCAGGCATCACGGCAAGCCGCTTGCTCGTGCTCTGGTTGCCACGGCGCGCCGTGAGCGTGAATAGGGTCGGTGCATCGATCGCGACGGTCACGCAATCCTGATCAGTTCTGGCAAGATCGCCCGGCTGCGGTGCGAGCTCCAGCCGGGTCGCATCGCTGACGCGGTAACACACGCGCACCTGGCTTCCAGCCGCTGTCGCCGTGAACGCGCGAATGGTCGGCATCGGCGTGGCGTTGGGCGTCTGCGCGGGCGCGGTGCCAGACAGAGGCGCCGTCGCGGCAGCCGGACCCGAAGCCGAACCCGGACCCGGAGCCGAACCCGGACCCGGCGCGGGCGCCGGAACCGGCTTGGACGCAGCGGCGGCGGCAGATTCAGCCGGCGCGCGGGTTGCAGAAGATGGCGCCGATGGCAGGGTCTGCGATACAGTGGCATGCGGTTCAGGCGCCAACGCCGCTGCCGGTCCGGGTTCGATCGTTCGGGATGCGCTTGCGCTGGATGCCGGGCGGGCCGTCGCAGCCTGCGAGGTGGCATCCGACGCGGCTTTCGCGGGTGCATCGCGCGGGCGTACGAAACCCCACCAAATTGCGGCAAGCATTACCAAACCCGCTGCAACCGTCAGCCAGGTCCTGACGCCTACCGCGCCATGGTGCGGGCCAAAGTCCGCCGTTTCGTTGTGCGCCGCGCTTCGGACCGCCGGTACGTCCGGCACCGCGGCGGACGGCGCGTATGCCGTCGATGCCACCGCAAGGGATGGGACCGGTGGCGCTTCGTCCAACCCGAGAATGACTTCGAGGGCGCGGATCAGCTCGCCCGTTGACGCGTCCCATTGCTTGTGGTTGACCTCGACGGCCTGGCGCCGCGTCAGTGCCTTGATGTCATCGGGCAATTCGTCCACGCGAGGCATCACTGCCCCGCCTACCAGCACCGGCACGACGCGGATTTTGCGTCTGAGTGCGGTGCCGGTTTCCAGCCGGATGAAGTCATGGGCGTCGTCGAGTCGCCGTCGACCCGCGGAATCCGCGATCGTGGCCCATTCGTCGCCGATCACGACGATCAAGACCTGGCAGGAACTGACGGCCTGCTCGATGGCCTCGACAAAGTCGAGGCCCGGCGCGATGCCCTCGACATCCATGAACACACGCTCCGGCCCGAAATGCCCCGCCAGACGGTCGTACAGCCGTCCGGCATAACCGGCTGAATCGTCGCGTCGATAGCTGATGAAGATGCCGTTCATGGATTCATTGCGCCCCCTTGCGCTGCGCGGGTCCGAGCGGACCGAGACGATGGCGCTGCTGGCGCCGCATCCGTATTCGCCAAATCGCTGGTCTGCCCGATGATGGAGCAATCCGAAGCATGGCGCAACCCGGGCGTGGCCGTGTCCGGGTTGGCCGGATCCGCCGCGCGGAGCGCGCCGCGCGCACGTCAGTGTTTGTCGAAAAAGGTGCTGCCTTGAGCGCTGTCAATGCCGGTATCCGATGCGCGTTCATGATGTGCGAGTAAGGCAGTGCCGGTCAGCTCGGATAGGATGGTGGCGAGCACGTCGTGAACGCGGCGCCGCTCGAGAACATGCTTTTTGAATTTTGGGAACCAGACCATGGATGAATTGACTGCCGAACATCGCGACGATCTCGCCAAGAAGTTAGCTGCGCGCAAGCAGGTGATGCGCGACGAAATCAGTGCGGGGCTTGCCGGCCTGCGCGGGGAAACGATCGAGGATATCCTGGCTGGCACCACCGATGCGGGGGATATATCGTCGGCCAACCAGCTGAGCGAAGTCAGCAATGCGGAAGTGGCGCGCGACACCGCGGAATTGCGCGACATCGTCGCAGCCCAGGCGCGTATCTCCGCAGGAACCTATGGCATCTGCATCGACTGTGATGTGCCAGTCCCGTATGCGCGTCTTGATGCGTATCCGACTGCGAAACGCTGCATTCCATGCCAGGAAATCCACGAGCAAAAGCTCGGGTCGGCCCCGCACCGCTGATCGATACTGCCGCCTGCGTCGGCAGCTGCCCTTTTGGCGACGACGCCGCGGTGTGCGGCATGTGCGGCTGACCGCGGGACGCTTGCCGACGGCCCGCGCGATTGCGACACGTTGCTGCAAGCCACCGCGCCCCCAGCCTCCTACCGCGCCCGCACGGTCGGTTCGGCGCCTGCCCGAGTCAACCGGGGCGGGTTCGCCTGGCGCAGACGCATCCCACCAGCAGGCAACCGGCCAGCAGGAGTGCCCATGTGGAGGGCTCCGGCACCGCAGCGGCAATGAGCGCCACCTGGCCATTGATGCCCATCACATAGATATTGCCCAGCCCATCCTCGCCGAACGAACTGAGCTGATTGACGCCGAATGGCGTTCCCAGTTCGGCCGTGCGTTCGGTCAGGCCAGCCGGGCTGCCGGCATTGTTGCGCACTGTGAAGATGCGTCCGGAGACGAAATCACCGAAGAAATAGCTGCCGTCCAGACCGGGCTCGGCAGTGCCGCGGTAGACATAACCGCCGATCACCGACCGTCCCAAACTGGTGTGAGCGTAGTCCAGGAACGGATCTACCGCACCTGGGGGTGCAGCGTCAGCCACTGCCGGGTTGTCGTCATTGCCCTCACGGGCGCGCCAGCCATAATTGCCGCCGCCGCTGCTCCCCTGCAGTTCAAGGTTAATCTCCTCACGCGCATTCTGGCCGACATCGGCGATCCAGAAGTCGCCACTCAGCCGGTCGAAACTGTTGCGATACGGATTACGCAAGCCGTAGGCCCAGATTTCGTCGTTGCCTGCGGCGCCGACAAAAGGGTTATCCACCGGAACGCGGTAACCGCCACCTGCCGCTGGCGTCACACGCAAAATCTTGCCCAGATTGCTCGACAGGTCTTGTGCCAGGTTGTCCGGGTCGTTGCTGCCACCGCCGTCACCGGTGCCGATATACAGCTGACCGGGATCGGCGCCGCGAAATCCGATCCAGCCAGCCTTGTGGTTGTTGCGGCCCGCGGGTTGCTGCACCGTGAGCAGCTCGGCTTCGGTTGCCCTGTCGACGCTATCGGCGTTTGCTGATATCGCGGTGAATGAAGAAACCACCGTGTTGAAGCTCTTGTCGATATAGTTCACGTAGAAACGCCCATTGGTAGTAAAGCCCGGATCGAAGGCCAGGCCAAGCAGGCCGCGCTCTCCGGAGCTGTCCACCAGCGCGGAGATGTCCAGATAGGTCGACTTCACACCGTTGTCAACGAGCTGGATCCGCCCGGCTTTCTCGACGATGAACAGCCGTGTATCGCCTGCTGGCGCGGTCAGATAGACTGGGGTTGCGAACGTGTGCGGCAGGAATCGGGACTCCAGTGCCAGGGACGCGAGCGGCGCGGCCAGGGCTGCCGTCAACGCAAGGGTGATGAATCGGCGCATGCAGTGTCCTCCTGATCCGTACCCTCGTGATCCGAGGGCTGAAGCACCAGTCTGGCGATCCTGTGCGTTGTCGTCAAGAGCCCATTGGTACCCATTGACAACCAACGGTTCCAACGCCGGTCGTGCCGCGCAATGCCACCGGTGTGACGGCCACTGCGGCCCGATCGAACAGCCAATGACCAACAGGCGTTGACCCACGAACAGGCCGATGCGGATGACTCTGCCCGGGAGAGCCCGCCTGATAATGAAGGCCCTTTCAGCCCTGCCCATCCCTGCCACCCGAAGTCCATCGGTTGCATGGACACCTCATCAGGAAGCCAGCAGATGATCAACAAGATAGTGAACACGATCGCCGAAGCACTGGCAGGCGTACGCGATGGCTCCACCGTCATGATCGGCGGATTCGGCACCGCAGGCATTCCGAACGAGCTGATCACCGGCCTGATCGAACAGGGCGCCAAGGACCTGACGATCGTCAACAACAACGCCGGCAATGGCGAAGCCGGGCTGGCGGCCCTGCTCAAGGCGAGCCGGGTACGCAAGGTGATCTGCAGTTTTCCGCGCCAGGTCGACAGCCAGGTCTTCGACGGCCTGTACCGCAGCGGCCAACTGGAACTGGAGCTGGTGCCCCAGGGCAACCTGGCCGAGCGTATCCGCGCCGCCGGCGCCGGTATCGGCGCATTTTTCTCGCCCACCGGCTATGGCACCGAGCTGGCGAAAAACGCAGACGGTTCGCCCAAGGAAACGCGCGAGATCAACGGCCGCCACTATGTGCTGGAGATGCCGATCCATGCCGACCTTGCGCTGATCAAGGCCGAACGCGGCGACCGCTGGGGCAACCTGACCTACCGCAAGGCGGCGCGCAACTTCGGCCCGGTGATGGCCACCGCAGCCCGGACCACCGTGGCCTCGGTATACGACATCGTCGAGCTCGGCGTGCTCGACCCCGAGCAGATCGTCACCCCCGGCATCCACGTACACCGGATCGTGTTGATCGACCGCGTGGCCACACGGTCCGGTGGCGAAAAGAAAGCAGCCTGACATGACCTACCACAAGCGCAGCAAGGACCAGCTCGCCCGCCGCGTGGCGCAGGACATCCACGAGGGCGCGTACGTCAACCTCGGCATCGGCATGCCGACGCTGGTGGCCAACCATATTCCGGCCGACCGCGAAGTCATCCTGCACAGCGAGAACGGCATCCTGGGCATGGGTCCGGCGCCGGCCGAGGGCGAAGAGGACTACGACCTGATCAACGCCGGCAAGCAGCCGGTCACGCTGCATGCAGGCGGCGCCTATTTCCACCATGCCGACAGTTTCGCGATGATGCGGGGCGGCCATCTGGACATCTGCGTGCTCGGCGCATTCCAGGTCTCCGCCACCGGCGACCTGGCGAACTGGCACACCGGAGAGCCCGGAGCGATTCCGGCCGTGGGCGGCGCCATGGACCTGGCCATCGGCGCCAGGCAGACCTGGGTCATGATGGACCTGCTGACCAAGCAGGGACAAAGCAAGGTGGTGGCACACTGCAGTTACCCGCTGACCGGTATCGGCTGCGTCAAGCGCATCTATTCCGACCTGGCCACGCTGGCCTGCACGCCCCAGGGCCTGCAGCTGATCGACAAGGTCGAGGGCCTCGGGCACGCGGAGCTCGAGAAACTGGTCGGCCTTCCAATCGCCGCCTGACCATCCCAGTCGCGTCTGCCAGCGCCGCGATGACACAAACCTGGAGAAGCCCATGAAACACGCCTATATCTGTGACGCCATCCGCACCCCCTTCGGCCGTTACGGCGGCGCACTGAGCTCGGTGCGTACCGACGACCTCGGCGCGATTCCAATCAGGGCCCTGATGGCACGCAATGCCAAGGTCGACTGGCAAGCGGTCACCGATGTCATTTACGGCTGCGCCAACCAGGCGGGGGAGGACAACCGCAATGTGGCGCGCATGGCAGCATTGCTGGCTGGGCTGCCAATCGAAGTGCCCGGCGCCACGGTGAACCGTCTGTGCGGCTCCGGCCTGGACGCGATCGGTACCGCGGCACGGGCCATCAAGGCCGGCGAAGCCGCGCTGATGATCGCCGGAGGGGTCGAGAGCATGAGCCGCGCGCCGTTCGTGATGCCCAAGGCCGAGTCCGCGTTCAGCCGCGGCAACGCGGTCTACGACACGACGATCGGCTGGCGTTTCGTCAACAAACTGATGAAGTCCCAGTACGGCGTCGACTCCATGCCCGAGACCGCCGAGAACGTGGCCGCCGACTACAAGATCGAGCGCGAGGCGCAGGACCGCATGGCCCTGGCCAGCCAGCGCAAGGCCCTGGCGGCGCAGAAGTCCGGCTAT
The DNA here is from genome assembly GCA_038247175.1 of Burkholderiales bacterium. Lineage (GTDB taxonomy): Bacteria > Pseudomonadota > Gammaproteobacteria > Burkholderiales > Burkholderiaceae_C > CAISIP01. The sequence goes on along the minus strand of JBBRVD010000104.1, from coordinate 2,106 downwards.
TTCGATTCCGAGATCACGCCAGTGTCGGTGGCGCAGAAAAAAGGTGATGCGGTCGTCGTCAGCCAGGATGAACACCCGCGCGACACCTCGCTCGAATCGCTGGCCAGGCTCAAGGGCGTCGTGCGCCCGGACGGCAGCGTGACCGCCGGCAATGCCAGCGGCGTCAACGATGGAGCCTGTGCGCTGCTGCTGGCCGACGAAGCCAACGCCGCGAAACACGGGCTGACGCCGCGCGCGCGCGTGGTCGGCATGGCCACGGCCGGTGTGCCACCACGCATCATGGGTATCGGCCCGGCACCGGCCACGCAAAGGGTGCTGGCGCTCACGGGCCTGACGCTGGCGCAGATGGACGTGATCGAACTCAACGAGGCTTTCGCCGCCCAGGGCCTGGCTGTGTTGCGCGAGCTCGGTTTGCAGGACGACGACCCGCGCGTCAACCCGAACGGCGGCGCCATCGCGATCGGCCATCCTCTGGGCGCCAGCGGCGCGCGGCTGGCTACGACCGCGGTGAATCAGCTGCACAAGAGCGGCGGCCGTTATGCCTTGTGCACGATGTGTATTGGCGTGGGGCAAGGCATCGCGCTGGTCCTGGAACGGGTCTGAACGCGGGAACGTGCTGCGCAACTTCAATGGCTCTATCGGCGCCACACTCGCCGTGACCGGCGCCAACGTCGCGGTGCAGCGCATCCACCTGGGCACACTCGGCATACTGGGCGGCGATGGCACGCTGACGATTCTTGGCACGGGCAGCCTGTGGTCGGCCGGAACGATGTCGGGTGGCGGTACGACGCGAATCGCCGCAGGCGCCGACTTCACCGTGACCGGATCCCAGCGCAAGTACCTGGGCGCGCGCGCCCTGGACAACCAGGGCACGCTGATCGAAGCGACCAGCGGTGACCGCGTCGAGTTCGACGGCGCCGCAACGCTGACCAATGGCGGCACCTTCGAGTTCCGCGGCAACGGTACCTGGGGCACATTCACCGGCGCATCGGGTAGTCTGGCGCTCACGAACACCGGCACGTTGCGCAAGATGCTGGGGCTGGGCGATTTCGCTTTCACCCAGACCACGCTCACGAACACCGGCGTGGTCGACGTGCTCGTCGGGCGGATACTCGTCAACGGCACTGTGCTGTGAGGCGTCGGGCGAAGGCCGACACCCGGGCTTGCCCTATCAGTATCGGCGCGCGGTACCGTTGGCAACCACGACCCGATCCCCTACCCGTACGTCCCCGGCCGCGTCCTGCGTCACCGTGACACGGGATCCATCGTTCATCCGCACCACCAGTTGCACGGCATCGGCGGCTTGCCCCCGGTTGTTTTTCTCGACCTGGTGTCCCGCATAAGCGCCGCCCGCGGCGCCGAGCACGGTGGCGGCCGTGTTGCCGCTCCCCTTGCCGACCTGGTTGCCGAGTACGCCGCCCACCACCGCCCCCACGATCGTGCCAGCCCCGATGCCGCTGCTCGACTCCTGCCGGACCATCTGCATCGATTCGACGACGCCATACTGCGCGTACTGGTTGCTTGCAGTCGGATAAGTGGTCTGCGTCGTGTTGCTCGGTCGGTTGTCAACGGTGCCACAGGCGGTCAACGTGAGGAGCGTTGCAATGCCGGCAGCGGCAGTGATGGTTCGAATGGTATGCATGGTGTGTTCTCCGGTTTGCGCCCGGATTGGGCGCCAGGCACAAGCGCCTGTTTCGCCATTGTGTTCACAGCGACAGCACATTTCCATCCGACCAAGGTCACGCAGTGTGTCGGAATGCAGCGCGTCCGGCGGGTCGCGATGTCCTACGCGGCGCAGCCTTCACTGCGACCCGGCGATCACACATCACGGCATGGCACTGGGAAAACGGCAACCGCGGCAGCCGCCGCAGCCGCGCCCGCCCAGCCGAATCAGCGCGCCACAGATCTGGCCGGCAGCGATCGCCCGGGGCAAATCCCGCAGACCAGCAAGCATCCTGCCAGAAACAGGGCCCAGGTCGCGGGTTCCGTCACGGCGGCGGCGATCAGCACGACCTGGCCATTGATGCCCATCGCATAGATATTGCCCGGACCATCTTCACCAAACGAACTGAGTTGGTAGGGTCCGAACGGCGTGCCCAGTTCAGC
>JBBRVD010000103.1:0-13447 GCA_038247175.1 Burkholderiales bacterium | reverse complement strand
TTTCCCGAAGTGTTCGTACCTGGCTACCCCTACTGGAACTGGATCACCGACCCGGTCTCCGGCAGCGCGTGGTTCGAGAAGCTGGCGCTGGCATCCATCACCGTGCCGGGGCCGGAGGTCGATCGTCTGTGCGCCGCGGCACGCGCCCATCGGATTCATATCGTCATTGGCGTCAACGAGCGCAGTGCCCACAGCTGGGGTGCCATCTACAACACGATGCTGTTCATCGGGCCGGACGGCACGCTGCTGGGCAAACATCGCAAGTTGGTACCGACCTGGGCGGAGAAGCTGACCTGGACGGGTGGAGACGGTTCATCGTTGCGCGTCTATGACACGGCCGTGGGTCCGCTCGGGGGTCTGGCCTGCGGGGAGAACACCAACACGCTGGCGCGTTTCGCCTTGCTGGCCCAGGGAGAGTTGCTGCATGTGGCCAGCTACATCGCATTGCCCGTGGCGCCAGCCGACTACGACATGGCCGAGGCGATCAAGATCCGCGCGATGGCGCACTCCTTCGAGGGCAAGGTTTTTACCGTCGTGGCGTGTTCGACCATCTCCGAGGAAATCATCACCGCAATGGAGCAACTCGTGCCCGACGCGCGTGCCCGGCTGCAGCGCAAGTCGAGTGCCTTTTCCGGCGTCATCGGCCCGGACGGGCGCGTGGTCGGAACGCCGCTGATCGATGACGACGGCATCGTGTACGCCGACATCGACCTGCAGCGCTGCATCCAGCCCAAGCAAATGCACGACATCGTCGGACACTACAACCGGTTCGACGTGTTCCAGTTGACCTTGAACCGCGCGACGCAGGCGCCACTGCATTTCGGTGGCACCCCTGCGCAGGCAGAGCCAGCCAAGCCCGTGCCCGGCGCGGACGCGGACGCGCCCCTGCGCGAAACCCATTGAAGGAGCACGGCCATGCGTGAAGCCATCATCGGACGCTCCAACGTGCAGGACACGCAGGAGTTGCGTGACTATTACCAGGAACTCGAGAAACTGGAATCCGGCGCCCTGTGGACGGTCGCCAACGAGATCGAGCCCTGGTACCCGCAGCCCAGGTCAGTGCCGGTCATCTGGCACTATGAAGAACTGCGCGCCCATGTGCTGCGTGCCTTGGCGCTGGTCTCGCCGGAGAAGGCCGGACGCCGCGTCATTTATCTGTGCAATCCGCGGCGGCGCGACGTGTCGGCTGCGGTGGGCTGGTTGTACACCGGGTTGCAGGTCATGAACCCGGGCGAGGTGGCATCGTCGCACCGCCATTCGGCGTCGGCGCTGCGATTCATCATGGAGGGCCGTGGCGCCTACACGGTGGTCGATGGGCACAAGATGACACTGGGACGCAACGACTTCGTCCTCACGCCCAATGGCACCTGGCACGAACACGGTGTGTCCGCGGAAGGTTCGACCTGCATCTGGCAGGACGGTCTGGACATTCCGTTGATGAACGCGCTGGACGCCAACTTCTTCGAAGTACACCCCAAGCTGGCGCAGGCGGTGACGTATCCGGTCGACGACTCCACGCACAGCTACGGCTCACCGGGTCTGCGCCCTGCAACCGGCAGCTGGAGCCACGCGTATTCGCCACTGCTGAAGTACGAATGGGAGCCGACCTACGAGGCCTTGCTGCGCCATGCCAAGGTCACCGACGGCTCGCCCTGGGACGGCGTGATGATGGAATACATCAACCCCTTGACCGGCGGACCGGTCATGCAGACACTGGGCGCGAGCATGCAATTGCTGCGCCCTGGCGAACACACGCAGGCCCATCGCCACACCGGCAGCTTCGTCTACCAATGTGCCAAGGGGCACGGCCATTCGATCATCGAGGGCAAGCGTTTCGACTGGAAGGAGCGCGACATCTTCTGCGTACCGTCCTGGGCGATCCACGAACACGCCAACGATTCCGGCTCCGACGACGCTTGCCTGTTCACTTTCAACGACCTGCCGGTCATGCGCGCGCTGGGCCTGTACCGCGAAGAGGCCTTGCGAGACACCGGCGGCCATCAGACCCTTTCCTGAACCCGACTGGACATTGCCCATGCGACTTGCCACCTACCGCCCCACCATCGTCGAGGCCGCGCGCCTGGGCGCCATCGTCGATGACCTGATCGTCGACGTTGCCCGCCTGGGCGAGGCCAACGGGGTCGCCCTGCCATCCGACATGCTCGGATTCATCGACCTCGGCCCGCTGGCGCTGAGCAGCCTGCGCACCTTGCTGGCTGCCGGACCCTCGACGTGGCCACCTGCCACGGCGTTGCCGCTGGTCAATGTGCAGTTGCTGGCACCGATCCCGCGTCCACGCAAGAACATCTTCGGAATCGGCCTGAACTACGTCGAACACATCGCCGAGTCGAGTCGCACGCTCGACACCTCCAAGGACCTGCCCAAGCAACCCATCATCTTCACCAAGCCGCCGACCACCGTCATCGGCCCCGGCGATGCGGTCCATCACGACGCACGCATCACGCAGCAACTCGACTGGGAGGTCGAACTGGCTGCCATCATCGGCACGACGGCAAGACGGGTATCCGTGGCTCAGGCGCTCGGACATGTGTTCGGTTACAGCGTCATGATCGATATCAGTGCCCGCGACTGCCGGCGAGCCGGCCAGTGGGTCTACTCCAAAGGCCAGGATACCTATGCGCCGTTCGGCCCGGTGATCGTCACCGCCGACGAGATTCCCGATCCGCAGGTGCTTGACCTGTGGCTGAAGGTCAACGGCGTGGAGAAACAAAATTCCAATACCCGACACATGTTGTTCAAGGTCGCCGACCTGATCGCCGATATCAGCCAGGGCATGACGCTGGAGCCAGGCGACGTGATCGCCACCGGCACGCCCGAAGGCGTTGGCGCCGGGCGCAGCCCGCAGGAGTGGCTGCACCCGGGCGACGTGATCGAGGCGGAGGTGGTGGGTATCGGTCGCCTGCGCCATCCGGTCGTGTCCATCGGATGAGTCGCCCAGCCGTGGCCACCACCGATCCGATGTTATCTTGGCCGGGTCTGAACCCGAGCGTGCCCGACGCCGGTCGTCTTCTGTCCGGCTCCTTTTTCCAATACTTGCAACACACAGCTCCGCGGCAGACGTTGCCGCCTGATCCCGTCACCCCTCCCCAGCCCTGCAACTGCAAAGGATCACCATGAAGACGAACAAACTCCTGCTCAGCCTGACCGGCACATTGGCCGCCTTGTCCATGAACGCCATGGCGGCCGATTCCATCAAGGTCGGATTCCTGACCACGCTCAGCGGTCCGGCCAGCGCACCGGGCATCGACCAGAGCGACGCCTTCAAGCTGGCGCTGAAGATGCTCGGCGGCAAGCTCGGCGGCCTGCCGGCCGAGATGATCAGCGTCGACGACCAGTTCAGCCCGGACGCCGCCAAACAGGGTGCCGACCGTCTGCTGCGGCGCGACAAGATCGACGTGCTCACGGGTGTGATCTACTCCAACGTCCTGCTGGCCGTGACGCCGGCGGCGATCGCCAACAAGACCATCGTGCTGAGCTCCAATGCCGGACCGGCTTCGATCGCCGGCCAGGACTGCTCCCCCTATTTCTTCAGCGTCAGCTGGCAGAACGACGCGCCGCACGAGGCCGGCGGCAAATACATGCTGGACAAGGGCTACAAACGCGTCGCGCTGATCGCCCCCAACTACCCGGCGGGCAAGGATGCTGCCACCGGCTTCAAGCGCTTCTACAAAAACGACCTGGCACTCGAAATCTACCCCAAGCTCGGCCAGCTCGATTTCGCGGCCGAGATCGCCCAGGTGCGCGCCGCCAATGTCGACGCGATCTACTACTTCCTGCCCGGCGGCATGGGCGTGAACTTCACCAAGCAGTATTCGGCCTCGGGCATGGATCCCAAGATCGTGCGGGTGTTCCAGGGATACGACGCCGACCAGCAGATGCTGACCATCGGTGACCTGATCAACGGTGTGGTCAACACCGGCCAATGGTCATCGGACATGGACAACGCCGCCAACAAGCTGTTTGTCTCCGAGTTCACCAAGGCCTACGGCCGGGTTCCGTCAACCTACGCCTCGCAGGCCTGGGACGCGGCCTACCTGCTGGATGCGGCGGTGCGCAATGTCGGCGGCAAGATCGAGGATCGCGACGCCTTCATCGCTGCGATCAAGGAAGCCAAGGGCTTCAACTCGGTGCGAGGCGAGTTCCGGTTCGGCCGCAACCACTTTCCGATCCAGACCCAGTACGCCCGCGTCGTCACCAAGATGCCGGACGGCAAGTACCTCAACAAGCTGGTCGGGCCGGTTCTCAAGGACCACAGCGACGCCTACATCGGCCAGTGTGCGATGAAGTGACCGGTTAGCCACTAGCGACACGACGGCGGCATCCACGACATGGGCGTCCTGCTTCTCGAACAGACCCTGAACGGCCTGCAGTTCAGTGTCACGTTGTTCCTGATTGCCGCCGGGCTGACACTGGTGTTCGGCGTCATGAACTTCGTGAACCTGGCGCACGGCAGCCTGTTCATGGTGGGCGCCTACTTTGCCGCCTGGTTTGCGGGCATGCTCGACTCGTTCTGGCTCGGCTTGCTGTGCGCGCTGCCGGCCACGGCACTGGTGGGCCTGGTGATCGAGGTGCTGGTGCTGCGCCACCTGTACGCCAAGGACCACATGGTGCACGTGCTGGCGACGTTTGCGCTGATCCTGATCTTCAACGATCTGGTGCGTATCGTATGGGGCCCGCTGCCGCTGCCGCTGGACTTGCCCAGCGGGCTCGCCAGCGCGATCCAGCTCGGTCCGGTTCCGTATTCGAGCTTCCGACTCGTGATCATGCTGTCGGGTGTGCTGGTCGGACTGCTGCTGTGGTTTCTGGTCACCCGCACCCGGATCGGCATGTGGGTGCGGGCCGGCGCCAACAACCGGGAAATGGCCATTGCCATGGGTGTCAACGTCAAGTGGCTATACACCGCCGTGTTCACCTTCGGCACTGTGTTGTCGGCGCTGGCCGGCGTGATGCTGGGACCGCTCGTCGCGGTGGAGGCAGGCATGGGCGACGGCGTGCTGATCCTGGCCTTCGTTGTCGTCGTCATCGGCGGTATCGGCTCCATACTGGGCGCCGCGGCTGGCGCGCTGATCGTCGGTGTGGTCGACACGCTGGGACGCACGGCTTTGCCGGCCCTGCTCAGCGCCACATTGCCACCGGCGATCGCCTCATCCCTGGGGTCCGCGCTGGGATCGATGATGATCTATCTGGTCATGGTGCTGGTGCTGTTCTGGCGCCCCAGTGGCCTGTTCCCCGCCAATTCCTGAGCCCGCGATGCAGACCAAGAAGTCCTTGTCGGCCGTGTTGTGGCTGCTGTTGTTCGTGGTGCTGGCATCGTTCCCGTGGCTGGCCACCCGGGCCGGAGAGGACTTCTACATCGGGGTCGTGATCCGGATCATGATCTTTGCGATCGCCGCGTCCAGCCTGAACCTGATCCTGGGTTACGGCGGCATGGTGAGTTTCGGCCATGCGGCTTTTTTCGGGTTGGGCGCCTATACGGCCGGCATCGCGGTCGTGCACGGCGCCGACAACGCCTGGCTGGTCTGGCTGCTCGCGGCGGCAATCGGTGGCACCAGCGCGCTCGCGGTCGGTTACGTGGCGACCCGCACGCGCGGCGCCTATTTCATCATGATCACCCTGGCGATGGGCCAGCTGTTCTACTTCCTGTTTGTCGGCCTGCGCCAATATGGGGGCGATGACGGCCTTCGCATGTCGGTCCGTCCGGCGCTGGGCCTGGGGCTGGATATTCGCTCCGAAACCGTCTTCTACGCCGTCGTACTGGGTTGGACCGTGCTGATGCACCTGCTGCTGGCACGCCTGGTGCGCTCGCGTTTCGGCCTGGCCCTGCAGGCGGTGCGCGAGAACGAACAGCGCATGGGCGCGATCGGGTACTCGACGCGCCAGTACCGGCTGATCGCGTTTGCAGTGGCCGGTGTCATGGCCGGAGTGGCCGGTGCGTTGCTGGCCATGCACAACCAGTTCGTCAGTCCCAAATTGCTGCACTGGTCGCAATCCGGCACGCTGATGATCATGGTGGTCCTGGGTGGCATGGGACGCCTGCATGGCGGATTCCTGGGGGCGGCCACGCTGCTGCTGCTGGAGGAAGTGTTGTCCGGGTATTTCAGCTACTGGCACATCTACGTCGGCGCGATCCTGTTGTTGGTGGTCATGGTGTCACCCGATGGCCTCGTCGGATTGGGCCGACTGTTCCGGCGCAAGGCTGCCGCGCCCGCCGACGCAGGTCGCGCACCATGAGCCTGGCTTTGCAGGTCAGCGGGTTGTCCAAGCGTTTCGGTGGCCTGGAAGCCGCCCGCAACGTCACGCTGCAGGTCGAAGCCGGCACCATCCACGGGTTGATCGGGCCCAATGGCGCGGGCAAGACCACGCTGATTTCTCTGTTGTCGGGCTACCTGCCGGCCGATGCCGGCCGGATCGACTTCTTCGGCCAGCCTTTGCAGCACCAGTCCCAGCAGGCGCGGGTGCGGGCCGGTCTGGTTCGCTCGTTCCAGATCACGAGTGTCTTTGGCAGTCTGAGCGTGTTGGAGAACCTGCAGGTCAGCGTGCAGCGCCGGCGCCACCGCGGTTTCGGATTTCTCGCTGCCGCCAGCGCAGACCGGCGCGCGCAGGACGAGGCTGCGGCCATTGCCGAACGCGTCGGCCTGGGGCAGCAACTGCAGGCCCGCGGCGACGCCTTGTCGCACGGCATGCGCCGACGGCTGGATGTCGGCCTGTCGCTGGCCTGTGCGCCGCGCATGCTGCTGATGGACGAGCCGATGGCCGGCATGGGACATGACGAAGCCGACGAGATGGTGGACTTGATCCGGTCGCTGACTCCTGAACTCACGATCTTGCTGGTCGAACACGACATGGATGCGGTATTCGCCTTGGCCGATCGCATCACGGTGCTGCTGCTGGGCGCCGTATTGGCCAGCGGCACGGCGCAGCAGATCAAGGATGACCCCGACGTACGCGCCGCTTACCTGGGTGAGGAGGGGACGACATGAGCGACCCGATGCTCGCCGTCGAAGGTCTCACGGGAGGTTATGGCGCCAGCCAGGTCCTGTTCGGCATCGACTTCAGCGTCGCGCAGGGCGAGGTCGTCACGCTGCTGGGCCGCAATGGCATGGGCAAGACCACGACGGTTCGCCATGTGCTGGGCCTGCATCGTCCTCGGGGCGGAACGGTGCGCGTGCGAGGCCAGAATGTGACCGGCTTTGCCGCTGACCAGATCGCCCGCATGGGCGTGGCTATCGTCCCCGAAGGACGCCAGATCTTCACCAACCTGTCGGTCGAAGAGAACCTGCTTGCATTTGCCGCACATCGCAACGGCAGCACCGACCGCTGGACCTTGCCCCGGGTCTATGCGCAATTTCCGCGCCTGCAGGAGCGCCGGCGCAATGGCGGCGGACAGCTCTCGGGCGGCGAGCAGCAGATGCTGGCGATTGGACGCGCGTTGATGACGAACCCGTTCCTGCTGATCCTGGATGAGGCCACCGAGGGCCTGGCGCCGCTGGTACGCGAGGAAATCTGGTCTTGCCTCAAGGGATTGCGGCGCTCCGGCCTGACCATCATCGTCATCGACAAGTACATTGAACGCCTGATCGCGTTTGCCGACCGCCATGTCATCCTGGAAAAAGGTACCGTGGTCTGGACGGGTCCGTCCGCCGAACTCGACCGCCGCCGCGATCTGTGGACCGACTACCTGAGCGTGTGAGGCCGCCAGGCGCCTGACGCGGTCAGGCCGCTGTTGCCGTCAAGGTGCCCCGATCGAGCCGGTACTGTCGTGCGCACCGCGCCGCCAGGCTTTCGTCGTGGGTCACGACGACAAACGCCGTCCCCTGATCCCGCGCCAGATTCATCATCAGCGCGAACACGCCGTCGGCAGTGCTGCGGTCCAGGTTGCCGGTCGGTTCGTCGGCCAGCACGCAGGCCGGCTGGGTGACCAGCGCGCGTGCGATCGCCACCCGCTGTCGCTCGCCGCCCGAGAGTTCCGACGGCCGGTGCTGCAGCCGGTCCTGCAGGCCCACGCTGGTGAGTGTGGCGCCCGCGGCACGGGAGGAGTCGTTGGGCGCCATGCGGCGGATCCACAGCGGCATGGCCACGTTGTCCAGTGCGGTGAACTCCGGCAGCAGGTGGTGGAACTGGTAGACGAAACCCAGGTGCCGATTGCGCAAGCGGCCCTGATCGCTGGCACTGCGGGTCGACAAATCCTGGCCCATCAGATGCACACTGCCGCTGCTGGGCGCGTCCAGTGCCCCGAGCAGGTGCAGCAAGGTGCTCTTGCCAGAACCCGAGGCGCCGACGATGGCCAGCGTATCGCCGGCATGTACCTGCAGGTCGACGCCGTTCAATACCGTCACGTCGAGCCGGCCCTCGCTGAATCGCTTGGTCAGCCCGCGGGCCTGCAACACCACTTCACTCATAACGCAGGGCCTCGGCCGGGTTGACGCGGCTGGCGCGCCAGCTCGGATAAATCGTGGCCAGGAAGGCCAGCACCAGCGAGATGATGGCGATCGGCATGATGTCGGCCTGCTGCGGATCGCTGGGCATGCTGCTGATCAGGTAGATGTCCTTGGGCAGGAAAGTCGCACCCAGCAGTTGCTCGAGCGCCGGCACGATGACGTCGATGTTGAACGCGACGCCCAGGCCCAGCGCCAGACCCGCCAGCGTGCCGATCACGCCCACCATCGCCCCCTGCACGACAAAGATACCCATGATCGAGCGCGGACTCGCGCCCAGCGTACGCAAGATCGCGATGTCGGCCCGCTTGTCGGTCACCGTCATCACCAGCGTGCTGACCAGGTTGAAGGCGGCCACCGCGACGATCAGCGTCAGGATGATGGACATCATGCGCTTCTCGACCTGCACCGCGGCAAACCAGGTTCGGTTCTGACGCGTCCAGTCGCGGATCACCAGGCTGCCGCTCATCCTGGCGGCGAGTTCGGCGGCGACTTCGCGCGCCTGATGCAGGTCGCGCAACTTGAGCCGCACACCGGTGGGGCCCTCCAGACGGTAGATGCGCGCCGCGTCGTCCATGTGCATCAACGCCAGTGCCGAGTCGTATTCGAAATGACCGGAATCGAAGGTGCCCACGACCGTCATCTGCTTGAGCCGCGGCACCACGCCGGCCGGCGTGATCTGGCCGCTGGGCGTGATCAGGGTCACGCTGTCGCCTTCGCGCACGCCGAGGGCGTGCGCCAGTTCGCCACCGAGCACGATGCCGAAGGAGCCCGGTACCAGCCGCGCCAGACCGCTGCGGCCCATCGCGCGGCCCAGGTCGGTCACGTCGAGTTCCCGCTGCGGGTCGATGCCACGCACCAGCGTTGCCTTCATGTCCTCGCCGCGTGCCAGCAACCCTTGCGCGAACACGAACGGCGCGGCACCGATCACCTGCGGGTTGGATTTGGCCTCGGCCAGCGTGCGTTGCAGGTCGGGCAAGGCCGCTCCGTCCCGGGCATGGATCTCGATATGCGAGACCACACCCAGCATGCGATCGCGTACTTCCTTCTGGAAGCCATTCATGACGCTGAGTACGATGATCAGCGCGGCCACGCCCAGCGCGATACCCAGCATCGAGACGCCGGAGATGAAAGAGATGAAACCATTGCGCCGTGTCGCGCGGCCGGCACGGGTGTAACGCCAGCCCAGGCTCAGTTCGTAGGGCAGTTGCATCAGCGACAGAGCGGCAGTGGCATGTTCGGGGCAAATGATAAGCAGGGGACAGCACCGATTGTGGCATCCCGCACTCAACCCTCCTGACGAAACGCCGGGACGACCCCAGTTTCCTCGCAATCCCTCGGTGGGCCTGGCCAAGCCAGGTCCGGGGGCGCCGTCGGGCGCCGGCGCACTTCGACCGACAATAAGCCGATGCAGTTGTTGATCCCATATGCCTTCGTCGCCGATGATCGGGGCTGTGCCCAGGCCGCCGCGACATTGCAACTGCCTGCCCTCCAGCGTTTGTTGCGCCGGCTGACATTGACGCGGACCGAGGATCTGTCGCCACAATCACTCACACCGCCACATGAACACGCGCTGGCGCAGGCCATCGGTGTGCAGGCGGGCGACGGCATGATCCCCTGGGCCGCGCTCGAGCTGGCTCGCCGCGGGACGGATCCAGGCACCGCAGGCTGGGCCTGGGTCACACCAGCGCACTGGCAGATCGGCACCGATCGCATCCAGATGACCGACCCCGCCGCGCTGCAACTGCCGCAGGACGAATCCCACGCGCTGATGCTGGCCATGGCACCGTGGTTCGCGCAGGATGGCATCGAGCTGCAGTTCGACACACCTCAACGCTGGCTGGCGCGCGGTGCGCCATTGGCCGGGCTGGCCAGCGCGTCGCTGGACCGGGTCATCGAAACCGACCTCGGCCCCTGGATGCCGGCCACGGCCGCGCTGCGCCGACTGCAAAACGAGATGCAGATGCTGCTCTACACCCACCCGGTCAACGACGCGCGCAGCGCCCGGGGATCACCGGCCGTCAATTCGTTCTGGATCAGCGGCAGCGGGGCGCTCGGCGCGCTTGGCGCAACTGTGCCTGCACGGCCCCTGCCCCAGGTGGCGGACGCACTGCGCAGCGCCGCCCTGCACGGCGACTGGAGCCGCTGGACGCAGGGCTGGCAGCAGATCGACCAGGGCGAATGTCAGCAACTCGCCACCGCGCTCGATGCCGGTGCGGCTGGCGAGCTGGTGTTGTGCTCGGACCGCGCCGCTTTGCATTTCACTCCCGCTGTCAAAGGCTGGCGCGCAGGCCTGCAGCGCCGATTCAGCCGCGCAAGCCTGAAAGACTTCATCGGCCCATCATGAAAATCACCAATCGCGACATACCGCCCCGCGCCGCCTGGACGCTTGAACAGGCTGGCGTGCACCCCCTGCTGGCCCGCCTGTATGCGGCACGCGGCGTCAGCGCCGTGGACGAGCTCGACGAGGCTCTGAACCGGCTGCTGCCGCCCGCAGACCTGCTGGGCAACGCGCAGGCGGCCCGGCTGCTGGCCGATGCCATCGCACGGGACCAGCGGCTGTGCATCGTCGCCGACTACGATTGCGACGGCGCCACCGCCTGCGCCGTCGGACTGCGCGGACTGCGCCTGCTCGGGGCGCGCCATGTCGGCTACATCGTGCCGGACCGGGTACGCGACGGTTACGGGCTGACCGCACCGATCGCCCAGCGTGTGAAGGACAGCGGCGCCGACGTGCTGATCACGGTCGACAACGGCATCGCCAGCATCGACGGCGTCGCGCATGCCCGCGCGCTCGGCCTGCAGGTACTGGTGACCGACCACCACCTGCCGGCCAGCGAGCTGCCGCAGGCCAACGTGATCGTCAATCCCAATCAGCCTGGCTGCGGCTTCGCCAGCAAATCCATCGCCGGTGTCGGCGTGATGTTCTACGTGTTGCTGGCCTTGCGCTCGGAACTGCGCGAACGCGGGGTATTCACGGCCCAGAACCAGCCCAAGCTCGACGCTTTGCTGCCGCTGGTGGCTCTGGGCACGGTGGCCGACGTGGTGCGACTCGACGCCAACAACCGCCGACTGGTCGCCCAGGGCCTCAAGCGTGTCCGGGCTGGCGCCCTGCCCGCCGGCATGGCCGGCTTGTTCAGCGCCGCCGGACGCCAGGCGCCGGTTGCCACCACCTTCGACTTCGGTTTTGCGCTCGGGCCGCGCATCAATGCCGCCGGACGTCTGAGCGACATGACGCTGGGCATCGAATGCCTGCTGACCGACGATCCGCAGCGTGCCGCTGAACTGGCCCGTCAGTTGGATGCCATCAACCGCGAACGGCGCGAGATCGAAGGCGATATGCGTGCCCAGGCGATGGAGATCGCCGAGTCGCTGTTCGAGGACGGCGAGGAACCACCACCGGCGATCTGCGTGTTCGACCCCGATTTCCATGAGGGCGTCGTCGGCATCGTGGCCTCGCGCATCAAGGACAAGCTGCACCGTCCCACCTTTGTGTTCGCCGCCAGCCAGGCGCCAGGCAAGGAACACGAGCTCAAGGGTTCGGGCCGCTCGATCCCGGGTTTTCACCTGCGCGACGCGCTCGACCTGGTGGCCAAGCGACACCCCGGCGTGTTGCTGCGTTTCGGCGGCCATGCGATGGCGGCCGGCTGTACCGTGGCCGAGGAACACCTTGACACGTTCGAGCAGGCGCTGGCCGAAGTGGCGATGCAGTGGCTCGATGCGGCCACCTTGCAGCGCCGGCTCGAGACCGACGGCCCGCTGGCGCCCGAGTACCGCCGCGTCGATCTGGTCGACACGCTGCACAAGGAGGTCTGGGGTCAGGGTTTCGCGCCGCCGGTGTTCAGCGAGGAACTCGACGTGGTGTCGCAGCGGCTGGTGGGCGAGAAACACCTCGCCCTCAAGCTGCTGCACCAGGGCACACCCATCGACGGCATCTGGTTCAACCACACCGACAGCCTGCCGGCGCGGGCGCGCATGGCATTTCGGCTCGACGCCGACGAATGGAACGGCGCGCGCAAGCTCAAGTTCCTGATCGAGGCCGTCGAAGCGCCCGCGCGCTGAGCGCGACAATACGCCCCTCCCGTTTCACCCATCCATTGAACCGCATCGCCATGACAGCACCCGCATCGTTCGACCTCTGTGGCCGTCTGGCCTTGATCACCGGCTCCAGTGCCGGCATCGGATTCGCGCTCGCGCGCGGCCTGGCCCAGGCCGGCGCGGCAGTTGTCATCAACGCGCGAAATGCCGACAAGCTGGAACTGGCGGCAAAGACGCTGCGCGGTGAAGGCGCCACGGTCCACACGATGGCATTTGACGTGACCGACAACGCTGAGGTGACCCGGGCCGTGGCGGCGATCGAGAACGACATCGGACCGATCGACATCCTGGTCAACAACGCCGGCATGCAGCGCCGTGCGCCGCTGGAAGATTTCACCCAGGAACACTGGCATGAGCTGATGCGCACCAACGTCGACAGCGTGTTCATGGTCGGTCAGGCCGTGGCCCGCCACATGATCGGCCGCAAGCAAGGCAAGATCATCAACATCTGCTCGGTGCAAAGCGAGCTGGGCCGCCCGAACATCGCCCCCTACACGGCCAGCAAAGGGGCAGTGAAGATGCTGACCAAGGGCATGGCCATCGACTGGGGACAACATGGTATCCAGGTCAACGGCCTGGGGCCGGGCTATTTCAAGACCGAGCTCAACCATGCGCTGGTCCAGAACCCGGAGTTCAGCAGCTGGCTCATCGGCCGCACGCCGTCGCGGCGCTGGGGCGACGTCGAAGACCTGGTCGGCCCGGCAGTATTCCTGGCCAGTGACGCATCGCGATTCGTCAACGGCCATATCCTGTATGTCGATGGTGGCGTGACCGCCACGCTATGACATCGGCGAGACCGCAGGCAATCCACACCACCCACACTGACTGGATAACACAGCCATGGAAGCCCTTGTCATCCACGCCCCCAAGGACCTGCGGGTCGAGACCATCCC
>JBBRVD010000102.1:0-13545 GCA_038247175.1 Burkholderiales bacterium | reverse complement strand
TGTGTCGGAATGCAGCGCGTCCGGCGGGTCGCGATGTCCTACGCGGCGCAGCCATCACTGCGACCCCCCGCGATTACACGTCGGCATAGCACTGGGAAAACGGCAGCCGCGGCAGCCGCCGCATCCGCGCCCGCCCAGCCGAATCAGCGCGCCACAGATCTGGCCGGCAGCGATCGCCCGGGGCAAATCCCGCAGACCAGCAAGCATCCTGCCAGAAACAGGGCCCAGGTCGGGGGTTCCGGCACGGCGGCGGCGATCAGAACGACCTGGCCATTGATGCCCGTCGCATGGATATTGCCCAGACCATCTTCACCGAACGAACTGAGTTGGTAGGGTCCGAACGGCGTGCCCAGTTCAGCCGTACGTTCTGTCAGGTCGCTCGGGTTGCTACCATAGTTGCGGACGGTGAAGATCCGCCCGGTGACAAAGTCGCCGAAAAAATAGCTGCCGTCCAGGCCAGGCTCTCCAGTGCCATGGTAGACATAGCCACCGATGATGGATTGGCTGAACGTCGCGTGGGTATAGTCCAGGAGCGGATACACCGCACCTGCCGGCGCGGCGTCGGGCACTGCCGGGTTGTCCGCCGTGCCTTCGCGGGCGCGCCAACCGTAATTGCGGCCGCCCGTCACGCCCTGCATTTCCAGGTTGATCGCTTCGCGGACGTTCTGGCCGGCGTCGGCAATCCAGAAGTCGCCGCTCAATCGGTCAAAGCTGTTGCGGTAGGGATTGTCCTTTGCAGCAGTCCCGTTGCGCCCGGGCAGCCTTGCCTGCACAGCCGCGCACCACGCGCCGCGCGTGAATCAAACCTTTGTGGGTTCGCCAGCTTGCTGCATCGCCCACATCTGCTCATAGCGCCCCTGCGCAGCAAGCAGTTGCGGGTGCGAACCCCGCTCGACGATCTGCCCGCCGTCCATCACCAGGATCTCGTGCGCGTCGACGATGGTCGACAGGCGGTGCGCAATCACCAGCGTGGTCTTGCCGCGCGCCACGGCCCGGAGTTCGGCCTGGATCGCGCGTTCGTTGGCCGAGTCCAGCGCGCTGGTGGCCTCGTCGAAGATCAGGATCGGCGGGTTCTTGAGCAGCGTGCGCGCGATCGCCACCCGCTGCTTCTCGCCCCCGGAGAGTTTCAGTCCGCGCTCGCCCACCGTCGCTTCGTAACCGGCCGGCGTGCTGATGATGAAGTTGTGGATATGCGCCGCGCGAGCGGCCTCCTCCACCTGTTGCTGGCTCGCGCCCGGACTGCCGTAGGCGATGTTGTAGGCGATCGAATCGTTGAACAACACCGTGTCCTGCGGCACGATGCCGATCCCGCGGCGTACGCTGGCCTGCGTCACGGCGCGGATGTCTTGCCCGCCGATCGTGATGCGGCCTTGCTGCACATCGTAGAAACGGTACAGCAGCCGCGCCAGCGTCGACTTGCCGGCGCCCGACGGCCCCACGACCGCCACCGTCTTGCCCGCGGGAATCTCGAACGAGACGTCGTTCAGGATCGTGCGCCGGGCTGCGGCGTCATCCACCTTGCCGCTGTCGTAGGCGAACGACACCCGCTCGAAACGCACGGTGGGTGGCCCGTCGATGCGCAGCGCGAGCGCCTGCGGCGGATCGGCGATCTCGCGCTCCTGCTCCATCAGGCGGAACATCTTGTCCAGGTCGGTCAGGCTTTGCTTGATCTCGCGGTACAGGGTGCCCAGAAATCCGAGCGGGATGTAGAGCTGGATCATGAAGGCGTTGACCATGACCAGGTCGCCCAGCGTCATGCGGCCGTCGACGACACCTTGCGTGGCGCGATACAACATCGCGACCAGCGAAGCGGCGATGATCAATTGCTGGCCGGTGTTGAGCAGGCTCAGCGTGCTCTGGCTCTTGATGGCCGCCTTGCGGTAGCGCTCCAGGCTCTCGTCGTAGCGCCGCGCCTCGAACTCCTCGTTGTTGAAGTACTTGACAGTCTCGTAGTTCAGCAGCGAGTCGATGGCCCGGCTGTGCGCCGTCGAATCGAGTTCGTTCATCTCGCGCCGGAACTGCGTGCGCCACTGGGTGACGGTCACCGTGAACGTGATGTAGACCACCAGCGCGATGATGGTGATCCAGGCAAACCAGACATCGAATTTCACCGCCAGCAGGGTTAGCACCAGCGTGACCTCGATCAGCGTGGGGCCGATGCTGTAAAGCGAATACGAGATGAGCGAATGCACGCCGCGGGTGCCGCGCTCGATGTCGCGCGTCATGCCCCCCGTCTGCCGATCAAGGTGGAACCGCAGGCTCAGCGCGTGCAGGTGCCGGAACACCTGCAGCGAGATCGAGCGCGCCGCACCTTCGGTCGCCTTGGAAAACACCAGCTCGCGCAGCTCGGTGAACAAGGTTGTCGACAAGCGCAGCAGGCCGTAACCGAGCAGCAACGCCACCGGCACCACCAGCACGGCCTGCATCACCTCGCTGCCACTGGCCTGCGCCAGGTTGCGCCCGCCGTTCGGGCTCAAACCGTCGACCAGTTCCTTGAGCAGCAATGGCACTCCGATGTTGGCCATCTTGGCGGCGACCATGAAGGTCAGCGCCGCCCCGACCCGCCACTTGTATTGCCACAGATAGGGCAGCAGACGCGCCAGCGTCGACCAGTCGGATCGGCTGCTGTCAGGGCCGCCCGGCGCCGAGGTCGCCGGAGTTGGCGCAATGGCTTCAGCGGCGCGGCGCATCGGCGGTCCATGACGAAGTGGTGCAAGCTGTCCGCCCGGGTTGGTCAGCAGGGCCGGCCATGGCCGGTAACACCTGACGAGCGGCCCATTCCCCGATTGGCGTCAGGCGCACCGGCAGCTCTCGCAAAACAGGCGTCATGTCGACGCTGAACGGACGCTCGGGCGCGGTGTTGTACCAGGAGTAGATCCGCTGCAGCTCATGCATCATGGAATCGACGGCGAGCGACGATTTGCCATCGAACGCCTGACGCATCTGCTGACAGAAGTCCTCGACGCTCTGACTCTGATGGGTCAATGGTCGGCCCCAGGCCTGTGACAGCTTGCGGGTCAGTTCTGGCAGGCGCACCGTCTCGGCGTCAAATATGCGGCGGCGCATTTCATGGCGCGCATCCTGGGCGGCAAAGCCGCGCTTGTCGCGCGGCATCGGCAGGCTGGTGTTGAAGATCAGCGCCCGCGTGCTGGGCGAACGCGCCGCGGCCAAAGCGATGGTTTCAGCGGCGGCCACCAGTGGCGCGGCCACCTGGAACGACGTCGAGGGCAGATTGAGGAACACCGCTTGCGACCCCTCAACGGCTTGCGCCAACGAACGACTGTCGGCAAAGTGCGCCCAAACCGTCTCCAGCGCGATGCCGTCCACACTCCACGGCCCGGCCAAGCGGCTGACCGCCACCGGCTGATGACCCGCACGAATCAGGGCATGCACCTGGGCGCTCCCCTGGTCTCCAGTTGCACCAAATACCGTCACTCGCATGCTGACATCCAATTCATATCGTGGCCAATCGCGGTCATCGGCCGGCATCCCGTGCCCGGGGCTGGCCGAACGCTCGCAACAACATACGGCTTCAGGGACAATCCGTGGGAACCCATTCACGGACGGGACAGGGGCGAACGGCGCCCCCTGCCGACCAAAGCCTTCGATTGTGACCATGTCCAGCCCCCCTGACTCCAGCAAGGTTCTGTTACCCACCGACAAGGAACTGGTGCTCAAGGTCATCCCCATGCCGGCAGACAGCAATGCCAATGGTGACATCTTCGGTGGCTGGGTCATGGCCCAGGTCGACCTGGCGGGATCGGTGATTCCGGCCCGCCATGCCCAGGGCCGGGTGACCACGGTGGCAGTCAACGAGTTCGTGTTCAAGCAGCCGGTGCGGGTGGGCGACATCCTGTCGTTTTTCTCATCGCTGACGCGCGTGGGCCGTACCTCGATCACCGTGCAGGTCGAGGTATATGCGGAGCAATTCCGCTCCCAGGGCACCTATGTCAAGGTGACCGAGGCGTCGGTCACCTATGTCGCCATCGATGAGCTCGGTCGCCCGCGCGCGCTGCCGGCCATCACCGGAGCCTACGCCAGAATGTAGACCCCCGCCCCCGTGGACAGCAGTTTCCCGTCCGCACCGCGAAACTCCATGCGGGTCGAAGCAACCCGCGAGCCCAGCCGCATCACGGTGGCGTGCAGATCAAAATACTCGCCGATGCCCGGGCGCAGGTAGTCGACCCGCAGGTCGATGGTGCCGAGTTTGGCAAATCGCAGCAATCGCTGCTGGGGCGGCTCGTCCATATGTCGCGCGCCGATCGCTGCCATCACCGCCAGGCCACCCATCGCGTCCAGGCCCGCGCTGATGACGCCGCCGTGCAGGCGGTTGTGTGCATAGTGGCCGATCAATTCGGGGCGCATCGGGATGCGGCCAACAACCTGCTCGGGCCCCAGCATCCGGATCTTCAGGCCCAGCGTCTGGTTGAAGACGATCAACTCCTCGAAGATCTTCTTCAGGCCGGCGACGAACTCCGGCTCGAACGCCACCGCAGATGGGGGCACGGCGTGTCGCTTGGGGCTCATGTTGTTCGCGCTCAAGCAGATCCGTCTGCTGCACGATAAAGCGCAATCCCCGCGTCACCAAACTTTTCCAGCTGCTCGATGCCATGGCGGTATCCCGCCTCGACGATCCGGTCGAATTTCGACCAGTCGAGCATGCCGAACATGGTGACACCCGGCGAAAAATGCAGGTCCACCAGCGACTGTGATTCCTGCTGGCGGGCATAGCTGTACATCATGCTGGTGTTGAGCAGCAGCGTGGTCAGCGATGGCAGGCGGTAGCGACGGGCGGAACCCCGCAGCCGGTCCCGCATCAACTCCAGAGCGCCGGGCACCTCGTCCATCTCGTAGTGCAATCCACGGTCCCGCAGCAGGTCGACACCGATGATCCGCGCGGCGCCGCGCCGGTCCATGACATCGGTGGGGAAATTGTTGAACGTCCCGCCGTCAATATGCAACTCGCCGCCCAGCATGACCGGCGGCAACGCCCCGGGAATGGACACGCTGGCGCGGATCGACTTGGCCAGCGGCCCGCGGGTGTGCACCACCTCGCGCGCCGCGGAATAGTTGCTGGTGATACAGAAATAGGTCTTCCACAGGTCTTCGATGTCGATGTGTTGTCCGCGGCTATTCACGACTGCAGAGTCGATGATGCGCCGCAGCCGCTGGCCGCTGATCAGCGATATCAGCGGCACCATGTTGTAGTCGCCGGTGGGGCTCTCCCGGAACGCGAAGCGCGCCGCATCGATCACCGCCCGCGCCGGCATGTCCATGCCGGCATATGCCGCCATGACCGCACCGATGCTGGTTCCGGCCACCAGGTCGAACACGATGCCGGCCTCCTCCAGCGCGCGCAGCACGCCCAGGTGCGCAAATCCGCGTGCGCCCCCCCCAGAGAGCACCAGGCCGACGGTGTTGCGGCTGACGACCCGCGCCAGCCGCTGCCAGTCCCGGGTCAGGCCGCGCCGCACATGCACATGGCCCGACAGGCGCCGCAGACCCAGCCAGCGCCCAGTCCCGGTGGGCGAGCGGCGGTCGTCGGGATGCAGCAGCACCAGTCGCTGCTGCGCCTCGTCTTCGTCGTCCGCGGTGTGCAGGCCAGCCTCGTTGGGATGCAGGTCCGGCGACTGGTCCGCGTCGGCCACCAGCAGCAGCTCATCACAGTGGCGGATGCAGCGCTGCGTCCACTCGGTGCGCTCCCGGTCGGCCACGAAGACGACGAAATCATGCCGGGCCTCGATCTTGTCCAGCCATACCGTGACTCGGCGTGAACGCACGACGTCGGTGCGCGAGGCCTGTACCGCTCCGGGCTCGCCGAGTTGTTCGTCCGCGCGCTGCGAGGTCATGACGGTGGTTGCGCCGTGTCTCATCAGGTGCTGCGCCAGCTGCCGCGCGAACTCCGGCAGGTCGATGTTGCGGGTGATGCCCAGCACGCCGATGATGACCGGCTTGGTCACCGGCTTTCGCCCGCTGTTGACGCGCTTGAAGCGCTCGATGACCTGGCGTGTCATGTTCAGCGACACCAGCGGATAGGCCAGCAGCAGTTCGCGAAACACGGCCTTGGAAAAGCGCGCCAGCACACTGTCGCGAATCGCCATCACGGTCGCGGTGCGCGGCTCGCCGGTGAAGAACGCCATCTCGCCGACGGTCTCGCCACGGGCGATCTCGCCGAGCACCGACCGGGCGCCGGTCGCATCGATGCAGCTCGCCCGCAGCCGACCGCTGACGACAAAGAAGAGGCTCTCGTCGTGTTCATCCTGGCGGAACAACACCTCGCCGCCGCCGAGCTCGATCCACTCGACCCGTGGCAACACATGGCGCAGCATGTCGGGGTCAAACGGACCGAACACCGTGGTCAGTCCATCGATCAGCATGCCGTGGTGGGCGTCGAGCAGTTCTTCCGGGGAACGCAGGGGCATGGACGTGGTTCGTTTACGTGGTCGAGAGGGCCGACACACGCCGTGCGGGCCGTCGCACAGTCTACGGCACGCCAGCCGATGCGATCAATCGACGAAAAAATCCGGAATGAAGTCTCGCGTGCCCGGTGTCACTGCATAGGGATCCAGGTTGGTGATGCCGTGTTGGGCCAGCAGGCTGTCGTCGATGTAGAAGTTGCCGGTGTTGCTGCTGTCGCTGGTGAGAACCAGGTACGCTGCGTCGGCCAGGATATCCGGCTTGCGGCAGCGGGCCGGGTCGAGGCCGGGGATCATCTGCAACGCAGCCGTCGCGATCGCGGTGCGCGGCCACAGGCTGTTGACACCGACGCCGTATTTCAGGAACTCGCCCGCGTGCCCCAGCGTGCACATGCTCATGCCGTATTTGGCCATGCTGTAAGCGGTGTGGTTCTCGAACCAGTGCGTCTTCATCGACAACGGCGGCGACATCGTCAACACATGCGGGTTGCGCCGCTGCTCGGCCGACTTGCGCAACGCCGGCAGGCAGAGCATGGTGCACAGGTAGGTGCCACGCGCGTTGACACCGTGCATCAGGTCAAAGCGCTTCATCGGCGTGGTCTCGGTGCCGGTCAGGCTGATCGCGCTGGCATTGTTGACCAGAATATCGATGCCACCGAAGGTCTCGACTGTCCTGGCCACGGCTGCGAGCACCGACGCTTCGTCGCGGATATCGACCTGCAACGGCAGGGCCCGTCCGCCCGCCGCCTCGATCTCCCGTGCCGCGCTGTAGATGGTGCCTGGCAGCTTGGGGTTGGCCTCGGTGGTCTTGGCGGCCACCACGATGTTGGCGCCGTCGGCTGCTGCGCGTTTGGCAATCGCCAGCCCGATGCCGCGGGACGCGCCGGTGATGAACAGTGTCTTGCCCTCAAGCGTATGCATGTGTTCTCCTTATCGTGAATGGCGGGTCCGGATCTCAGACCCGGGAGAAATCGGGCTTGCGCTTTTCCATGAAGGCGGTGAACGCCTCGCGCGCCGCAGGTTCGCCCAGCATGCGGCCAAAGCTGGCGCCCTCCTCCTTCATCTGCTGCAATACCAACGCGGCCTGCCCCTTTTTCATCAGCCGCTTGGTCTCGACCAGCGAACCGATGGGTTTGGCTGCCAGTTTGCGCGCCTGCGCGCGCGCCAGATGGCTGGCCTCGCGTGGCGGCACGATGCGGTTGACCAGGCCCACCTCCAGCGCCGCCTCGGCCATGAACGGTTCGCCCAGCAGCAAGGCCTCGCAAGCACGGTGGTAACCGAGCAACTGCGGCACCAGCAGGCTGGAGGCCGCCTCCGGGCACAGGCCCAGGTTGACGAACGGCAGCGAAAACGCCGCGTTGTCGCCGGCGTAAACCAGATCACAGTGCATCAGCATCGTGGTGCCGATACCAACGGCCGGTCCACACACCGCCGCCACCACCGGCTTGGGGAAGGCGGCGATACCGAACAGGAACCGGTACACCGGCGACTCCTGGTCGGATGGCGGCTGGTGCAGGAAATCGGCGATGTCGTTGCCGGCCGAGAAGATGGCCTCATGCCCCTGGAACACCACGACACGGATCGCGTGCTCGTCTTTCGCCTGCGCCAGCGCATCGGCCATGACCGTATACATCGCCCGGGTGATCGAGTTCTTCTTGTCAGGACGGTTGAAGGTGATGGTCATGACGCCATCGGTCACGTCGGTCAATATGTCACTCATGCGGGTCTCCGTCATCCATGGGTCTTGGGGTCAATGGGTCAGTGCACTGCGCACGAAGTCGAGCCGGTCCTGGCCCCAGAACATCTCGTCGCCGACAAAGAACGTCGGAGCGCCGAACACGCCGCGGTCCACCGCTTGCTGGGTCCAGGTCTTGAGGGTCTCCTTGACCCGCGGGTCGCAGGCCAGCGCGGCCAGTTCGTCGGCGGCGAATCCGGCCGGCGCCAGCACGGCGGCCACCGTGGCCGGGTCGCCCATGTTCTTCTGTTCGGCCCATACCGCCTTGAATACGGCGGCGCGGCAGGCATCCAGCCGCGGGTCGCCGTGCAGTGTCAATGCGACGTCGATACGCATCAGCGTGATGGTGTTGATCGGGAAATGGGGATTCATGACCAGCGGCACACCATAGGCCTTGGCGTAGCGGTTCAGGTCCTTGAACAGGTAGCTACCCTTGGCCGGCACCGTGATCGGCGCCCGGTTGCCGGTGGACTGGAACACACCGCCGAGCAGGATCGGTTTCATCACCACCTGGGCGCCGGTGCCAGCAGCCAGCTGGGGCAGCTGGGTCCAGGCCAGGTAGGCGGCCGGGCTGCCGTAGTCGAACAGGAAATCAACGGAACGGGTCATGGTCATCCTCTCAGGTGATTCAGGGGCGATGCAGGCTCTCAAGCACCAGTGGCTTTGCCACTTTACCTGGGGCTTTGCCACTTTGCCTGACCGCTGGGGGCGGGAATGACGCAGCCATTTCCGGGGGGTGCTCCAAACGTCTCGATCCAGGGCCGCTGGTCCAGCTCGGGGGTCCACGCGTCACAGGGTTGCCGGTAACGTCGCCGGCGTCCTCAGACACGCTCAAAGATGCCTGCGGCACCCTGCCCCATACCTACACACATCGTGACCATACCGTAACGCTGCTGGTTGCGACGCAGCGCATGGATCACGGTCGCCGCGCGGATCGCGCCGGTGGCACCCAGCGGATGGCCCAGCGCAATCGCGCCACCCATCGGATTGACCTTGGCCGGGTCCAGCCCCAGCGTGCGGATGACGGCCAGCGACTGCGCCGCAAAGGCCTCGTTGAGCTCGATCCAGTCCATGTCGTCCTGCTTCAGGCCGGCGCTGCGCAACGCCGCCGGAATCGCCTCGATCGGGCCGATGCCCATGATGTGCGGCGGCACGCCCTTGCTGGCGAAGCTGACGAAGCGCGCCAGAGGCGTCAGGCCGAATTGCCTCACCGCCTTTTCACTGGCCAGAATCAGGGCACCGGCGCCGTCCGAGGTCTGCGAACTGTTGCCCGCCGTGACCGAACCGCGCGCGGCAAAAACCGCCCGCAGTTTGGCCAGGCCTTCGAGCGAGGTGTCGGGCCGTGCGCCTTCGTCGAGCGACACGGTGCGCGAGGTCACGCTCACCTTGCCGGTATCGAGGTCGGGCGCGCGATCGAACACCTCGACTGGCGTGATCTCATCGGCAAAGAAGCCAGCCTTCATCGCAGCGATGGCGCGCTGATGCGACTCCAGCGCAAATGCGTCCTGCGCCTGGCGCGTGACATTCCATTGGCTGGCAACCTTCTCGGCCGTCAGGCCCATGCCGTAGGCGATGCCGATGTTCTCGTCGTTGTCAAACATCGCGGGCGACAACGACGGCGAGTTGCCCATCATCGGCACCATGCTCATGCTCTCGGTGCCAGCGGCCAGCATCACGTCGGCCTCGCCGACCCGGATGCGGTCGGCCGCCATCTGGATCGCACTGATGCCCGAGGCGCAGAAGCGATTCACGGTGATACCGCCCACGCTGTTGGGCAAGCCGGCGAGCACCGCGCCGATCCGCGCGATGTTCAGGCCCTGTGGCCCTTCCGGAATCGCGCAGCCGCAGATCAGGTCCTCGATCGCCTGCGGGTCCAGCGTCGGCGCCTGCGCCAGCGCACCCTGGATGGCCTTGACCAGCAGGTCGTCGGGACGGGTGTTGCGGAAAAAGCCGCGGTGCGAACGCCCGATCGGGGTTCGGGTGGCGGCAACGATGTAGGCGTCCTGGATCTGTTTCATGCGGGTTCTCCGTTCAGTTGCGCACCGGCTTGCCGGTGGACATCATGCCCATGATGCGCTCCTGGGTCTTGGCGTTGGTGACGAGCGAGCAGAAGACCTCGCGCTCGAGCGTCATCAGATATTCCTCGGTCACCAGCGTACCGGCATCGACGTCGCCACCGCAGACCACATGGGCGATCTGGCTGGCGATGTGAAAGTCGTGCTGGCTGATGAAGCCGCCGTCACGCATGTTGACCAGCGAACCCTTGATCGTTGCGATGGCGCTACGCCCGGCGACCGGAAAGGTCCGGCGCAGCGGCGCGCGGTAGCCGGACTGGAACATCGCGCGCGCCTGCGTCATGGCCACGTGCAGCAGCTCGTCCTTGTGCGGCACGACCAGGTCGCTGTCCAGCAGGTAACCGAGCTGGCGCGACTCCAGCGCGCTGGTGCCCACCTTGGCCATCGCAGCGGCGGTGAAACCCTCCGTCAGGAAAGGCAACAGGTCCTTGTTGGTCGAGGCCGCTGCGTTCTCGGCGGCGCGGCGCGCGATATAGGTCAGGCCGCCGGCACCAGGCACCAGCCCGACGCCGACTTCGACCAGGCCGATGTAACTCTCCATGGCCGCAACCCGCCGGGCGCAGTACACCGCCATTTCGCAGCCGCCACCCAGGGCCAGGCCACGCACGGCCGCCACCGTGGGCACGCTCGCATAACGCAGCCGCAGCATCGCCTTTTGCAACTCATGCTCGGCGCCATCGATCGCCGATACGCCGGCCACCATGAAGGCCGGCAACATCGCCTGCAGGTCGGCGCCGACCGAGAACATCTCGTCGTTGGACCAGATGACCAGCCCTTCGTATGAGGCTTCGGCCAGTTCCACCGCGCGCACCAGGCCTTCGGCCACGTCCGGGCTGATCGCATGCATCTTGGTTTTGATGCTGGCGATCAGCACCGGCGCATCCAGCGTCCACAGCCGGATCGCGTCGTCTTCGTACACCGTGGTGCCGGCGGTCTGCGCACGCGGCGCGTCGGCGCCGCGCACATTCTCGCGGAAGTGCTGGCGCCGGTAAACCTGCAGCTCATGGCGCGGCACGAATTTCTGTGCCGAAGCGCTCCACGAACCCTTGGGCGTGTGCACGCCGCGGGCATCGGCCACCGGGCCCTTGAACACCCACTCGGGCAACGGCGCCTTGCTCAGCGACTTGCCGGCGTCGATGTCCTGCTGGATCATGTTGGCCACGTCCAGCCAACCGGCCTCCTGCCACAACTCGAACGGGCCCTGCTGGAGCCCGAAGCCCCAGCGCATCGCCAGGTCGATGTCGCGCGCCGACTCGGCCACCGTCTGCAAATGCACGGCCGCATAGTGGAACTGGTCGCGCAAGATGGCCCACAGGAAGCGCGGCTCGGCGCCTTCGGCGTCGCGCAGCAGCCGGAGCCGTTCACCGGCCGGTTTCTTGAGCATGCGGGTCACGACCTCGTCGGCCTTGGCGCCGGTGGGCACGTAGTCACCCTTGCCTTCGGCTGCATGGGCGTCGTAACGCAGGATGTCGCGCCCGACCTTCTTGTAGAAACCCGCACCCGTCTTCTGGCCCAGGTTCCCCATTTCCAGCAATCTGGCCAATACCGTCGGCGTCGCAAAGTTGTCGTAGAACGGGTCGGTCTTGGCGTCCAGGTTGTCCTGCAGCGTCTTGATGACATGGGCCATGGTGTCCAGGCCCACGACGTCGGCAGTGCGGAAGGTGCCCGAGCTGGCACGACCGAGTTTCTTGCCGGTCAGGTCGTCGACGACGTCATAGGACAGACCGTAGTTCTCCACCTGCTTCATCGTCGCCAGCATGCCTGCGATGCCGATGCGGTTGGCGATGAAATTGGGCGTGTCGTTGGCCCGCACGACCCCCTTGCCGAGCGCGCTGGTGACGAAGGCCTCCAGGTTGTCGAGCACCTGCGGCTCGGTGGTCGGCGTGTTGATCAGCTCGACCAGCGCCATGTAACGCGGCGGATTGAAGAAGTGGATGCCGCAAAAGCGCGGCTTGATCTCTTCGGGCAAGGCTTCACTGAGTTTGGTGATCGACAGGCCTGAAGTGTTGGATGCGACGATGGCCGTGGGCGCCAGGTGCGGCGCAATCTTGCGGTACAGGTCGAGTTTCCAGTCCATGCGCTCGGCGATCGCCTCGATCACCAGGTCGCATTCCTGCAGCAGGTCCATGTGTTCTTCGTAGTTGGCCTGGCGGATCAGTGCAGCCTCGTGCGCCAGGCCCAGCGGCGCCGGCTTGAGCTTCTTCAGCCCCTCCACGGCCCTGGTGACGATACCGTTCTTCGGACCTTCCCTGGCCGGCAGATCGAACAGGATGACCGGCACCCGGACGTTGACCAGGTGCGCGGCGATCTGCGCACCCATCACGCCGGCACCGAGCACGGCGACTTGTTT
The DNA here is from genome assembly GCA_038247175.1 of Burkholderiales bacterium. Lineage (GTDB taxonomy): Bacteria > Pseudomonadota > Gammaproteobacteria > Burkholderiales > Burkholderiaceae_C > CAISIP01. The sequence goes on along the minus strand of JBBRVD010000102.1, from coordinate 969 downwards.
GACTTGAAAACGGGACATGGATGGACTCTCTGAAGGCACGCCTCAACGTGCAGGGGGAGGCTGGGCGCCGGCCAGCCAGAACAGGCGCGGTGCCTTATGGCACGCGGACCCAGGTCTGGGTGCGGCCGAATGGCCCGATGGAGCCGCGCACTTCGAGTTTCTTGCCACCGTCGATCGGTGTCAGGCGCAGGCCGTAGGTGGACCCCTTCTCCGGGTCGAGTATCTTGCCGCCTTCCCACACGTCCTTGCCGTCGGCCTTTTTTGCGCCGCGGATGATCTCCAGGCCCAGCATGGGTTTGTCCTTGCGGTCGTCGGCGCACTTGTCGCACACCGCTTCCTGCCTGGCGCCCTTGCGCAGCAGCTTGGTCACCTTGCCGTTGAGCACGCCGGCGCTGTCGACGATCTGGACCTCGGACTTGATCTCCTGGGTCTCGTCATCGATGGTGTGCCAACTGCCGACCGGCGTCATCTGGGCCATGGCCAGCGCGCCGGCACATAACAAAACACACGCGGTAAAGCTATTCCTGATCATGAGCATCTCCTGAATCGGGTGGTGTGAGGAACGGTCGACATCCTGCCGTAATACTAGGCAAACACCGCCTCGGTGTCCATCAGCGCCCGGGCGCCCGACCGCACGGTGAGCATCAGCGATGCGGTCTCCGGGAACAGACGGGCGAAATAGAAGCGCGCGGTCTGCAGCTTGGCCTGGTAGAACGGGTCGGTGTTGCCGGCGGCGATCTCGCGCAGCGCAACCTGCGCCATGCGGGCCCAGAAGTAGCCGAACACCAGATGGCCCGCCACGCGCAGGTAGTCGACGGCAGCCGCGCCCACTTCGTCGGCGTCCTGGAAACCCTTGAAGCCGATCTCGGTCGTGAGTTTGGTCATCTTGTCGCCCAGGTAGGCGATCGGATTGATGAACTCGGCCATCTTCTCGTTCACGCCTTCTTCCTCGACCAGGGCAGCGATCAG
>JBBRVD010000101.1:0-13586 GCA_038247175.1 Burkholderiales bacterium | reverse complement strand
GTTGGTATGGCGTTTTTGTTCCCACGGGTACTCCGGCCGCGGCGATCCAACGCATCAACCAGGAGATCAACGAGGTGATCAAGATGACGGATGTACGCGACAGGCTCAACACGGCCGGCATCGAGGTGTTGGGAGGCGCACCTGGGGAATTGGCCGATTTCATGAAGGCTGACAACCTGCGCTACGGCAGCCTGGCCAGGGAACTCGGCATCAAGGCCGATTGAAGTCAGCGCACGATGTCGCGCCGCCCCAGGCGCGAGACCTGACCCGGCTTCATGTGCTCAAGACGGAGATGGATGCGTAGGCGCGGCGCGCATTCTTTACGCACATGGCGCAGTAGCCGGGCACGGCGTCGTTTGCGGCCTGCGTTGCCGGGCCAGACCGGACGTCGATGACCTCGGGGGGTGTGAACCTGCCCGTCAGGCCAGGGGCCGCGTCAGGTAGACGCCTTCGCGCCCCACGATCGCGACCCGTGCCGGCATGAAGATCGTGCAGTCGTCGCACGGCGCGCGGATCTCCAGGTCGCCATCGGTGGCGATCAGTTCGTCCTGGGCGAAGCTTTCGAATCCGACGACCGGCCGCGTGAATGCGAACTCGGTGGTGGCGATGACGTGGGTACGCAGCAACTCGAAACGGCGTTGCGGCTCCGCCGGCCCTGGCGCGCGATCGATCAGGCCGAAATGACCAAGGAAGTCGTAGCTCACTGCCACCGCCAGGTCGGCACTGGACTGCTTGAAATGCTGGCCGCATTCGACCACCATCGCCGCGCCCGGACCGTCTGCGTGTCCGTGGCGTCCGTGCTGGATCAGCGGCGTGCCTGAACCCAGTCCGCTGGGCATGACCAGGTGCACACCCGGCCGTGGCAGTGCGTTGGCGACGCCAGCATTGCGCTCGAAATGCGGATAGACCCAGAACGGCGCCACGTCCTGGCTGGTCGAGTGGATGTCCAGGATGTGGTCGGCCGCCGCCACTGCCGGTCGCATGGCACGTGCACGCCGCAACTCGACGCTGTCCTCGTCGCCTGCCAGCCAGGGTTCGGACCAGATGCGATTGAGGTTGTGGGTGATCTGGCGGCTGGCGAACGGATCCTGGGTGTTGAAACTCTCGTACGCCGCCACGTTGGCGAAACTCACCGTCAAGCTGCCGATCTTCGGCCGCACGCCAGCGTCGAGCAGGTGACAGGCCGCCACCATGCCGCAGAACTCGTTGCCGTGCGTCAGCGCATTGACCAGCACATGCGGACCCGCAATGCCGGAGTCGAAGCGGTGCACATAGTCGATGCCGGTGTTACCGCTCTTGTAGGCAGACAGGTCGCGTGGCAGAACTTCGAAGAGGCTGGAGTCGTCGGGCATGGAGTCTCCGTTGGGCCGGGCTGGACAGTCGCGTTGTCGCTGCCGTCGGATGTTTTCGCACAATCGTCATACGATACTATGGTTCTCCCTAATGGCAATTTGGTGGGCAGCCCGTTACCCTTCGGTCTTTTCGTGGCCGCACTGGCCCCATCATCGCCAAGGAGACTTTCCATGTTTATCCGTACCCGTCGCTCATTTGTTGCCCATGCCGCCGGAGTTGCCGCTGGCCTGGCCATGACAGCTGCCGCATTGCCGGCCATGGCGCAGAACTATCCGACGCGTCCGATCACGATGGTCGTCCCCTGGGGCGCCGGTGGTGGTACCGATGCCACCGCGCGTATCGTCGGCAGTCTGCTCGAGAGGGAACTCGGCCAGCCGGTGACCGTGGTCAACCGCACCGGCGGCAGCGGCGTGGTCGGCCATTCGGCCATCGCCTCTGCGGCGCCCGACGGCTACACCATCGGCGTGGCCACGGTCGAGATCGGCATGATGCACTGGCAGGGTCTGACCGAACTCAAGAGCACCTCGTACACGCCGATCGGACTGGTCAACGCAGACCCCGCGGGGGTGCAGGTGCGCGCCGATTCGCCGTACAAGACGATCCAGGAACTGCTGGCGGCGATCAAGGCCAATCCGGGCAAGATCAAGGCCTCGGGAACCGGACAAGGCGGCATCTGGCACCTGGCCATCGCCGGGCTGCTGCGCGACCAGAAGATCGATCCCGCGTCCGTGCCCTGGGTGCCGAGCAATGGCGCCGCCCCGGGCTTGCAGGACATGATCGCCGGTGGTATCGACCTGGCGCCGGTGTCGCTGCCGGAGTCGCGTTCGCTGATCGACGCGGGCAAGGTGCGCAGCCTGGCCATCATGGCCGACGATCCGTCCGCGCTGTATCCGAATGTGCCCACGCTCAAGAAGGCGATCGGCAGCGACTGGACGATGGCGGCCTGGCGCGGCATCGTCGCACCCAAGGGTATTCCAGCCGACGTGCGCGACAAACTGGCCGCTGCGGTCAAGAAGATCGCTGCCGGCAAGGAGTTCAACGACTTCATGTCCAAGCAGGGGTTTGGCGTGATCTACAAGGGCCCGGACGAGTTCGCCCAGTTCATGGCCAAGTCGGATACCGAACTGGGCGCGACGATGAAGGCGGTCGGTCTGGTCAAGTAAGCCGGACCCTCCTGCGCGACGGCCGGCGAAACAGCGGATGAAGCTCAACGACGCGGTATTCGGCTTGTTGTTGCTGGCCATGGGGGCTGCGGTGTTGTTCATCGTGCAGGATTACCCGACCATTCCCGGGCAACAGGTCGGACCGGCCCTGTTCCCGGGCATGATCGCGGTCGGCCTGTGCGTCTGCGGCCTTGTTCTGCTGGTGCGGGGCTGGCGCGCGCGGGCATCGGTACCCTGGCTGGACATGGATGACTGGGTTCGCTCACCGCGCCACGTGCTGGCGCTGGTTCTACTGATCGGCTCGGTGCTGTTCTATATTCTGGCGTCTCAGTGGCTGGGATTTCTGGTCAGCGCGGTGCTGATACTCACCGTGTTGTTTCGGGTGCTGCAACTGTCGTTGGCGCGTTCGCTGCTGATTGCCGTCATAGCCACGTTGGTGATCCATTTTGCGTTCTACAAGCTGCTGCGCGTGCCCTTGCCCTGGGGCGTCCTGACGCCGTATGCGTGGTGACGTCCGGGCCGTCACGGCCGAACTTTCCGTGGATTGACACGTGATGATGGACGCCGTCGTTCAGGCATTCGGGATGGTGTTCGATCCCTACACCCTGATGGTGATGGTGATCGCGGCCTGTTACGGACTATTCGTGGGGTCCGTGCCCGGTCTGACGGCCACCATGGCCACGGCGTTGCTGGTGCCGGTGACGTTCTTCATGGCGCCGATACCGGCGGTCGCAGCCATCGTCACCGCCACCGCGATGGCGATCTTCTCGGGCGACATTCCCGGTTGCCTGTTGCGCATACCCGGCACGCCCGCTTCCGCCGCCTATACCGACGAAGCGTACGCGATGACCCGCAAGGGCGAGGCTGAAAAAGCGCTGGGCGCGAGTCTGGTGTTCTCGGCTATCGGTGGCCTGTTCGGAACCGCTGTGCTGATTCTTGCCGCGCCGGCACTGGCCGAGTTCGCGTCGCGCTTCAGTTCATTCGAATATTTCTGGCTGGTCTTGCTGGGCCTGACCTGCGCGGTGTTCATCACTTCTGCGGCACCGATCAAGGGTCTGATCACCCTGTTTCTGGGCCTGATGGTGGCCTGCGTGGGGCTCGGCAACCCGGCCGGTTTCCCGCGCTTCACGTTCGGCAACACCGAGACTATGGCCGGTATCGGCATGATTCCGATGATGATCGGCATGTTCGCGTTCTCCGAGATCATTCGCTACGTGGTCGACACCAAACCGCCGGGCGAGGTCGTGGTGGAGAAGGTCGGCAATGTGCTCAAGGGCCAGTGGCAACTGGCGAAGAAATATCCGGTACAGATCCTGCGGGGCAGCGCGCTGGGCACGGCGGTTGGCGCCCTGCCGGGCGCCGGAGCCGACATTGCGGCCTGGATGTCGTATGCGATCAGCAAGAAATTCTCGAAGGAGCCGCAGAAGTTCGGCACCGGCCACGCTGAAGGCATCGTCGAGTCGGGCGCCGCCAACAACAGCGCACTGGCCGGATCCTGGATTCCGGCACTGGTGTTTGGCATACCGGGGGACTCGATCACCGCCATCATCATCGGCGTGCTCTACATGAAGAACATGAACCCGGGGCCGTCGCTGTTCACCACCAACCCGCAGAACATCTATGCGGTGTTCCTGATCTTCATCCTGGCCAACCTGATCATGATCCCGCTCGGCATCCTGTGTATCAAGGCGGCGCGGCGCATCCTGAAGGTGCCACGCAACATCCTGATGCCGGTGATCCTGTTGTTCTGTATCGTCGGAACCTTCGCCATCAACAACAGCGTGTTCGGTGTCGGTGTGATGCTGGTGGCCGGTGTCGTGGCGTATGTGCTGGAGGCCAACGACTTCCCGATCGCACCGGCGATCCTGGGCGTGGTGCTCGGCGGCATGCTGGAGGAGAACTTCATCACCTCGATGATCAAGGCCGACGGAAACCTGCTGGCGTTTTTCTCGCGGCCTATCGCGGCATCGCTGGCACTCATCACGATCCTGGTCTGGGTCTCGCCAGGGTTGCTGGCCCTATGGCGGCGCGGCCGAGCGCAGACCGCCTGACGGATTCCCGCCTGCCGTCGTCCGTACCGGTTAGTCCATCGCCTTTTCTGGCTTGAGAAACCGGTGTGCCGTGCGGTCGATCGGCTTGCCACGGTAACGGGTAATGTGCTCGTCCGGCACGGGGTCAAACGACGTATGGCCGATGTTGCGGCCGCTGAGGATGGGCGCATTGTCTGCGCGGCTGTAACAACTGAGCAGTACGTTGCGGTGGCGTTCGGAATCATTGCGCCCCGCCGCTGCAACAGATTGCCGTGAAAGAACAGCGCATCGTCAGGCGCCATTTCCACAAACACATGCTCGAGCACTTTAATCGCATGGTCGACCCGCTCCATGTCTGCGCCGGTCTGTCCGCCGATGGCGCCGTGGTCGATGCGCCCCAAGAGGTGCGAGCCGCGCAGCACCTGCAGGCATCCGTTCTCCCGCGTCGATGCATCGATGGCGAGGAATACACTGGCCATGTGCGGGAACAGATACCCATGCTTGTACCAGTAACCGCAGTCCTGGTGCCAGTCCCAGGCTCCGCCTACCCTTGGGCGCTTGAGCGTGAGCTTGGAGTGGTAGAAACACACTGGCCCGCCAAACAGGGCCTGCACGGTGCCAGCGACGCGCTGTGAGCGCGCCACTGCGCCGAACACGTCGTCGCTCAAGGTGTACCACAGCGCCAGTTCGGTTGACGCGCCGCCGCCATCCGCCAGACCATAGGTCGCGTCGCGTATTGCGGGGTCATGCCTGATGACCGTATTGATGGTATCGACCTCGCCTGCGCTGAACAGTGCGCGGCGCAGCACGAATCCGTCGCGTTGGAATTGGTCGATGTCCGAGGGCGTGGCCGGCGAATCTTGGCTCATACTGGTTCCCAACGCGAAGCAGGCACTGTGCAACACGTCGTCGGCTTGCGCTTGTTGGGGCCGCAAAAGCGCGATTGGTACATCTTGCCCCGGCACGTGCCAGAAAACACCATCGCAGCGCCCACCCGCCTCCGGCTCCAGGACCATATGCAACTGACCGCAGTGCAGATGCATGCCGCCTCGCGGTTCAGTCGATTACACCAACCGGCTTGCGGCCCCACCAAGCCCTTATCTTGCGTGAGAGCAACGCCGAGGGCGCGACGGCTGTCAGCCCGCCGTCGACCGGCAGGTCTACCCCGGAAATGAAGGCAGCGTCTTCGGATGCGAGAAATGCCGCAGCTGCAGCGACGTCGGCCGGTTGACCGACCCGGCCCACCGGATACGCCTCCGCATCCCACTCCAGGTCGGCGGCGCTGCGCCCGACCATGGTGCGTTCGGTAATGATGAACCCCGGCGATATTGCATTGCAGCGAATGCCCCGCGGGCCGTACTCGACCGCGATCTGCTTCGTCAGAGCATGCACACCGCCCTTGGCTGCCGTGTAGGCGGCCAGGTTGGGGTTGGCCACGATCTGGTTGATCGAGGCCATGTTGACGATCACGCCGCGGCCCTGGGCCAGCATCGGCGTGAGCGCCGCGCGGCACCAGCGGAACACCGAGGTCAGCCCGGAGTCGATGGTGTCGGCCCAGTCCTGGTCGGAGGTGGTGGTGACGCCGTGCTCGGCGTAGGCCACTGCATTGTTGACCAGCACATCGATCCGTTCCCAGTGCGCCAGGGTTTGCGCGATGGTGGCGTCGATCGTCGTCTGGTCGGCGGCGTCGCCCTCCAGGACCAGCAGGTGGTCGCTGGCGCAGCTGCGCCGCAGCTCTGCCAGTGCGGCCGTGTCCCGCTCCAGTGCCACCACCCGTGCGCCCTCGGCCAGGAAACGCAGCACGATGCCGTGGCCGATGCCACGCCCGGCGCCGGTGACGATACAGACCTGGTCCTTCAATCGCATGGTGGGAATTTCCGTCTCGACGACCTGGGTGTGTGCGGCGTCATTTCACGGCCCCCGCCGTGACGCCCTGGATGAAGTAGCGCTGCAGCAGGATGAAGCCGATCATCACCGGCAACGCGGCCATCAGCGACGCCGCCATCGCTCCGCCCCAGTCGGCATTGGATTCATTGAGGTAGGTCAGCAGCAGCCCGGGCGCGACGGTGCGTTTGTCTTCCGACACGATCAGCGTGAGCGAATACAGCAGGTCGTTCCAGCTCCACATGAAGCTGTACAGGAACACCGTGATGATCGGTGGCAGCGAGACCGGCAGCACGATGGTGTGAAAGATGCGCAGGTCGGAGGCACCGTCGGCGCGCGCCGCCTCGATCAGTTCGTTCGGTACCTGGCTGAAGTAGCTGTACAACATGTAGGTTGCCACCGGCAATGCAAACACCACGTAGGACAGGACCAGGCCGGCGCGGGTGTCCAGCAAGCCCCAGCTGGTGAGCTGCGGGTAGATCGTGATCAACAGCAGGCCGAACGGGAACATCTGTGCCGACAGCATCAGCAGCATCACGGGTTTGCGCCCGAAGTAGCGGTATTTGGCAAACGAGTAACCTGCGTAGACTGCCATCGTCGTGTTGATGGCCGCCGACGACAGCGATACGACGAGGCTGTTGAACAGATGCAGCGGCAGGTGTCCGCGCGTGAGCGCGGTGCGAAAGTGGTCCAGCGTCCAGGTGGTGGGAAATAACGTCGGCGTGATCCGGTACAACTCCTGGCTGGACTTGAACGAGGAGATCACCAGCCAGTAGACCGGGAAGAATATGAACAGGCCGATCGTGATCGCGACGCCCGCGAAGATCAGCTTGGCCTGCCGGGAGGAAAGATCGAGCATTATTCGACGCCCTTCATCAGGTGGCGCAGGTAGAAATACGCCGGCGGCATGATGGTGGCCACCCACAATACGCCCACGGTGGCGGCCATGCCGATGTCCCACTGCTCGAACGCGAGTCGATAAACCTGCACCGACAGCACGGTCGTCGCACGCACGGGTCCGCCGGCGGTGAGCGCCCAGATCGTGTCGAAATGCTGCAGATTGCCGATCACGCCCAGCACCACCGTCACCAGCAGCACCGGGCGCAGGTGCGGGATCACATGATCCTTCAGGACGTCCCAGTTTTGCGCCCCGTCCGCGCGGGCTGCATCGATCTGGTCCTGGTCCATGCTCTGCAGACCGGCCAGGAAAAATGCCATGAACAGCGGGATCGACAACCAGGTCTTGGTGATCACCACCGCCGCCATCGCGCCGTAGGGCGTCGAGAGCCAGGCCACCGGGAAGTCGATCAGGCCCAGTTGCAGCGACGCTGCATTGATCAGGCCGAAACGCGCATTGAAGATCCAGCCCCACAGGAATGCCGCCACGGTGGCCGGCATGATCCAGGGCAGCAGCGACAACCCGCGCAGGGCCGATTGGCCGCGAAACGGCTGGTTCATGATCAACGCCCACACCAGGCCCAGGAAGATGGAGCAGGCGGTGGTCAGGCCGACGAACACCAGCGTGGTGACGAACGAGCCACGCACCGCGGCGTCGCCCAGCACCCGTGCGAAATTGCCCAGGCCGATGAACTCGGGCCCGTCCATGTCGATCGTGTACTTGAACAGCGACAGCCCGAGCGCCTTGGCAAACGGCAACAGGATCACGCCGCAGAACGCCACCAGTGCCGGCACCAGCAGCAGCATGCCAAAGCGTCGCTCGGCCGCCTTCAGGCCGCCCCGGCGCGCGTGGCTGGAGCGCCGCGGCGCCGGCGGCGTGGCTACGGTGGCGGCGTCCGCAGCCATCAGTTGGCAGCGGCCATGGCCTTGACCATGCGGGCCTGCATGTCGCGCGCGGCGACCTCGGCCGTCTTTTGCCCCAGCACGGCGGCTTGCACCTCTTCGCCGATGACGTTGGCCACGGCAGCGCCGTTGCTCAGTGACGCAAGCGTGTTGCGCCGGGGCGTGCCGGCGTGTTTGGCCCAGGTGGCGAGGTAGTTGTCATTGGCGATCTTCGGGTCTGCCTGGCCTGCCGTTGTCGACGGCAGCACGCCACTGAAGGACGCGTAATCGACCAGCGTGTCCTTGGACAGCAGGTGCATCGCGAACTTGGCGGCAGGGCTGTCCGGCTTGGCGTTCTTGGCGCCGAAGATCGAGATCACGTGGCCCCACTGGATCGAGGTGGGTGTGCCGCCGGCAGCGAGCGTCGGGGTGAACATCGGCAACACGTTGGCGCCGTAGCTCGGTCCCTTGCCGGAAAAGTCGACGGCGAACGTGCGCGCGATCGGCGGGTCGAAATAGAAACCCGATGCTTCCTGTCCGAACAGGCGGCGCGCGTCGGGCCGGTCGATCTCGGGCGCGGCGAGCCGGTCCTTGACCAGGTCGGCCATGAACTTCAGCGCCGCCGTGGCTTCCTTCGAATCCACCACTGGTTTTCCGTTTGTCACGATATCGCCGCCGAAGGTCCAGACCCAGATCATGTAGTCGAGCACGATCGAGTTGTTGTTCTTGGTTGCCATGCCGTAGGGCACGGAATTGGGTACCTTGTCACGGATCTTGATCAGCGCGTTGCGGAAGTCGGCGACGGTGGTGGGGGGTGTGTCGATGCCGGCCTTGGCCAGCACCGCCTTGTTGGCGACCATGCCGATGGTGCCGCCGATCCACGGCAGCGCAACCTGCTTGCCGTCGACGTTGCCGAACGCCAGCATGGCCGGTGGAAACATCGCCTCCAGGTTTTTCTGTCCATAGACCTGATTCAGGTCGACGATGCCGTTGATGCCCGCGATGGTGGGCAGCAACCGGGCCTGTACCTGCATCACGTCGGGCAGGGTATTCGTGCGCCCGCGCAGGAAGGCGTTCTTAACCATTTCGCCCCAGGCATAACCGATTGAATTCACGGTCAGGCCGGTGGCCTTGGTGAAGCTCTCCTCCATCGCCTTGATGCGAGGCTTGTTCACCTCCTCGGTCGATGACCAGTTCATGAAATCGACATCGGCCGCGGCGGATGTCGATGCATGCATGACCAGCATGCTGGTCACGCCCAGCAGGGCTACTTTCTTGACGGCTTTCAACATGGTTTGCTCCTTGAGGTTATCGAGACACGGGAAAAAATAGGCAATCCAGCGGCAGGTGTTCCGACGACGGGACCCCGATGTTCGGCCGGTTTTTCATGCGGATCGTCATGCGGCCCGCGCCATGGGTTGCACCAATGCGACACGTTGTCCGTCGCGATCGAAGCCGTAGACGGCTCCGTGGTCAAAGCTGGCGTGCACGGTGCTGCCGTGGCGCACGGCACGTTCGCCCGCCAGGCGCACCAGCAGCGGCCTGGGGTGGTCCGGTATGTCGATATGGACCAGCGTATCCGAGCCCAGATGTTCTGTGGCCGCGACAACGCCGGTCACCTGGCCGTCGCCGTCCTGGCCCAGGCGCAGGTGCTCGGGCCGTATGCCGATTTCTACCAAGCTGGCCGGCGCGCCAGCCGTGCGCAAAAGACCACCGGGCAATTGCAGGCCCTCGGCATCGGCTTGAGCGGCCATGAAGTTCATCTTCGGCGAACCGATGAAGCCGGCCACGAACCGGTTCACCGGTTCGCTGTACAAGGCAATCGGGCTGCCGACCTGCTCGATCACACCAGCCTGCATAACCACGATCTTGTCGGCCAGCGTCATCGCCTCGACCTGGTCATGCGTGACGTAGACCATGGTCGTGCCCAGCCGCTCCTTCAAGCGTGCGAACTCCATGCGCATGTCGACCCGCAGCGATGCGTCAAGATTGGACAGGGGTTCGTCGAACAGGAAGATGCTGGGCTCGCGCACGATGGCTCGGCCGATCGCCACGCGTTGGCGCTGTCCGCCCGAGAGCTGGCGCGGCTTTCGCTCCAGGTAGTCGGCGATCATCAGCACCTCGGCCGCCTTGCGCACACGCCGGTCGATCTCGTCGCGCGGCGTCTTGGCCAACTTGAGCGCGTAGCCCATGTTGGCAGCGACCGACATGTGCGGATACAGCGCATACGACTGGAACACCATCGCGATGCCGCGCTTGGCGGGTGGTACATCGTTGACGATCTCGTTGTCGATCGCGATGGTTCCGGCGCTGACCTCATCGAGTCCGCAGATCATGCGCAGCAGCGTCGACTTGCCGCATCCCGAGGGGCCGACGAACACCACGAATTCGCCATGGCGGATGTCCAGGTCGATGTTCTTGAGCACCTGGGTGGTGCCATAGTTCTTGCACAGTCCCTGGATCAGCAGGTTGGACATGGGTGGTGGACCTGTTAACGTGAATGCGGGTCGCGGCAGGCCGTCATGCGTGGCCTGCCACGGTGGGTGTGCCTAGTCGACCTTGATGCCGGCGTCCTTGATCACCGACTTGTAGAGATCGAGTTCCTTGACCATCAGCGTCTTGAAATCGGCCGGGTTCGAGCCGATGCGAACCACACCGCGCGCCTTGAGTTTTTCTTCCGTCTCGGGCATGCGCAGGAAGGCCTGGATCTCGTCGCTGAGCTTCTTGACGATCTTGTCGGAAGTACCGGCCGGCGCCATCACGCCATGCCAGGCCTTGACTTCGAAGCCGGGAACGAAGTCGGCAATCGGCGGTATGTTTGGCGCGAAGAACGCCCGTTCGGCGGTGGTTACACCCAGCGCGCGCAGCTTGCCGCTTTCGATGTGGGGGCCAGATGTGGACAAGGCGTCGAGCGCCAGGTCGACGGTGCCGGCAAGCAGGTCGTTGAGCATCGGTGCCGAGCCCTTGTACGGTACGTGGACCATCTGGGTGCCGGTCTTGATCATGAACAGCTCCATGCCGATGTGCAGCGAAGTGCCGGTGCCGGAGGAGCCGAACGACACCTTGCCCGGATTGGCCTTGAGGAAGGCGACCAGCTCGGGAATCGTCTTCGCCTGAATCTTTGCGGTGTTCACGACCAGCAAGCTGGGCGTGAGGCCGACCAGGCTCACCGGCGCGAAATCGTTGACCGGGTGGTAGGTCACCTTGTCGGGCTGCAATGCCGGAAAGATCGCGTTGGCGGCAATGTTGCCCATGCCGATGGTGTAACCGTCCGGCTTGGCCTTGGACACCGCAGCCATGCCGATGCTGGTGCCTGCGCCGGGCTTGTTCTCGACGATCACCGGCTGGCCCCACTTGACGGCCAGATGGTCGGCCACCATGCGCGACATCACGTCGGCAATGCCTCCAGGCGACAGCGGGACAATGAACTTGATCGGCCGTTGGGGGTACTTGCTGTCGTCGTCGGTCTGAGCCAATACGCTGGTCGCGCCGGCCAGCAGCAACGCGCCGAGCGCTCCCACAGTGGCTTGTCTCCAGACCCGGTGGGCGCGGCGGGCAAACGAAGTGCCGATGCCGCGGGTTTGCGCTGTTGCACGAGAGGGTTGCATGGTTGTCTCCTGATTGGGCGGGTGAAGAAACTTCGGGGTCGGGACGGGGTGGACCTAGGCCAGCGGGCCCCAGTCCTGTGTCATGCGGCGCACCTCGGCGAGGCCGAACGCGGTGGGCTGGATTTCGGGGGCGCGGGCATGCACCGCGTCGCTACCGATGCCGATGCGTTCGGCGAACAGCCGCTTGCCATAGCACAGGATAAAGGGCACCGACTGGGTCATGAACACGATCAGCGGCAGCAGCCGCGCATGCAGCGCCTGGGCCTCGTCCATCCGGCGATCGACCAGCAACTGGTGCAGGCGCAGCTGCAGGTCCAGACAGTCGGGCGCAGGGACCAGACCGACGCAGCCCGACAGGATGTTGCTGATGTATTCCTTGCCGCCGTGCCCGGCGAACACGGCGTAGCGGCCCTGAGAGGCACGGATCACCTCGGCCACATTCACCGCCGGGCCTTCGCCCTTGAGCATCGTGATGTTCGGATGCTCCTCGCGCAGGCGCAGCAGGCTGGCCACCGATAGCGCCACGTCCATGTTGACCGGATTGTTCTGCACCGCCACCGGCAACTCCAGTGCATCGGCCACGCTGCCCAGGAAGCGCACATATTCGGCTTCGGCGAAACCCTTGATCGATGGTGGCTGCAGGATGACCCAGCTCGCGCCGTTGGCCTGCGCCATGCGGGCGAAATCGATCTGGCCGTGGATCGATTGTTCGCCCACGGTCACGGCATAGGGCACCCGTCCATCGATCGCGCGTCCGACGACTTCGACCAGATGGCGGCGTTCGTTCACGTCGAGCTTGTGGACCTCGGTTACCAGGCCCAGCACCGCAATGCCGTGCGCGCCGGCGGCGATGCATTTGTCGACCTGCAGGCGCATCAGGCCGTCGTCGATACGGCCATGCCTGTCGTAGAACGCGTACAGGATCGGGTAGACACCCTTGAAGTCGCTCATGTCATGTCCTTCTTGCGCAGAAACTGCCACACATCGTCATGCGGCTCGATCCCCAGTCCGGGCCCCTGCGGCAACACGAAGGCACCGGCTTCGCAGCGCATGTCGGTTTTCACGTAAGCCAGATTGCGGTCGAACACCGAGTGCTGGTATTCATGCATCGGGCAGTTCGGCAGCGCAGCGGCCGCATGCAGGCTGGCGGCCTGAAAGATACCGATACCGATGCTGGCGTGCGGGATCACCTTGACGTGAAACGCATTGGCCATGCGCGCGATCTGCATGAACTGGCTGATGCCGGTATGGCCGATTTCGGGTTGCAGGATGGACATGGCACGGCGCTCCAGCCGCGGGCGAACCTCGTAGACGGTGCGCCATTCCTCGCCCAGCGCCAATGGCACCCGAATTGCAGCACCCACATGGGCCTGACCCTCGATATCCTCCGGCTGGCACGGCGCCTCGACAAAATAAGGGCGGTAGGGCTCGAGCTGCGCGATCAGCTGCACCGCCTCCTGCGCGGTGAACTTCCAGTGCAGATCGACCATCAGCTTGGTGTCCGGCCCCAGGCCTTCGCGCAGCACCCGCATCTCGTTGACGATGCCCTCGAACGATACGGCGGCGGCGTACTTGAACGCGTCGAAACCGCGCTGCTGAAACTGCCGGGCCAGTTCCAGCCGCGCGTCCAGCGTCGCCGCCGGCAAGCCGGACACATAGGCCGGCAAGCTGGCCTGGCGCTGGCCGCCGAGCAGTTTCACCACCGGTTGACCGAGCAACTTGCCAAACAGGTCCCAGATCGCGATGTCGACACCGGCGATCGCATCCAT
>JBBRVD010000100.1:0-13674 GCA_038247175.1 Burkholderiales bacterium | reverse complement strand
AGTCACCGGTGAACCGCAAGTTCCAGCAACTCGGCAACGACATGCAGAAGAACCTGACCACGAAGCTGGTCGATGAGACCAAGACACTGATCGAACCCAAGATCCGCGCGCTCGATCGCTCGGTCGGCCAGCGCCTGGGCCTGCCGACTCCGCCCGCCGGCGCACCCGCAGGCGCGGCCAGCCGGTAAGGTGACTGGCGCGCGGGTTCGACGGCGTCGGCGCCTGATCGGTCAGCGCCGGAAACGGCGTGGCCGCCCAGCCCAGGCCGCCAGTGTGAACGCCAGCGCGGGCAACAACCACTGCAACCAGGCATAAGCGGAGGTCAAGGAGCGTTGTGCGCCCGAGGCCAGCGTGACCGCTTCGGTGGTGACGGTGGCGAACCGGCCGGCGCCGATGAACAGGGTCGGCAGGTATTGCGCCACGCTGACCGCAAAGCCGACTGCGAACGCCGACCACAGGGTCGCCCGCAACAACGGCCATTTGACCTGCAGCAGAAAACGCCCGCGTCCATGGCCCAGCGTGGCGGTGATGGCGCGGTAACGCGGATCGAAACCGCCATAGGCGGGCGCCAGCGTGATCAGCACATACGGCACACAGGCCAGGCTGTGCGCCAGCCACAGGCCGCTCCAGCGGGCGTCCATGCCCCAGCTTAGCGTGGTCGCGTGTACCCCCACGACCCACAGCACCGATGGCAGTACCAGTGGCAGGTAGACCAGCCGGCGCATGGCGTCGTCCCAGGCCCGGGGCGCGGTCTCCAGCCAGGCGATGGCCCAGGCCAGTGCTGCCGCGGCGCTGGCCAGCGCCAGCGTCAAGGTCGTGCCGATGGTGCCGGAACTGGCCCACACCGACGCCCAGGCCCCCCAGGTGATGGTCTCGGGCCAGACCCGGGGAAACGGCCACACGCCGGAGACGCTGCCTACGGCCAGTGCCAGCATGATCAGCAGGTACAGCGCCAGCAGCAAGCGCAGGCCGATCACGCCGGCGCCATCGGCATGGATTCTTCCCGTGAGCCGGCCGCGGGTGCCGCTGGTGCGTCGGCGGCGCCACCAGGCCCGGCGCGGTAGCCACCATGCGACGGCGGACACCAAGGCCAGCGCGGCCGCGAGCAGCCATGCGGCGGCTGCGCCCTGGTGGTTGGCGGCGGGATCGGCATCGCGCAGCCAGGTCCAGGACTGCACGGCCAGCGTTGGCGGCGATTGCGGACCGATCACCAGCGCGACATCGACCACCGTCAGCGAATAGGCCAGCACGGCCAGCATCGGCCAGCGCAACCGGGGCCACAGCTGTGGCCACACGACCCGCCACCAGGCGGTGGCCGGGTTGTAGCCCAGGCAGCGCGCCATGTCGAGTTCGCGCCGCAGGCGGTGCGCCACGTCGGCGCGTTGCAGGTACGATGCCGCAGCCCACAGCAGAAACGGCACTTCCTTGGCCACGAGCGCTGCGATCAGGCCCAGGCCCCACGGGTCTTGCGATGTGGGCCAGGGCGGCGGAGCATCCAGTCCGCTGGCCCAGGGCGAAAACAGGCGCAACAGCCAGCCGCTGGGGCTGATCAGAAACACCAGTCCGATACCCAAAGCCGCGTGCGGCACCGCCAGCATCGGGCCCAGCAGGCGCACCACGGGCGGCCAGCGATACGGAAAGCTGCGCGACAGGATCCAGGCACTGGCGGCGATCGCCAGCGCACTGGCCATCACACCGGTCCACAGGCTCAATGCCAGCGACTGCCAGGTCTGCGGCGCCGTTGCCATCGCATGCCAGGCCGACAGGTCGAGTCCGGCCAGCACTGCGGAGCCGCCCGCCCACAGCAGCGGCAGGCCGAGCAACAGCGCCAGCGCCACCGCCCAGGCCCGGTCCAGCCGCGATGTCGCAGTGGCCTGCAAGGGCGGCCCAGCTTCTGTCACGGCGGCCGGCTCCGGCATCCGGGGGGCGCTGTTCGGTTGCCGGGTTCGGGCGCTGCCGTCAGCGGTCCTGCGGTGCCATGACCACTTGCAGGAACTGCGCGATGTCCTGCACCTCGCGCGGATGCACGCTGTGCTGCATCGGGTAACCGTGCCATTGCACCGGGTAACCCAGCGCCTGCAATGCATCGCGCGAGGCTTCGGCGCGCGCGATCGGAATCATCGGGTCAGCCGTGCCGTGGGCCATGTAGATCGGCAGGTCACGGTTGGCGGCACTGGCTTCGCTGGCCAGTTCGCCCGCCAACGGCAGATAACCCGACAGGGCCAGGATGCCGGCCAGCCGCGACGGATGGCGCAAACCGGTATGCAGCACCATCGCACAACCTTGCGAGAATCCAGCCAGCACGATGCGCTTGGCCGGAATGCCGCGCGCGACCTCGCGTGCGATCAAGGCCTCGATTGCCAGCGCCGAACGCCGGATGCCGGCCTCGTCCTCGCGCTTTTGCATGTCGCCGCCCAGGATGTCGTACCAGGCCGGCATCACATAGCCGCCATTCATGGTGACCGGCATGCTGGGTGCATGCGGAAACACGAAGCGGATGGGCGGGCAGCCGCGCAGGTCGAGCTGGGGCACAATCGCTGCGAAATCGTTGCCGTCCGCGCCCAGGCCGTGCAGCCAGATGACGGCGGCTTCAGGGTTGGCAGCGGATGTGGTTTCAATATGGGGAAGAACGGATGTCATGGTCGGGCGGGGGTTTTGCGGCGCTGGCCGTACGGGGCTGTTTCAGGACTATAACAATGGCGTGTCGTGGTCATGCAGGCGCGGTCGATGACAGGCCGTGGCGAACGACGATGGGGGTGCTTGGCCATCGGCGCTGGATCGCGGTTGGCGCACGGAAGTGGGTCGCGGTGTTGCTGATGTTGCTGGTGCTCGTCGCTGGCGCCGCGCAGGCGCAGTGGGTGAGCAACCGTGGTTACCAGTTGCTGCAGCGGGTCGACGATGTGTTGTTCGGTGTCGACAACCTGTCGCTGCAGATCCTGGACCGGACCCATGTGGCCGGCACGCTGCTGCATATCAATGTGCTGAAGCCGTATCCGGTGCGCAGCCGCGTCGAATTCGTCGCCCAATGCGGCAATCCGATGCGGCTGGCCATGCGCACGGGGGACACCGGTGCACCTGCGGCGCTGGCGTCGATGGAGTTCGCCAATGTCTCCTGGCTTGACGGCTCCTGGGCCGCGGCCGAGTTCGCGTGCGAGAGCACCCGCCAGCCCGGCCGTGCGGCGCAACTGGCGCGGGAGATGTACGAGCGCGGCGGACCACCCGACACCCAGACCGTCTATTGCGATCTGCAGCCCGACGGCAGCACCGAGGTGCGCAAGGGTGTCGAGGTGCGCTTCAGCCCCTCGGCCAACGCGGTGTCTGTCAACCGGCAGTGGCTGAGTTCGGGCACGGTCAACGCCGAGGAGGTGCGTTTCGGCGCCAACAGCACCTGGCGCATCGATCGCCAGGCACTCGATATTCGGCGCTCCGCACCAGGGGGCGAAATGTTGTTCTCCGGGCTGTGCGATCGCCGGCCGCCGGTGCGGCGCGAAGGCCTGCAGACGCCAGCCGCGCGTCAACCGTAACGCCGCAACCACTCCTTCTCCAGGGGGTCGACCCAGCTGCCATGGGGTTCCGGGATGGTCGGCATGGTCTGCTCGACCTGTCCGGGCAAAGCCGCTGCATTGAATCGCGCGCGCTCCGGCGCAGGCAGTTTGTCCAGTGCCAGCACGGTCGGGTCGCCCCACTGCGCGATATCGGCCTTGCGCGCCTGGGCCAGTGGCGAGAGCAGGAAATTGGCCACCACCTGCGCGCCTTCGCGCACGCGGGAGTTGAATGCAATCGCCAGGAAATGGGTGTTGCCGATCGTGCCCAGGCTGTGCTGGTAGCTGTAGACGGTCTCGGGCAGTCGCCGGGCCGCGATCTCGTTGGCCGCTTCGTTCGGGTTGAAGGTCAGTGCGATCATCAATTCGCCGTCGGCCATCATCTGGCGTATCGCTGCGGAGTTGGTGGGGAACTGGCGCCCGGAACGCCACAGATGGGGATGCAGCGCATCGAGAAACGCCCACAGGGGTGCACTCGCGCTGGCCAGCGCCTGCGGTGTGACCGGCTGGTACAGCATGCCGCGATCGGCCAGCACTTCGATCAGCGCTTGCTTGACGAACGTGGTGCCATGGAAGTCGGGCAGGCGCGGGTATGCGACGCGGCCCGGATTGGCCCTGGCAAAGGCCAGCAGCGCGGCCATGCTGAGCGGCGGGCTCGGCACCCGCTTGCGGTCGGCGAAGAAGGTCAGCTGGGCCATGCCCCAAGGTGCCTCCATGCCCTCGACCGGCTCCGAGAAATCGATCCGGGTCGTCGGTTTGCCGACCACGTCCACATACTGAAAATGCGGCAGGCTTTCGGCGAACGGGCCGAACAACAGGCCCTCGCGCTTCATCGTCAGGAAGTTCTCGCCGTTGATCCACACCAGGTCGACCGTGCCATCGACCTTGCCCGCCGCCTTTTCCGAACGTACCCGCTTGACCACCTCGGCGGTCTCGGTGATCTTGACATGTTGGAGCCTGACGCCGTACTGGCGCTGGACCTGCTCGGCTGACCATTGCAGGTAGGCGTTGATACGCTCGCTGCCGGCCCAGGCGTTGAAGTAGACGGTCTGGCCACGGGCACGAGATTCGATCGCAGACCAGGCACCCGCATTTTGTGCCCACAGGGGCAACACGGCGCAGCCGGCCATGGCTGCCATCAGGTGGCGGCGTGACAGGTGGGATGGGAAGGAGAGAGGGGAGGAACGCATCATCGTCTGTGGTGGGCAAGGGTTGTGGCGAGCATGACTGCACTGGCGTGCACAACGGTAACTGGCACCAGTCACCTGCGCACTTGCAATGCAATCAGTCGCCCCCGCGCCTGGAATCTTACCGGGTCGACGCCATCGCAGCCATTCAGCCCAGCAAGGCCTGGGCGAATTCGCGCGCGTTGAAGGTTTCCAATTCCTCGAGCTTTTCGCCCACGCCGATGAAATACACCGGTATCGGCCTCTCGCGCGCGATCGCCGCCAGCACACCGCCTTTGGCCGTTCCATCGAGCTTGGTCACGATCAGCCCGGTCAGCTTGAGTGCGTCGTCGAAAGCCTTGACCTGGGTCAGCGCGTTTTGGCCGGTATTGCCGTCGATCACCAGCAGCACCTCGTGCGGCGCCGTGGGGTCGGCCTTTGACACAACGCGCCGGATCTTGCGCAACTCCTCCATCAGGTGCAGCTGCGTCGGCAACCGGCCGGCGGTGTCCACCAGCACCACGTCCTTGCCTCGGGCACGACCGGCTGTCACCGCGTCGTAACTGACGGCTGCCGGGTCGCCACCCTGCTGGCTGACGATCTCCACCGTGTTGCGGTCGGCCCATACACCGAGTTGCTCCTTGGCCGCGGCCCGGAACGTGTCCGCGGCCGCCAGCAGCACCGATGCGCCGCGGTAACTGAGGTGGCGCGTGAGTTTGCCGATCGAGGTGGTCTTGCCCGCACCATTGACGCCAACCACCATCATCACCGTGGGCTTGTGCTCGCCGATGACCAGGGTTTTTTCGAGTGGCGTGAGCAGCTCGGTCAGGCCGTCGACCAAACAGGCCTTGACCGCCATCGGATCCTTGGCCTTGGTATCCTTGACCCGCCGGCGCAGGTCCTCGAGCAGATGGCCGGTGGCCTTGACACCGGCGTCGGCCAGCACCAGCGCCGATTCCAGCTCCTCGTACAGCGCCTCGTCGATCGTCGTGCCGGTGAAGACCGTGGCGATATTCGAGCCGGTGCGGCGCAACCCGGCGCGCAGGCGCTGGGTCCAGGACGCGCGGGCGGAGATCGCGACCGGAGCGTCCTCCTGGGGCTGTCCGGGCGTCGAAAATCGCACCGTTCCCCTGTGGATGATGGACGGTGGCAGCGTATCCGGTGCCACGGTCGTGGCGTCCGGAACGACGGTTTTGTCCGGGTCCGGGATTGCGGGCGGAGATTTTTTCCGGAAAAAACTGAACATTTGTGGTGCTGGTTGACTCCGAGCATTCTATGAAACGTTTCCTGACTTGCCTGTGGCTGCTCGCCAGCCTGGGCTCCTGGGCTCAGACCCCCCCCTCCATTACCCCCTCCATTACCCGCTTCACGCTCGACAACGGCATGGAGGTGATCGTCAAGCCGGAGCGCCGCGCGCCGACGGCGGTGCATATGGTGTGGGTACGGGTGGGTTCGATGGACGAGGTGGACGGCACGTCGGGCGTAGCCCATGTGCTCGAACACATGCTGTTCAAGGGCACGCCGTCGCTGGCGCCGGGCGAATTCTCGCGTCGGGTCGCGGCGCTGGGTGGGCGCGAGAACGCGTTCACGGCGCGCGACTTCACGGGCTATTACCAGCAGATCCCGTCCGATCGCCTGCGCGAGGTGATGCAGCTCGAGGCCGACCGCTTCGCCAATAACCAGTGGCCGGATGCCGAGTTCACGCGCGAGATCGAGGTGGTCAAGGAGGAGCGGCGGCTGCGCACCGAAGACAATCCGCGCTCGCGGCTGTACGAAGCCCTCAATGCGGTCACATTCGTTGCGTCGCCGTATCGGCGTCCGATCGTTGGCTGGATGAACGACCTTGATGCCATGACGCCGGACGACGTGCGGGCTTTTTACCGGCGCTGGTACGTGCCGGCCAATGCCGTCGTCGTCATCGCCGGCGACGTTGATCCGCAGCAGGTGCGCCAGTGGGCGCAGCAGACCTATGGCGCAATACCGCCCGGCGCGGTGCCACAGCGCAAGCCGCGGCTGGAGCCGCCGCAATCGGGCTTGCGCCGGGTCGAGCTCAAGGCGCCGGCAGAACAGGCGTACACGGTGCTGGCATTCAAGGTTCCCGGCCTGCAGGCCGAGGCGCTGCGGGGAGGTGACATCCCGGTTCAGGCGCGCGATGCACTGGCCTTGACGGTGCTATCGGCAGTGCTTGACGGGTATCGGGGCGCGCGGCTGGAGCGCGCATTGACGCAGGGGCCCGTGCGGGTGGCCGACAGTGCAGGCGCCAGCTATGGGCTGTGGGGCCGAGGCCCGCAGCTGTTCGTACTCGATGGAGTGCCGGCCAAAGGCAGGACTGCGGCAGAGGTCGAGGCCGCACTGCGCGATCAGGTGGCGCGTATCGCGCGCGATGGCGTGTCGGCTGAAGAACTGGCGCGGGTCAAGACGCAGTGGGTCGCCTCGGAGGTCTACAAGCTCGACTCGCTGTTCAGCCAGGCGCGGGTTCTGGGCAGCCACTGGGCGATGGAGTTGCCGCTGGACGCCAGCGAGCGGCTGGTCGCCCTGTTGCGCACGGTCACCGGGGAACAGGTGCAGGCCGTGGCGGCCCGTTACTTTGGCGACGATCAATTGACCGTGGCCGTGTTGCGGCCACAACCGGTGGATACCAGTAGCAAGCCGCGGCCTGCCATCGGTGCCATCCGCCACTAAGGCTGTACACCGATGATGAAAAAGGATATTGCGCGTCGGTTGGCTGCCGTTTGCGCCTTGGTGGTCGTGGCCTCCAGCGGCTGGGCCGCGGTCCCGATCGAACGCTGGACGCAGGCGGGTGGCGCGCAGGTTTATCTGGTGCAGAGCCGGTCGCTGCCGATGGTCGACGTACAGATTGACTTCGACGCTGGTAGCCGGCGCGATCCTGCCGACAAGGCCGGTCTTGCCAGCGTGACGGCGGCGATGGCCTCGCGTGGCGTGCGTGCCAGCACGGCTGGGCCGGCGCTGGACGAGAACGCACTGGGTGAGGCCTGGGCCGACCTGGGCGCGTCATTCGGCGCGAGCGCCAGCGGTGACCGCATGGCTTTTTCGTTGCGCAGCCTGACCGATCCCGATCTGCTGCCACGCGTGATTGCGCTGGCCGCACGCCAGCTCGGTGACCCGTCCTTTCCGGCCGAGGTCTGGCAACGAGAGCGTGAACAGATCGTGGCATCGATCCGGGAATCGGACACCCGGCCGGCCACTGTCGCGAACAAGGCTTTCGGGGCGGCCGTGTTTGGAGACCATCCCTATGGATACCGGGCAACCGAAGCCAGCCTGGCCGCTATCGGGGTGGACGACATGAGCGCGTTGTACCAGCGCGCGATCCGGCCTTGTCGTGCCAAGGTCTCGATCGTCGGTGACGTCTCGCGAGAACAAGCCGATGTGTTGGTTGCCGGGTTGTTCGCCCGGGTGAGCGCGCAGGGCGCTGGCGCTGCGTGCGCGCCTTTGCCGCCGGTTCCCGCGGTTGCGGCATTGACGCAGCCGGCAGCGACGCAGTCGATCCCGTTCGAGTCGGCCCAGGCTCATGTGCAGATCGGCCAGCCTGGCATCCGGCGCAGCGACCCGGATTTCCTCGCCCTGATCGTTGGCAACTATGTGCTGGGCGGTGGCGGTTTCGTGTCTCGCCTGTACGCGGAGGTACGCGAGAAACGCGGCCTGAGCTACAGCGTCTACAGCTATTTCTCGCCGGGCCTGCATGCCGGGGCGTTTGGCGTCGGGCTGCAGACCCGGCCGGACCAGGCGGCGCAGGCGATCGCCGTGTCGCAGGAAGTCGTGGCACGCTTCGTACAGGAAGGTCCGAGCGAGCAGGAGTTGCAGGCCGCCAAGTCCAACCTGATCGGCGGTTTTGCATTGCGCCTGGACAGCAACCGCAAACTGCTCGACAACGTGGCCAAC
This sequence comes from Burkholderiales bacterium, assembly GCA_038247175.1. Lineage (GTDB taxonomy): Bacteria > Pseudomonadota > Gammaproteobacteria > Burkholderiales > Burkholderiaceae_C > CAISIP01. The sequence continues at coordinate 5,066 of JBBRVD010000100.1, read as the reverse complement.
ATCGCTTGGAACGACCTGCCGCTGGACTACCTCGATACCTGGACTGCTGCGGTCGCGCGGCTGACCGTGGCCGATGTCAAGGCGGCGTTTGGCCGCGTGCTTCGGCCCGAGACCATGGTGACGGTGGTGGTGGGCGCGCGCGACAAGGCGCCGTGAGCCGGTAGCGCCGTGTTGCCCATGGCACGGGCGCGCGACGGCGCGCATCCGGGGCTCATGGGTCGGCCGGGTTAAGCTTGCCACCATGGTCTCCAAGCATGTTTCCAAGCCGGCTGTGCGCCGGGATAGCGGCGCACCAGCGACCGCGCAAGCAACCTTGTCAATGCCCAAGCCTGCCGGCAGCCACGTGGTGCGGATCGTGGGGGGGCGATGGAAACGCACACGGCTGGCGGTGTTGGCGCGACCCGGCCTGCGTCCGACCCCGGATCGGGTGCGTGAGACGGTTTTCAACTGGCTTGGCCAGGACCTGAGCGGCAGGCGCTGCATCGACGTTTTTGCAGGCACCGGGGCGCTGGGGTTCGAGGCCGCTTCGCGCGGCGCCACCGAGGTGTGGCTGGTCGAGCAGGACCGAGCGCTGTTGCTGCAACTGGTGCGGGTGCGGCAGCGACTGCAGGCCGACGCGGTGCGAATCGAGCGTGCAGACGGCATAGCCGTACTGCGCAGCCTGCCGGCGGCCAGCATGGACGTGGTGTTTCTCGACCCGCCGTTCGACTCGGACCTGTTCGGCGCTGCGCTGGTTGCGGCCGCGACCGCTTTGCGCCCGGGCGGGGTGATCTATCTGGAGGCGCCGGTGGCGTGGAACGACGCGATGGCGGCGCCATTCGGGCTGGTGGTGACGCGTCACCTGAAGGCGGGCGTGGTGCACGCGCACCTGATGCGGCTCGCTGGCGCAGGCATGCATAATGCGGCGCATCAGTCGTTCTGACGACGGTTCCCTGGAGCGATCCATGCAAAACCAGATCATTGCTGTTTATCCGGGGACCTTTGACCCCATGACGCTGGGGCACGAGGATGTCGTGCGCCGCGCTGCGCAGCTGTTCAGCCGCGTCATCGTGGCGGTGGCAGCGGGACATCACAAGAAGGCCATGTTCTCGCTCGAGGAAAGGGTCGAGATGGCACGCGAGGTGGTGCGCCCCTATCCGCATGTCACGGTCGAGAGTTTCAACGGGTTGATGCGTGACTTCGTCGTCGCACGCGGCGCCAAGGCCATGGTGCGCGGTCTGCGCGCGGTGACCGACTTCGACTACGAGTTCCAGCTCGCCGGCATGAACCGTACGCTGATGCCCGACGTGGAGACCGTGTTCCTCACGCCCAGCGACAAGTACCAGTTCATCTCCAGCACCTTCGTGCGGGAGATCGCGGTGCTGGGCGGCGAGGTTGAGAATTTCGTCGAACCTTCGGTCTTGCGGCGGCTGACCGACAAGGTGCAATGGCTCAAGGCACAGGCACAGGCAAAGCCGCCGGGTTGACGCAAGCCCAGCTTCAAGCTGCGGCGGCGCGGACAGGCAACAGCGCCAGCCATTGCAGCAGCAGCGCATTGACACGCTCGGGCTGCTCCATCGTCAACATGTGTCCACATTGCTCCAGGATTTCCAGTTGTACCTGCGGCAGCAGTTCGGCGATCTCGCGCGAGTGCTCCGGCGGCGTGAGCAGATCTTCGTTGCCGCACATCACGAGCGCCGGACACCGCAGGCCGGGCAGATGGCGGCGTGCGTCGGGACGGGCCATGATGGCGCGGTTCTGGCGGATCAATTGCTGCGCCCCGGCTGCGAGTACGAAGTCCAGGTAACTCTGCACCAGAGCCTGGTCGCGCGTGCGGCTGGTGTGGAATGCCAGTGGCACGTTCGCGCGCAGCACCTCGGCGGCACGACCGTCGGAAAACAGCCCGATCGCCGCCTCGCGCAGCGCACGGATCTCCTCGGTTTCCGGCCGGGCCGAACTGCCCAGCAAGGCCAGGCCACGGATACGCTGTGGCGCCTGATGCGCCACTTGCATCGCGACGATACCACCCATCGAGGCGCCACACAGGATCAGGTCGCCCGGGTGTTCCTCCAGCAGCGTGAGCGCCATCGCTTCAATGGTGTCGCAGCGCGCATGCACGTCGGTCACATGCGACCGATAGTGCGCGGGCAGCACAGCCAGCTGGGATTGCCACATCACATGGTCGGATGCAAGTCCTGGAAGCAGAATCAACTGGGTCATGGTGGCGCCTGGTGGGCGATGGCGGTCGCGGTGTGTCCTGCGGGTTTGATCGTTGCGCGGAGGTGCAGACCTGCCGATAGGCGGATTATCCAGCTGGGCCCGTGCCGACACGGTATGCTGGGAACCGATTGCCGAATTTCGTGAATGGAGTGTCACCATGAAGCTGTTGTTGCCGGTCGATGGATCGGATGTTTCCCTCAAGGCCGTGCAGGTTGCGATGTCGATGCTGCAGCAGGGGCTGGCCGCCGAGATCGTGCTGGCCAATGTCCAGGAGTCTGCCAACCTGTACGAGATGATGACGGCTCCCGATCCCGAGGTGCTCGAGCGCGTCAGCCAGGCTGCCGGTGCCGACATCCTGGAGCCGGCGCAGGCCATGCTGACGATGGCCAGGATCGACTTCGAGTCGGAGGTGGCCAGCGGGGATCCTGCGCACACCATCGTCGACATTGCCGAGCGCTATGGCTGCGACATGATCGTCATGGGCGCGCGCGGTGCCAGTGCATTGCGTAGCGCCTTGCTCGGTTCGGTCTCCAACGAGGTACTGCATGCGGCCCGGGTACCGGTGATGATCGTCAAGGCGGACGAGGAGAAGGACGCGCTGGAGGCAGATGCCGCCGAGTGAGCGGGGACGACACGGACAGGTTTGCTCGACGTTCGGCAACCGATATGCGGCAGTGCGCGGGCGGAAAAGTCGAGCCATCCGATAATCGGGCGATGACCGAACTGATCCTGATTCGCCACGGCGAGACCGACTGGAACCGTGAGCTTCGTTTTCAGGGCCAGATCGACGTGCCCCTGAACGCCATCGGCTTCGAGCAGGCGCGCCGGGTGGCCGAACACCTGGCGGGTGAGTCGGTGCAGCACCTCGTGTGCAGTGATCTGCTGCGCACCCGCCAGACCGCAGAGGCGCCGTCCCGGCAATTGACGCTGACGGCTGCCGCGGACCCAGGGCTGCGCGAGCAGGCATTTGGCGTCGTCGAGGGCATGCGCGCCGACGAGATACAGCAGCAATTTCCCCAGGCTTGGGCACGCTGGTCGGAGTTCGATGCCGACTATGCCTTCGATGGCGGCGAGAGCACCCGGATCTTCCATGCCCGGGTCATGGCGGCACTGCGTCGCCTGGCGCAAGAGCGCCAGGGCCAGCGCCTGGTGGTGGTGACCCATGGCGGTGTGCTTGACATGGTGTACCGCAGCGCAATGGGCCTGGCCTTGTGCGGGCCGCGCCAAAGCGTGATTCCCAATGGCGGCATCAGCCGCGTCCTGGTGCGCGAGAGCCGGGTCGAGATCCTGCGCTGGGCCGAGACGCAGCATCTGGCCGGCATGCCGGCGCAGCCGGTATACGACCAGCGCAAGCTGGAGCCGGCGGGGATTCAGAGCGAGACGGCCAGTCCCAGCATCGAATAGCTGCGTTGCGCCAACCGGCGCAGCCGCCTGGACTGTGGCTGCGCGTTGCAACGAGGCTGCAACGACTGTTGGGCAGCGCTCCAGTGGCCAGCGCGCATGGATGCGTCGAGATGAATCTGCTCGAACAGGTCGCGTTGCGCATGGCTGCCACCGATCTGTTGCAGTCGCGGCAAGGCCTGGCCCAATGCCTCGACTGCCTGGTCATAACGGCCTTGCGCGTGGGCCAGCAGGCCGTGCGCCGCCGGTACCGCAACTTGCTGCCAGATCAGGTTCGCGGTGTCTTGGCCAGGGAGGGCTTGCGTGCCTCGCCGCTCGATGTTGCACAGCAGGGTCTGCGCCTGCGGCCGGCCGGCCCTCGCCAGGCCGTACAGGTATTGCAGGTCCAGGAATGGCAACACCTGGTCGTCCAGCCGCTGCGCGACATGGTCGGCTACGTCCTGCCACCGTTCGCCGACGTCGGTGCCGGCCAGTTCCAGCCGGGCCAGCAGCGACACCGCGCCGATCTGGTCCTGCGAATACGACTTGACCACGCCCCAGACCTGCTGGTCGTAAATCTGCAGAGCCAGGTCGTCCATGCCCAGCTCGATCGCGAACAGGGCCATGTGCCAACCGTTGTGGGTGACCATGAAGGAGTTCAGCCCGGTCCAGGTCGCAGCGCTGTGTTGCATGAACTGCAGGCCTTCGGTCAATCGGCCCTGGGTCAGCAGCACATGGGCCAGCGCGTGTTGAGCCCAGGGCTCGCGTTCGGTCATGGACAAGGCCCGTCGCGCTGCGGCCTCGGCCTGCGCCATGAGGTGGCATTGCTCCCAGGCGAACGCGGCCATGCCGTGCATCTGCGGCACGTCGCCGGCCGCCGGCAACGCTGCCTGCGCCAGCCGCAACATGCCGGCGGCGTCGCCGGCATTGAAGCGGTGGTACTGGCCGAGCTTGATGGACACCAGGTCGCGCGGATGCAGGCGTGCCTGCTCGTCATGCAGATCCACCGCACGGCAGATGTCGCCATCGATCCAGGCTGCGATCGCATCGACGAAACGCCGCTCGCGCTCGCTCGCGTGCGGCGCGGCCGCTTGGGCGGCGGCGATGAATGGTCGCGCGTTGACCGGTCCCTCGCGCGACTCGGCAAACATGTGCAGCGCCGCGCAGCAGGCCTGCACGATGGCGCTGCGGTCATGGCTGGCAGCCGTCAGGACGTTTACGGCGCGGGCCTCGCAGGTGATGAACCCCTCGACGAAATCGTTCAGGGCTGCGAGACTGGACGCATCCTGCAGCGACACGGAATTGCCCAACGTATCCTTCACCGACATGTCCTGTTGCAAGCGACGTCCCGTTGCGGACGCCAAGGCAGTTGCGCGGCGAGGCGCGTCAAAGGCAAGCTGCTGCTCACCGGCGCCGCTCGTAATCGGACAGAGCCGCTCAGCCCCAGTAGATGGCTGACAAATCGTTGACAAACGTCGGCATATCCT
>JBBRVD010000099.1:0-14134 GCA_038247175.1 Burkholderiales bacterium | reverse complement strand
TCTGCCCCTGCCCCTGCCCCTGGCTCTGGCTCTGGCTCTGGCTCTGGCTCTGGCTCTGGCTCTGGCTCTGGCTCTGGCTCTGGCTCTGGCTCTGGCTCTGGCTCTGGCTCTGGCTCTGGCTCTGGCTTGGCAGTTGCGCAACCCGGTGGATCACCTTATGTGGCGGCCACCTATGCGGCGCATGCGGCTTCGGCGCTGGCTGCGTCGACTGCGGTCACGGCTGAGCCTGTGCCAGCAGCGGCACCGTCAATGGCGCCTGTGACCTTGGAGCGGGCGGCCCGAAGCGTCGTGGCTGCCGACGAAGCAGCACTGGACCGCTCGATCCTGAATTACGCCATCCTCAACGGTGCGCTGGAATTGCTGCCGCAGTCGTGGGCGTCGATGGCGATCATTCCGCTGCAGATCAAGATGGTCTACGGTGTCGGCAAGGCCCATGGCGTCACGCTCGACCAGGGCCATGTGCGCGAGTTCATCGCGGCGGCCGGGGTCGGCTTGACGTCGCAATACCTGGAGCAGTTCGGCCGCAAGTTGCTTGGCGGGTTGCTCGGTTCGCTGGCTGGCAAGGCTGGCCGCGGGATCGGCGGGGCCGGTGCCAGCATGGCGATGTCTTTCGCAACCACCTATGCACTGGGCCAGCTGGCACGGCGTTATTACGCCGGCGGCAGGGTCATGAACACGGCGCTGCTGCGCGAAACCTACCAGGGGCTGCTGGGGCCTGCGCGGCAGATGCAATCGAACTACCTGCCGCAGATGCGGCAAAAGGCGAGTTCGCTGAATGCGGCGCAGGTGATGGCGATGGTGCGGGGCGGTTGAGCGTGATGCACGCTTGACAGGGCTGGCGTCGGACATACAGGCCCGTGCCTTGACCTGGAGAGCGTAAACGCCGATTGCGGCGCGGCCCCGATCGTGCATCGGTACACGGTCAGGGCAAGCATGCCTTGGCATGGCGTTTTGCCGCTCCGAGCTCGATTCCCCGTGGCCGGCCCGCGCCGGCGCAGGCACAATCGACACCCACAAGGTCCCTGTAGGGATACCACGGGCTGCCACGAAACCGAATCACACCATGACCATTCTCGTTACCGGCGGCGCCGGATTCATCGGCAGCAATTTTGTATTGGACTGGCTGGCCCAGTCGGACGAGACGGTTGTCAATCTCGACAAACTGACCTATGCCGGCAATCTGCAGAACCTGACTGCGCTGCAGACCGACCCGCGCCATGTGTTCGTGCAGGGCGACATCGGCGACGGGCCGATGGTGGACATGCTGCTGGCCTTGCACAAGCCCCGCGCCATCGTCAACTTCGCAGCCGAATCGCATGTGGACCGATCCATCCACGGGCCGGGGGAGTTCATCCAGACCAACATCGTGGGCACCTTCCACCTGCTGGAGTCGGTGCGCGCGTACTGGGGGCACCTGGATGCGCAGGCCCGGCAGGAATTTCGCCTGCTGCATGTGTCGACGGACGAGGTGTACGGTTCGCTGCCAACCGGCGCGCCGGCTTTCACCGAGTCGCACCGGGTGGAGCCCAACAGCCCGTATTCGGCCTCCAAGGCGGCCAGCGACCACCTGGTGCGGGCCTACCACCACACCTATGGCCTGCCGGTGGTGACGACCAATTGCTCCAACAACTATGGGCCATTCCATTTTCCCGAGAAGCTGATCCCGCTCATGATCGTCAATGCACTGGCTGGCAAGCCGCTGCCGGTGTATGGCGACGGCCAGCAGATCCGCGACTGGCTGTATGTGAAGGACCATTGCAGCGCCATACGCCGGGTGCTCGAAGCTGGTCGGATGGGCGAGACCTACAACGTGGGCGGCTGGAACGAGATGCCCAATCTGGACATCGTGCACACGGTATGTGCCCTGCTCGACGAGATGCAGCCACGCAAGGACGGCAAACCGTACCAGGAGCAGATCAGCTTCGTCGCCGACCGGCCTGGTCACGACCGGCGTTATGCGATTGACGCACGCAAGATCGAGCAGGAGTTGGGCTGGACGCCGGCCGAAACATTCCAGAGCGGCATTCGCAAGACCGTGCAGTGGTACCTTGACAACCAGGCCTGGGTGTCCGGGGTGCAAAGCGGCAGTTACCGACAGTGGCTGGACAAACACTACGGCACGCAGATCAGCGTATGAAGATTCTGCTCTTGGGCCGCGGCGGCCAGGTGGGATGGGAGCTGCAACGCAGTCTGGCGGTGCTGGGTGAACTGGTGGCGCTGGACTTCGATCCAGCCGGCAACCCGGGCGGGCTGTGCGGCGACTTCGGCGATCTGGCAGGGCTGGCGGACACGGTGCGTGCGGTGAAGCCCGATGTGATCGTGAACGCAGCGGCGCACACGGCGGTCGACAAGGCCGAGTCTGAGCCGGACCTGGCGCGTACGCTCAATGCCCTGGCCCCTGGCGTTTTGGCAGCCGAAGCCAACCGCATCGGCGCCTGGCTGGTGCACTACTCGACCGACTACGTGTTCGACGGCAGCGGCAACAAGCCCTGGAGCGAGGATGACGCCAAGGCGCCGCTCAGCGTGTACGGGCAGACCAAACTGGAGGGCGAGCTGGCCGTGGCGACATGTCCCCGCCATTTGACGCTGCGCACCAGCTGGGTTTACGCCGCGCGCGGCGGCAACTTTGCCAAGACCATGTTGCGGCTGGCAGCACAGCGCGACGCACTGACGGTGATCGATGATCAGTTCGGTGCGCCCACGTCCGCTGAACTGCTGGCCGACATCACAGCCCATGCCTTGCGCTCTGCCATGGCGCAACCGTCGTTGGCCGGCACCTACCACTGCGTGGCCGATGGCGAAACCAACTGGCACGCCTATGCGTGTTTTGTGCTCGAGCAGGCCCGCGCCCTGGGCTGGACGCTCAAGGCAGGGGCAGAACAAGTTGCACCGATCGCCACCGCGGGTTACCCCACGCCGGCGCGCCGGCCGCTGAATTCGCGCCTCTCCACGGCAAAGTTGCAATCGGCGTTTGGCCTGCAGCTGCCGCACTGGCAAGTGCATGTGGCGCGCATGCTGCAGGAAATCACTCCCCCCAAGACCATATGACCCATACCGTTCCTGTACCCGCGCCTGTCGAGCGCAAAGGCATCATCCTCGCCGGCGGGTCGGGCTCGCGCCTGTACCCAGCCACCCAGGTGGTCAGCAAACAACTGCTGCCGATCTACGACAAGCCGATGATTTATTACCCGCTCACCACGCTGCTCCTGGCGGGTATTCGCGAGGTGCTGATCATCTCCACCCCCATGGATACGCCGCGGTTCGAGCAACTGCTGGGGGACGGCAGCCAGTGGGGCATTACGCTGCGCTACGCGGTGCAGCCATCGCCCGACGGGCTGGCACAAGCGTTCCTGATTGGCGAGGATTTCCTGGGCGATTCGCCCAGTGCACTGGTGCTGGGTGACAACATCTTTTACGGGCACGACTTCGCTGGTCTGCTCATGGCGGCCAATGGCCAGACGAGCGGAGCCACGGTTTTTGCCTACGCGGTGCACGACCCGCAGCGGTATGGCGTGGTCGAGTTCGACGCCGATGGTCGCGCGGTCAGCCTGGAGGAAAAGCCGGTCAAGCCCAAGTCGCGTTACGCCGTCACGGGCCTGTATTTTTACGACCAGCAGGTGGTGCAACTTGCCAAGCAGGTCAAGCCGTCCGCACGCGGCGAGCTGGAGATCACCGATTTGAACCAGCTGTACCTGAAGCAGGGCAAGCTGGATGTGCAGACCATGGGCCGCGGTTATGCGTGGCTCGATACCGGCACGCACGAATCGATGATGGAGGCGAGCCAGTTCATCCAGACCATCGAAAGCCGGCAGGGCCTGAAGGTGGCTGCGCCAGAAGAGGTCGTCTGGCGTCACGGCTGGATCGACAACGCGCAGCTGCAGGCGTTGGCCCAACCGCTGGCCAAGTCCGGTTATGGGCAGTATCTGCTGCGCTTGCTGCAAGACAAGGTGTTCTGATGAAGATCACCCCTTGCGTCATACCCGACGTACTGTTGATCGAGCCGCGGGTGTTTGGAGACGAACGCGGCTTTTTTCTGGAAAGCTTCAACCAGCGCGCATTCAACCAGGCCACCGGTCTGGATCTGCACTTCGTGCAGGACAACCACTCCCGCTCGGCCCGCAACGTGTTGCGCGGCCTGCACTACCAGACGGTTCAGCCGCAAGGCAAACTGGTACGGGTAGTGTCTGGCGAAGTGTTCGACGTGGCGGTGGACATTCGGCCGCAGTCGCCCACCTATGGCCTGTGGGCAGGCGAGCTGCTCAGTGGCGCCAACAAGCGCCAGTTATGGGTGCCGCCCGGGCTTGCCCACGGTTTCCTGGTGCTCTCGGAGACCGCGGACTTTCTGTACAAGACCACCGACTACTACGCGCCCGAACACGAACGCTGCATCGCCTGGAACGATCCGACGCTGGGTATCGACTGGCCGCTGGATGGGGCCACACCGGTCGTGTCGGCACGCGACGCCGCGGGAATTCGGTTCTTGCAGGCAGAATTGCCGGGCTGACCGCGTTTTCGAGGGTGAGCGCCGCGCAAGACCGTCAAACGGCGCAGGTAATATCGGGGCCATGAAAACCATCTACCTCGTCGCTGGCGCGCGCCCCAACTTCATGAAGATTGCGCCCATCGTGCGGGCGATCCAGGCGCATGGCGGCCTCGCGTTCAAGATCATCCATACCGGCCAGCACTACGACCGGGACATGAACGACGTATTTTTTGAGGAACTGGGCATTCCGCAGCCCGATGTTTTCATGGCCGCCGGCGGCGGCAGCCATGCACAGCAGACCGGAAAGATCATGGTGGCGTTCGAGGAGTTATGCCAGAAGGAGCCGCCTGACGCCGTATTGGTGGTCGGCGATGTCAACTCGACCCTGGCCTGCTCCATTGTGGCCAAGAAGCTCCATATTCCGGTGGCGCATGTCGAGGCTGGGTTGCGCAGCGGCGACCGCTCCATGCCCGAGGAGATCAACCGCCTGGTCACCGACAGCATCTCGGACTGGTTCTTCGTGACCGAGCCCAGCGGCGTGGCCCACCTGGAGCGCGAAGGCCAGCCGAAAGAGGCGATCCACCATGTCGGCCATGTGATGGTCGACAACGTGCTGTATCAGGCCGAGAAACTTGCAGCTACCGACACGTCAGGCTTCGAGACCAGCGCGTTCAAGAAGCAGCATACCGCCCATGGCGGTCGGTACGGCGTGATCACGTTGCACCGGCCGAGCAATGTCGATGACGCAGCCATGATGACGCGTATTGCCGGCGCCTTGAAAGAGATTGCGCAAGAACTCCCGCTGATCTTCCCGGTGCATCCGCGCACACGGGCCAACCTGACGAAGTTCGACATTGACCTGGGGCCGAACATCACGCTGGTGGGGCCACAGGCCTACATGGCGTTCCTGCACCTGTGGAAGGACGCGGCCGTGGTGCTGACCGACAGCGGCGGCATGCAGGAGGAAACCACTGCGCTCGGTGTGCCCTGCATCACGATCCGCGAGAACACCGAGCGCCCGGTCACGGTAGACGAAGGCTCCAACGTGCTGGCCGGCACCGATCCGCAGGTGATCGTGGCCGAGGTGCGCAAGGTGCTGCGCGGCGACGGCAAGGCAGGGCGCCGCCCCCACCTGTGGGACGGCCAGGCGGCTACCCGGATCGTCGATATCCTGGCACGTTACCTGAACCAGACGCCTGATGAGGCAAAAGCATGATCCTCGTCACCGGCGGCGCGGGTTATATCGGTAGCCATACCTGCGTCGAGTTACTGCAGGCGGGGCACGCGGTGACGGTGCTCGACAATTTCTGCAACAGCCAGATCGAGTCGCTGCACCGGGTCGAACGCATCACCGGGAAGAAACTGGCGGTGGTTCGCGCCGATATCCGCGACCAGGCGGCACTGGAGCGGGCGCTGCGCAGCAGCGGCGCACAGGCGGTGATCCATTTCGCGGGTCTGAAGGCAGTGGGCGAATCGGTCGAAAAGCCGCTGGCGTACTACGACAACAATGTCTGCGGTACGGTCAGCCTGCTGCAGGCGATGCAGACATGCGGGGTCAAGACGCTGGTGTTCAGTTCGTCGGCCACGGTGTATGGCGATCCGCAGCGCCTGCCGCTGCAGGAGGACCATCCGCTGTCGGCAACCAACCCCTATGGCGCGACCAAGCTGGTGATCGAGAACATGCTGCGCGACCTGCACCGCAGCGATGAAGACTGGCGCATCTCCATCCTGCGGTACTTCAACCCGGTCGGCGCCCATGCCAGCGGCCTGATCGGCGAAGACCCGCACGGCACGCCAAACAACCTGCTGCCATTCGTCGCCCAGGTGGCGGTGGGCCAGCGGCCGCATCTCAATATCTGGGGCAACGACTACGCTACGCCCGACGGTACCGGTGTGCGCGACTATATCCATGTGGTCGACCTGGCGCTGGGGCACCTCAAGGCGCTCGAGCGCCTGCAGCAGCAGGCGGAATGCCGCGCCATCAACCTGGGCACGGGCACCGGTTACAGCGTGCTCGACATGGTGCATGCGTTCGAGCAGGCCAGCGGCCGGCAAGTAGCGTACCAGCTCGCTGCCCGGCGACCGGGCGACGTGGCCGCGTGTTACGCTGACCCGGCCCTGGCGAGCGAATTGCTGGGCTGGCGGGCTGAGCGCGACATGCAAACCATGTGCCAAGACGCATGGCGGTGGCAAAGCGGCAATCCGCACGGTTATCGGACGGGTGAAAACAGTTGACTTCGACAAGGGAAGGACGGCCACATGGCTAAAGGAATGATTCTGGCGGCAGGCCAGGGAACCCGGGTGCGCCCGCTGACCAACGACCTGCCCAAGGCCATGGTGCCGATCCTCGGCAAACCGGTCATGGAATACCTGATCGAGCACCTGGCCAAGTACGGCGTGAAAGAGATCATGGTCAACGTGGCGTTCAACAACGACAAGATCGAGCAGTATTTCGGCGATGGGCACCGCTGGGGCGTTCAGATCGGTTATTCGTACGAAGGGGTGCGTGCCCATGGCGACATCGTGCCGCGGCCGCTGGGGTCGGCCGGTGGCATGCGCAAAATCCAGGATTTCAGCGGCTTCTTCGACGAGACCACCCTCGTGCTCTGCGGCGATGCGTTGATCGACCTGGACATTGGCGCTGCCCTGTACGAGCACAGGAAGAAAGGCGCGATCGCCAGCGTGGTGACGCTCAACGTGCCGCTGGACGAAGTGAAGAACTACGGCATCGTCGTCGCCGGCAAGGACGGGCGGGTCGAGTCGTTTCAGGAAAAGCCCGAACCGGCCGAGGCGCGCTCGACGTTGGCGAGCACCGGCATCTACATCTTCGAGCCAGCCGCCCTCGAGCGTATTCCCCCCGGGCAGGTGTATGACATCGGCTCGCAGCTGTTTCCCAGCCTGGTGGCCGAAGGCCTGCCGTTTTATGCGCAGAGCCGATTCTTCAACTGGATCGACATCGGCCGGGTCAGCGACTACTGGTCGGTGCTGCAGCGGGTGTTGCGCGGCGACGTGGCGCAGATGAACATGCCCGGGCGTGAAGTGCGGCCCGGTGTGTGGGTGGGCATCAACACGCGTATTCCGTGGGACGAGGTCGATATCCAGGGCCCGGTGTATATCGGCTCCAGCGTGTGTATCGAGCCCGGCGCGAGCATCGTCGGGCCGGCCTGGATCGGGCACGGCTCCACGTTGCGCGCCAAGGCGACGGTGCGGCGCAGCATCCTGTTCGAGTACACGCGTATCGGCGTGGGCATGTGTTTCGAGGACATGATCGTGTCGCCGCAATATTGCGTGAACCGTTTTGGCAAGACCCTGTACCAGGGCGACGAGACGGCCGAGTTGCGCTGGGGCGATGCCCGTGGCTGATATCTTCTTGGGGAACAACGCATGGTGACCGCACAAGACTTGCCGGCCGATGTGCGCGTGCAGCCAGTGGTTCTGTCCGGCGGCTCCGGCACCCGGCTGTGGCCGCTGTCACGCGAGAAATACCCCAAGCAGCTGCTGCCCCTGATTGGCGAAGACTCGCTGTTGCAGGCCACCGTGCGCCGCACCGACGGCATCGGTCGTGCGCTGGCCGCACCGATGGTGGTGTGCAACGAAGAATACCGCTTCGTGATCGCCGAACAGCTGCGGCTGATGGGCAAACCCGGCACCATCGTGCTCGAACCCATAGGGCGCAACACGGCGCCGGCCCTGACGCTGGCGGCACTGGCGGCAATGGCAGATGACGCCAACGATCCGGTGCTGCTGGTGATGCCGGCCGATCATGTGATCCTGGACACCGAGGCCTTCCGCGATGTGACGCGCCAAGGCGCGCAACTGGCGGCGCAAGGCATGGTGGTGACCTTCGGTATCACGCCGGATGCGCCCGAAACCGGTTATGGCTATATCCAGAGCGGTGCGCCTGTGCCCTCTGCCCACGGTATCGGCGCAGCGGCCCGGCTGATTGCCCGTTTCGTCGAGAAGCCGGACCTGAAGACCGCGCAAACCTATCTCGATGAAGGCTCCTACCTGTGGAACAGCGGCATCTTCATGCTGCGCGCCTCAGTCTGGTTATCGGCCATCGGCCGTTGCCGTGGTGACATTCTGCAAGCCTGCGAGCAAGCCTGGCGCGCAGCGGCGCGCGACGGTGACTTCGCGCGCGTGGGCAAGGAGGCGTTTGCGGCCTGTCCGTCCGACTCGATCGACTATGCGGTGATGGAGCGCATCACCACCCACAGCCGCGAGAGTGTCGGCGCGGTTGCCGGGTTGCCCACCGGTGTCGTGATTCCGCTGCAGGCGGGCTGGTCCGACGTCGGTGCATGGGATGCGTTGTGGAAAGTGCTGCCCAAGGACGCCAACGGAAATGTCGGGCAGGGCGACGTGATGCTGCACGATTGCCGCAACACGCTGGCACTGTCCGGCAACCGGCTGGTGGCCTGCGTGGGCGTAAGCGACCTGGTGGTGGTGGAGACGCCAGACGCGGTGCTGGTCGCGCACAAGGACCACACGCAAGACGTGAAAAAAATCGTCGACGCGCTCAAGCAAGGCGGGCGCCACGAGGGGCAGACCCATCGCAAGGTGTTCCGGCCCTGGGGCTGGTACGACAGCGTCGATGCCGGGGCCCGGTTCCAGGTCAAGCGCATCGTGGTCAAGCCGGGTGGTACCCTGTCACTGCAGATGCATCACCACCGCGCGGAGCACTGGATCGTCGTCTGCGGGACGGCCAAGGTGACGCGGGGTGAGGAAAGCTTCCTGGTGTCGGAAAACGAATCGACCTATATTCCACTGGGTACCACGCATCGGCTGGAGAATCCGGGACGGGTGCAACTGGAGATGATCGAGGTGCAGTCGGGCACCTACCTGGGCGAAGACGACATCGTACGACTGGAAGACAAATACGGGCGTTGATGCGGCATGTGGTCTGCTGGACGTGTGATCTGACAGGCAATCAACAGCACGCAGCGAGGAGGCACATGTGAAAAAGCGGTCGCTGCTGTCCAACATCCACAAGGCCTGGCGCAACGGTCTGCGCAAGGTTTTTTCCCTGTTCCCGCAATCGGTGCGGTTCGCTATCTTCCGCTCCTTCGTCGATTGCGACCCGGCGCCCGACGCGCGCCTGGTGCTCAAGATCGCGGAGACCCAGGAAGAACTCGAGGCCTGTTTCCGGCTGCTGCACGACGCCTATGTGAGCAGCGGCTTCATGAAACCGGTGCCGTCCGGGCTGCGGGCCACGATCTACCACGCGTTACCGACTACAACCACGTTGTGCGCCAAGTTCGACGGCCAGGTGGTGGGCACCCTGTCGCTGATCCGCGAGAGCGTGTTCGGGTTTCCGCTGCAGGCCATCTTCGACCTCAAGGCGGTGCGCGCGCGTGGCGGCAAGATCGCCGAGGTGTCGGCTTTGGCGGTGCATCCGGACTTTCGCAAGACTGGGGGCGCGATCCTGTTCCCGCTGATGAAGTTCATGTATGAATACTGCACGACCTTTTTCGATACCCGCCACCTGGTGATCGCAGTCCACCCGAACCGGATCGAGATGTACGAATCGTTGCTGTTCTTCAAACGGCTGGCAGAGCAAAAGGTCGACAACTATGATTTTGCCAACGGAGCGCCAGCCGTGGGCGCGACGCTGGACCTGCGCAGCGCGCCACGAAAATACAAGGAGACCTACGGCAAGAAGCCGCAGCGCCAGAACCTGCACGAGTATTTCGTGCGTACCGAGTTGCCGAATATCCAGCTACCGCAGCGGCGCTACCACACGACCAACGACCCGGTGATGACAACCGAGTTGCTGGATTACTTCTTCAACCAGCGCACCCAGGTCTTCGAGCATCTGACGAATCGCGAGAAGATGCTGCTGCAGGCGATCTACGACCAGCCCCAGCACCAGAAGATGCTGCCCACGATGAGCGAGCCGCCCAAGAGCGGCAAGCATCTGCGCCAGCATCAGCGTTACTCGCTCAAGTGTCCGGGCAACTTTCTGGTGCAGGGCGAGGACAGCAGGCCGCTGGTGACCAGCCTGCGGGTGGTGGAGCTCTCCATCTTCGGCTTCCTGGCACATGCCGAGTCGGAAATACCGGTGCGGGTCTGGGGCGATGCGACAGTCGAGTTGGGCAACAACGAGCAATCGACGGTACGGGCGATGGCCGTGCGCGGCAAGGTGTCGGGCGGAAAGATTTTTTATGGATTCACGTTGGCCGAACCCGACCTGGCCTGGCGCAAGTTCGTGGGTGCCTTGAACACGGGCATCACGCACGACGATCTGGAGAACGCCACCAAGTTCCTGGCGGATTGATCGGCGCGCCCGTCCGCACGCCGCTGGCGCATCTACTTGCGCAACCCGTCTTCGATCAGCGCCGCGACGAACCGGGATGGAATGGCGTAGCTGATACCCGAGGGTTGGCTCAGCGCCGACTCGCGCGAGCCCTTGATGAACACCATGTTGACAACACCAAGCACCTCGCCCGACTCCGGGTCGAACAAGGGGCCGCCGCTGTTACCCGGATAAGCCGTTCCGTCAAGCTGGAAGATATCGAACGGGCCGGCGCGCACACCGCGGATCGTGGCCTCGTTGAGGACGCGGGCTGTTGGTGTGGGCATTGCGGCCGGGGTGATCGAGGAGATCAATGCGCGGTGGGTGACGGGCGAGAAACCCAGCGCACCCCCGATCGGAAATCCCATGAAGGCCACGGCCTGCCCTTCGCGCACGGCATCGGAGTCGCCAATCCGCAACGCGGGAGCGGCAGCACCTTCGAAGCGCATCAGCGCGAGGTCGTGGACCCGGTCGACTTTGAGCACGGTGGCTTGGCGCATCGACAAATCGCCGCTGGGCCGGCGAACCTGAACGACGATCGACATGCCGGCCATGTTCTCGTCGGCCTCGGGCAACACATGGGCATTGGTGATCGCGTGGTTGCCATCGGCAACGACAAACCCGGTGCCACGCATGCGAAAGCGGGGGCTGTCGGTGGCACGGAAGCTGCCGACGACGAGCAGGGCAGGCTTGAGCAGGGCCACGGTTTCCGGCAAGCCGGCACGGGCCTGTGATCCAGCGAAAAAACCGATGGCAGCCAGCGTGAAGGCGGCAATCGATGTGCGCCGCGCCAGGTCCGCCGCGCAATGACGCGCGATGGCGCCTGGCAGTCCCGGCGCTCCGGGACCAGGCGTTGTCGCAGGCTCCAGCGCCCGGCCACGTCGGTGGCAAATGGTCACAGTGACTGCATCAAGGTCGAGACCTGCTTTTGCGCCGGGAACTTGTCGCCCAGCTTGGCCAACTCTTCCAGTTCCTTGCGCGCCAGATCCTTCTTGCCACCATTGATATGGATCTTGGCCAGGTTGAGTTTATAAAGCGGGTTCTGGGGCTGCAAGGCGATGGCCTTGTTTTGCCATTCGAGGGCCTTGGTGTAATCGTTGCTATCCGACAACAACATGGCCAGGGTGTCGAGGTAGGCCGGCTGGTTCGGTACCAGTGCTATGGCTTTTTCCGCCAATGGAATGGCGCCGTCCTTCTTCAACTGCCCGGTGACCCAGGCCAGGTTGTTGTAGGCGATGGCGTTGTTCGGCGAGATCTGGATCACACTGCGGTACAGTTTTTCGGCGCCGGGCAGGTCGTTGCGACTCAAGGCCTGGCTGGCCAGATACAGCGGAAAAATCGGCTCTTTGGGGTTGTCCTTGAGCCAACTGGCTGCCAACCTGTCGGCGTCGGCCGCTTTGCCGCCCGCGTTGAGGGATCCATGCAGCTTGGAGGCCAACTCGGGGAAAGCGCCCTGTTTGAGCCCGGCGCGATAGGCATCGGCGGCCGCGTCCCATTTCTTCTGCAGGGCCGCGACATCGCCTTCGAACTGGTACCCCAACGCGTTGGTCGGGCGCTGCTTTTGCATCGAGCGCGCAATCGTCGTTGCCTCCTGGTAATTCTTGGCGTCGACTGCGATCAGGATCAGTCCGCGTTGCGCGTCGATAAGGTCTGACTTGACCTCGAGCGCCTTGCGCAGGCTTTGCGCGGCTGCAGTCTTGTCCTTGGCCGCCATATGCGCTTCAGCCATGCGCAGATGGGGTAGCGGAGAGTTGGGCTGCAGAGTTGCCGCCTTGTTGAAACTGATCAACGCCTGATTGGTGTCGCCGGATGCGAGTTGCGAGCGTCCCAGTGCTTCCATCAGTTCCGGACTGTCGGGAATCGCCGCCACCGCATTTTGCGCCGCGGACAACGCCAGCTTGTCGTCCTTGCTGCGCAAATACAGGTCGATGAGCAGCAAGCGGGGCAACTTCTCGGTGGGGTTGGCGGTCACCGCCTTGGTGATGAGTTCCGCCACCTCGGTCTTGTTGCCACCTTCTCGCGCACGTATTTCCGCCATGGCCAGCAATGCCTGAGGTTGCTGCGGGTTTTTTGCCAGCACAGCCTGGAAACGTTTGCGTGCGTCCTCCGGCTTCTTGTCTGCCATGTCGAGCGCGGCCAGACTGGCCACCGACGGGAAATACGCGGGGTCGATCGTCAGCGAGCGTTCGAAGGCCTTGCGGGCACCCGCCAGATCTTTCTTGGCCAACAAGGTACGGCCCTGCAGGTTTGCTGCCAAGGGCTTGTCCGGCTGCTTCTTTTCGAGCGCGGCAATCGCCACCAGTGCCTTGTCATAGTCACCACGGCGCAGGTTGACGCTGATCAGCGCCAGATCGGCGGTGGTCCCGCTGTCGGAATCCGCCACAGCCTGCAAATCGCCATAACCGGACTCCTTGCCTCCCGCCATCTGCGTGAGGGCCAATGCGGTGCGGGAACGCGAGTTTTTCGGATCCTGCTTCGCCGCCTTCGCAAAATACTCCTCGGCCTTCTTGACGTCGCCGCTTTGCAGGTAGACCTCGCCGGCCAAGGCATTGGTCCTTGGGTCCTGGTCTTCACCCTTGAGCGCCGGCTGCAAGGTGGACAGCGCCTTCTCCGGCTGGCCGGTGCGCAGGTAAGTGCTGGTCAACATCTGGCGTGCCAGCACGAAGTTCGGTGCAGACTGCACTGCCTTGGAAAGATAGGTTTCCGCCTGTACCAGCGAATTCGATTGCAACTCGATGGTACCGGCCAGCAACAGCGACTGAACATTGTCGGGAGCCACCTTGATCAGTTGCTGAGACAACTCTCGAGCCAACTTGAGGTCCTTTTTCTGGAATGCCAGCATGGTGTCGAAATACCGCGTCTGCGGTTGATTCGGTGCGACCTTTTTCAGCTCCACCATCTGCTTGCCCGCGTTATCGAGGTCTCCCTGGCGGAACAACTGGCTCAGTATGGCGACATGCGCGACCAGATAACGGGGACTGATCTCGACCGCCGTGCGATAGGCTTTCAGAGCCTCGTCCGGCTGGTTCTTGCTGATCTGAAGCAGATCGCCCTTGAATTTCCAGGCCTCGGCGTTCTTGGCATCCTTGGTCAAAATGGAGTCAATGATGCCTTGCGCCTCGTCGAACTTGCGTTCTTGCGCCAGTTGACCGGCCTGCATCAACAAGGCCGGCGCATAGGCGGGATCCGCCTCCAGCGCTGCCGCCAACGCGGTCTTGAACCGCTCGGCTGAGCCCAGCGCAGCGTGTGCGGTTGCCAAGGTCGTTTGAAACTCCGCCTTCGCTCCCGGCGCGGTCAATTGAACAGCAGCAAAATCCTCGACCACATTCTTGGCTTTACCCAGCATCAGCATGGCGCGT
>JBBRVD010000098.1:0-14303 GCA_038247175.1 Burkholderiales bacterium | reverse complement strand
GACCCGGCCGAGGTCGAGGCCAGCAAGTTCGATCTGGCCTACATCAGCCTGGACGGCACCATCGGCTGCCTGGTCAACGGCGCCGGCCTGGCAATGGCGACCATGGACACGATCAAGTTGTATGGCGCTGAGCCGGCGAACTTTCTGGACGTGGGCGGAGGCGCCACGCCCGAGAAGGTCACCGAGGCCTTCAAGATCATGCTCAAGAACGACAAAGTCAAGGCGATCCTGGTCAACATCTTCGGCGGCATCATGAAATGCGACACGATTGCCACCGGCATCATCACTGCATGCCGCGCGACCAATCTCAACGTCCCGCTGGTGGTGCGCATGAAGGGCACCAACGAGCAACTGGGCAAGAAGATGCTCGCCGAGTCCGGGCTGCCGATCATCAGCGCGGACACCATGGCCGAGGCGGCTGAAAAAGTCGTCGCTGCAGTCCAGTAGTTTCCCAACCGGTCAACCAACGAGATACCCGGGCGCGCTACACCAGGGAAGTCCCTGGCAACCGCGCACCCGCAGGTCAAGGAGTTCAAGTGAGCATTCTGATCAACAAAGACACCAAGGTCATCACGCAGGGCATCACCGGCAAGACCGGGCAGTTCCATACCGAGAAGTGTCAGGAATATGCCAATGGCGCGAACTGCTTCGTGGCGGGCGTGAACCCGAAGAAGGCCGGCGAGTCGATTTTCGGTATCCCGATCTTCGGCTCGGTGAAGGATGCCGCCGCCAAGACCGGTGCCACGGTGTCGGTCATCTACGTGCCGCCGGCCGGTGCGGCGGCCGCGATCTGGGAGGCCGTCGAGGCGGACCTGGACCTGGCCATCTGCATCACCGAGGGCATCCCGGTGCGCGATATGCTCCTGCTGCGCAACAAGATGAAGGCCCGGGTTGCGGCTGGAGGCAAGAATACCTTGCTGCTGGGCCCGAACTGTCCCGGCCTGATCACTCCGGATGAAATCAAGATCGGCATCATGCCAGGCCATATCCACCGCAAGGGGCGCATCGGCGTCGTGTCACGTTCCGGCACGCTCACCTACGAAGCGGTGGCGCAACTGACAGATATCGGCCTGGGCCAGTCCAGCGCCGTGGGCATCGGCGGCGATCCGATCAACGGCCTGAAGCATATCGACGTGATGAAGGCCTTCAATGACGATCCGGATACCGACGCGGTGATCATGATCGGCGAGATCGGCGGCCCTGACGAAGCAGAAGCTGCACGTTGGTGCAAGGATCACATGAAGAAGCCGGTGGTCGGCTTCATCGCCGGCGTGACCGCGCCGGCCGGCAAGCGCATGGGCCATGCGGGCGCCTTGATCTCGGGTGGCGACGACACCGCTAACGCCAAGCTGGCGATCATGGAAGCGTGCGGCTTCAAGATCACGCGCAACCCGTCGGAGATGGGCAAGCTGCTGAAGTCGGTCCTGTAGGCGAGCAAGCGCCGCCTGCTCCCCCTGCCAGATGCCGTCCGAAGAATGGTGCGTCAGCCGACATGCCAGAGCACCCCCAGGCAATGACTGCGTCATTCCCGCCCACAGGGTTCCGGTAACGTGGCAAGGCCCATGCTCTGGAGAGCCATTGAAGGTCTAACGTGGAAGAGTTCCTAACCGCGCATTTCTGGCTTGCCGTCGGTCAGATCATCATGATCGACGTCCTGCTTGGCGGTGACAATGCCGTGGTCATTGCGCTGGCCTGCCGCAAGTTGCCGCCCGAGCTGCGCACCAAGGGTATTTTGTGGGGCACTGCCGGCGCGATCTTCCTGCGCGTGGTGTTGATCGCCTTCGCTTTGACGCTGCTGGCCGTGCCCTACCTGAAACTGGTCGGCGCGGTGCTGCTGATCTGGATCGGCGTGAAGCTGCTGGCGCCCGGTGACGAAGACGAGCACTCAAGCATCGAAGGCAGCGACCGCCTTTGGGCGGCGGTAAAGACCGTCATCGTCGCAGACCTGGTCATGAGCGTGGACAACGTGATCGCGATCGCCGGCGCGGCAACCGGTGCCGGTGAGCAGCACCAACTGCCGCTGGTCATCTTCGGCCTGCTGGTGAGCGTGCCCATCATCATCTGGGGCAGCCAGATGGTGCTCAAGCTGATGGATCGTTTCCCGATCATCATCACCATCGGCGGCATGTTGCTGGGTTGGATCGCTGGCACGATGGCGCATACCGATCCGGCCGTCGTCGACTGGTTGCCACAGACACGGACCTGGTATTACGGTCTGGGCATTGGCGGTGCCTTGCTGGTCTGTTTTGCGGGTGTGGTGATACGCGGGCGCGCCAGACCGGCAGCGTGAAAACCTGCCGTATCGATGGCCAGTACCTCGTTGTCTTGGCGTCCCGGCGGTGCCGAGATGGACTGGCAGCAGGTGCAAAAAAACGACAAGTAAGCGTCAACATGTCTCTTGTCTGCCACGGCGGGGTCTGCTAACGTTGCCTACTCTCTTGGAGTAGGCGGGGGGTTGGGGCTGTTTCCGGGACACGTGCGCCGTGCAAAGTCGAATCAAATGATCGGGTGGATTGGAACGTGGCAACAAAATCATCTTCGAAAAATGCTCAGTTCTGGCGCACGGATTGGTTTGCAGGCGTTGCAGTGGTTGTTGCGGTCCTGCTGCTCAACCAGATCACCGATCTGATCGGCACGCTGGAGCGCCGCTTCTACGACTTCGGCAGCACCAGCACCTCCCGGCTTCCATCCGATCGCATCGCCATCATCGCCATTGACGACCAGAGCATTGCCAATATCGGCCGCTGGCCCTGGTCGCGCGACATCCACGCCAAGCTGATCGACCAGCTGGCGGCCGCCAAGGCCAAGACTATCGTCGAAACTGTTTTTTTCATCGAGCCGCAGGTGGATCGCGGGTTGAGCTTCATTCGCCAGATGAAGTCGCTGCTGCCGGCCAATGCAGATGCTGCCAATGACCCGCTGGCCCGGGTGATCGCCCAGGCCGAGTTGGAGCTCGATACCGATGCCGTGCTGGCTGCCAGCATCCGCAACGCCGGCAACGTGCTGGTGCCCTTGGTCTTTGCGCTGGGCGAGCCGCAGGGCAATCCGGACAAGCCCTTGCCCGACTTCGTGCTCAAGAGCACGATCCCGGCGCAGGACGGGTTTGCTGTCCCTGCCATCAGCGGCCAGGTGCCGATCGAGATGATTGGCAGCGCGGCTGCCGGTGTCGCTCACCTGAACCAGATCCAGGATGTCGATGGCTCGGTGCGTCTGGAGCCGCTCCTGGTGAACTACTACGGCAATGCGGTTCCGTCGATGGCGTTGCTGGCGGCAGTCAAAAGTCTGAACCTGGGCCCTGGCGACGTCAAGCTCAATGTTGGCGAATCGGTGCAGATCGGACGACTGCGCGTGAGGACCGATGAAGGCGCGCTGATGCTGCCGCAGTTCTACAAAGCGCGTGATGGCCGTCCGGCTTTCGCCGTCGATTCGTTCTACGACGTGCTCACCGGCAAGATTCCGGCCACCAAGTATGCCGACAAGATCGTGATCATCGGCGCAACGGCTGCCGGTGTGGGCGTGCAGTTCCCGGTGCCTGGCAGTGCCGGCCTGTCGCCGGCCGAGACGATTGCGCACATCACCTCGAGCATTCTGGGAGAGCACTTCATTGTGCAGCCGGGCTGGGGTGTCTGGGCCACACTGGCGGTTTTTCTGCTGGTCGCCAGCTACATCATCGCGGTGCTGCCTCGCCTGTCTGCCGGCACCGCGGCCATCGTGACGCTGGTGCTGTTCATCGCGCTGCTGGGGGCCGAGTTCGGCTTGCTCTCGGGCAATGCAACCTGGATCAAGCTCGTGCTGCCCGCCATGTTGCTGGCCGTCGGCCATCTGGCTTTGACAACCAAGCGTTTCCTGGTAACCGAGGCCGGCAAGCTCAAGTCGGACGAGGAGTCGGCCGAGACCAACCGGATGATGGGACTGGCCTTGCAGGGGCAAGGGCAGCTGGACGCTGCATTCGACCGTTTTCGCCGGGTTCCGTTTGGTGATGCCGTCATGGGCAACCTGTACAGCCTGGCGCTGGATTTCGAACGCAAGCGCCAGTTCAACAAGGCGGAGGCGGTCTACCAGCACATGGCCACCTATGACAAGGATTACAAGGACCTGCAGGCCAAGCTAAACCGGGCCAAGAACCTGTCCGAGACCGTCATGCTTGGCGGTGGCGGTTCGCACCCCGGCGGCACCATGTTGCTCGATGGCGGTTCGGTCGAGAAGCCGATGCTGGGTCGTTACCAGGTTGACAAGGAACTGGGCAAGGGCGCCATGGGCGTTGTCTATCTGGGCAAGGATCCGAAAATCGGTCGTGTTGTCGCGATCAAGACCATGGCTCTGTCCCAGGAGTTTTCGGGCGACGACCTGGTCGATGCGCGCGAGCGCTTTTTCCGCGAGGCTGAAACCGCCGGCCGCTTGCAGCACCAGAACATCGTCACCATCTTCGATGCGGGCGAGGAGCATGACCTGGCGTATATCGCGATGGAATTCCTCAAGGGCAAGGATCTGCTGGATTACTGCAAGGGCGGCAACCTGCTACCCGTCCCGCGGGTGTTGTCCATCGTGGCGCGGGTGGCGGAGGCTCTCGCATACGCCCATCGCCAGAATGTGGTGCATCGGGATATCAAGCCGGCCAACATCATGTACGAGCATGGCACCGATACGGTGAAGGTCACCGATTTCGGTATTGCGCGCATCACCGACTCCAGCAAGACCAAGACCGGCCTGGTGCTGGGTACACCCAGCTTCATGTCGCCCGAGCAACTGGCCGGCAAGAAGGTGGACGGCCGCTCCGACCTGTATTCGCTGGGCGTAATGTTGTTCCAGATGCTGACCGGCGTGTTGCCGTTCCGTGGCGATTCGATGGCCGAACTGATGTACAAGATCGCCAACGAAGAGGCGGCAGATGTTCGCTCCATCCGCGCCGAATTGCCCGAAGTGCTGGCCAATCTGGTGGCGCTTTCCATGGCCAAACGGCCGGAGACCCGCTACCAGGACGGCGACCAGTTTGCCGCCGACCTGCGCTCGGCACTGGCGCAATTCGGTGGCGGCTCCTCGGCCGGCGCTGCCGCCGCGACGGGCCGGATGCAGGCAACCAGCGCCGTGGCCGCTGGTGCGGGCGGACATGACAAGACCGCGGTACTTGCCACGTCCGCGGCGTCGGCCCCGTTCGAGAAGACCATCGTGCACGACACGCGCGCGGCAAAGCCATCGGACGATGCGTTCGAGAAGACCGTCGTGCACGACACGCGCGCGGCAAAGCCATCGGACGATGCGTTCGAGAAGACCGTCGTGCACCAGGTTAACCGGGCTGCAACTCCCACCGACGCGTTCGAGAAGACGGTGGTGCATCAGCCCAGGCGTGACGACAAGCCGGGCCCCGCTGGCTCGACGGTGCCGGATGTCGAAATCTGATCCGCCCATGATCCACTACACGTATTTTTCTCGCACGGATCCGGGCCGGGCCAGAGATAACAACGAAGATGCCGTGGTCATCGACGAGGCATCCCATGTCGGTGTGCTGGCCGATGGCATGGGCGGTTACAACGCCGGTGAGATCGCCAGTGGCATGGCCACCGCCTTCATCAAGTCGGAGATGGCGCGCTGGCTGGCCGAAACCGGCAAGCAGGCCAAAGTGAAGGAAATCCGGCGGGCGCTGGAGATCTGCGTCGATAACGCGAATCGCTCCATCTTCAACGCCTCCGGTTCCAACCCTCAGTATTCCGGCATGGGCACAACGCTGGTCGTCGGTGTGTTCCACGAGGCCACGCTGATCCTGGGCCACATCGGCGACTCGCGCTGTTATCGCCTGCGCGGCGGCATCTTGAGCCAGATCACCAAGGACCACTCGCTGTTGCAGGAGCAGATCGATGCCGGCCTGATCACGCAGGCGCAGGCCGCCGGCTCGTCGATCAAGAACCTGGTGACGCGTGCGCTGGGTGTCGAAGATGCCGTGATGCTCGAGGTCAACGAGCACCAGGTCGAATCCGGCGACTGCTACCTGATGTGTTCAGACGGTTTGTCCGATATGGTTGACGATGCCGAAATTGCCAGTATCCTCGGGGGGCCCGTGCCGATGGACCAGAAGGCGGACATCCTGATTGCGGTCGCGAATGAACATGGTGGCCGAGACAATATCTCGGTTCTGCTGGTCCTGGCCGAGCCTGCGACCGAGAAGCGTGGCCTGATCTCCAGACTGTTGGGAAAATAGTAAGCTCATGTGTAATATGAAATTCTGTCTTGGAAATAGGAGTCGGTCATGCCGAAAATGATCGTATCGATCGATGGTGTCGTGATCAAGGAGGTCCAGCTGACGAAAGATCGGACCACCTTGGGCCGTCGTCCGTACAACGACGTGGTGATCGACAACCTGGCCATCAGCGGGGAACATGCGGTTTTCCAGATGGCCAGCAGCGATGTCTTCATCGAAGACCTCAACAGCACGAACGGTACCTATGTCAATGGCAAGGCCGTCAAGAAGCAGCAGTTGCACAACGGCGACACGGTCGAAGTTGGCAAGTACAAGATCAAGTTTGTCGGCGAGGCGACGAGCGAAGGCTTCGAGAAGACCATGATGGTCAAGTCGGGGCCGGGCGGCATGGCCGCGCCATCATCGTCGTTTGGTGGTCCGCCGTCGGTTTCGGGGCCCACGTCGGTTCCGAGTGGCCTTGGCGCGCGCCCAGCAGCGGCGCCGATGGTGGGCAGTTCCCTCGCGCAGGCATCG
The DNA here is from genome assembly GCA_038247175.1 of Burkholderiales bacterium. Lineage (GTDB taxonomy): Bacteria > Pseudomonadota > Gammaproteobacteria > Burkholderiales > Burkholderiaceae_C > CAISIP01. Next base: position 7,597 of record JBBRVD010000098.1, on the reverse strand, counting down.
ATCAAGGTCTTGTCCGGTGCGGCAGCCGGTCGGGAGGTTCCCCTGACCAAGGTGGTGACGACGATCGGTAAGCCAGGTGTCGCGGTGGCTGCGATCACCAAGCGCCAGCATGGCTACGTGGTTCACCATGTCGAAGGTGCCGGGAACCCGTCGCTCAACGGCGCGGCCATCGGCACCGATCCGGTGTCGCTCAAGAACGGTGACCTGATCGAACTGGCCGGCACCCAGATGCAGTTCGTGCAGGGTTGAATTGCCGGAGGACCGGTTGTTGATCCCCGTGGCGGCTCGCACGCCTGCTGGATGATGCTGAGATGGGTGCACTCATCAAGCACTGGCCCCGGATCGTCGTCACGCTGCTGCCCCTGGTATTTGCATTGCTGCATGCGGCCGGCGTCATGCGTCTTGGCGTGTTGGAGCGGCTGGACAACATCATCTATGACACGCGCTTGCGTGCCACCATGCCCGGCACGTTCGACGAGCGCGTGGTCATCGTCGACATCGATGAGAAAAGCCTCGCTGAGGTCGGTCGCTGGCCCTGGAGCCGCAACCGACTCGCCGAACTGACGAACGAACTGTTCGATCGTCAGAAAATCGCGCTGCTCGGATTCGACGTCGTGTTTGCCGAGCCCGACGACAGCTCGGGCCTCAAGCGACTGCGCGAGATGGCGCAGAACGAATTGCGCGATCAGCCGGGTTTCATCGACAAGCTGCGTCAGATGCAGGGCGCGCTGGACTACGATGCCATGTTTGCCAAGTCGCTCGAAGGACGTGCCGTGGTGCTGGGGTATTACCTGACCGGCGACCGGGACGGATTTACCTCGGGCGTGCTGCCCGAGCCGGTGATGGACAAGTCCGCGTTGCAGGGCCGACCCATCAAGTTCACCACCTGGAACGGATACGGCTCCAACATCGCCTCGATTGCAAAGGCCGCACCGATTGCCGGTCATTTCAACCCGATTCCCGAGCGCGACGGTGTTGTGCGTTCCCTGCCGCTGATCGCCGATTACCAGGGCAAGTACTACGAATCCTTGGCGCTGGCGATGTTCCGGCTGCTGGCGGGACTGCCCTCGGTCGCACCCGGTTTTCCAAAGGAGCGGATGCTGGCGCGCACCTACCAGGGTCTCGAGAGCATACAACTCAAGCTCGGTGGCAAGACGCTTGCGATACCGGTCGACGAGCAGGTGTCGGCATTGATACCGTTCCGTGGTTTCGGGGGTCCCAAGGGAGGCTCATTCCGGTATGTGTCGGCGGCGGATCTGCTGAACAGGACCATGGCACCCGAGACTTTGAAGGACAAGATCGTACTGGTCGGCACGACAGCTCCGGGCCTGCAGGACCTGCGGGTCACGCCGGTCGGCGAGGTCTATCCGGGTGTCGAAGCCCATGCCAATGTGATTTCGGGCCTGCTCGATGGCAAGACGCTGGTCAAGCCCGACTATGCGGTCGGTTATGAAGTGCTGGTGCTGCTGCTGTCCGGCTTGATCCTGGCCTTTGCGCTGCCGCTGGTGAGCGCCACGCGCGCCGTGATTCTCAGCGTGCTGGTGCTGGCAGCGGTCGCGGCGCTCAACCTGTGGCTTTACCTGGGCGCCGGTTTGGTGCTGCCGCTGGCCAGCGCCATGGTCATGGGCGTGACCGCGTTTGCACTCAACATGAGTTATGGCTATTTCGTCGAGAGCCGCTCCAAACGGGAACTGGCGCTGTTGTTCGGCACCTATGTGCCGCCCGAACTTGTCGACGAGATGGTCAAGGACCCGGACAGCTACAGCATGGCGGCGACGAACCGGGAGATGACGGTGATGTTCTGCGACATGCGGGGTTTCACCAAGATGTCCGAGCAGATGGAACCGATACAGCTGCAGGCCCTGCTCAATGGCGTCTTCACCCGGCTGACCGGCATCATCCGCACCAACCGCGGCACGATCGACAAATACATGGGCGATTGCGTAATGGCGTTCTGGGGCGCGCCAGTGGAAACCCCCGAGCATGCCCACCTGGCGGTCAAGTCGGCGATGGAGATGGCCCATGCGGTGCGCGGCATCAACGAGGAGCACCGCGCCAAGGGCATTCCGGAGATCGGTATCGGCATTGGCGTCAACACCGGCAATATGTGTGTCGGTGACATGGGCTCCAACATCCGCAAGAGCTACACCGTGATTGGCGACGCGGTGAACCTCGGGTCCCGACTTGAGGGCTTGTCCAAGGTGTATGGCGTGGACACCGTTGTCAGCGAGTCGGCGCGCAAGCTGGCGCCAGCCTTTGGCTGGCAGGAGCTGGACCTGGTCCGGGTCAAGGGCAAGGACCAGGCGGTGTCCATATTCTGGCCGGTGGCGCCGAACAACCGCATTGGTGCCGAGACCGAGGCGGAACTCAAGACCTGGGCGGCCTTTCTGAAGGCCTACCGCGCCCAGGACTGGGACCAGTGCGATCTGCTGATGATGAATTTGTTGCGCATGAATGCCAAAAAGTACCTTTATCATCTCTACTCCGATCGTGTAGCCTCAATGCGGCTGCTTCCGTTCGACCTTGAGTGGGATGGTGCGACGAATTTCGAAACGAAATAGAGGCCGACATGAAAGTGCGTGTGCTGGGCTGTTCCGGCGCCATCGCCAAGGACTGCCGGACCACGTCCTTCCTGATTGACAGCGACATGCTGATCGACGCCGGCACCGGCGTGGGCGACCTGTCGCTCGACGAAATGTGCCGGATCGAAAATGTCTTCCTGACGCATTCGCATCTGGACCATGTGGCAGCATTGCCGTTGATGGTGGATGCAGTCGCTTCGCGGCGCCAGCAAACCCTGAAGATCCATGCGCTGGCGGGAACCATCCAGGCGCTCAAGGCTCACATCTTCAATGACATCATCTGGCCTGATTTCAGCCGGATACCGACGCCCGAGGCCCCGTTCATCAGCTTCCACGAGATTGAGATCGGCCAGACGCTTGAGGTCAATCGCAAGCTGCTCGAAGTGCTGCCGGCGGTCCACACAGTGCCCGCGGTCGGTTATGCCGTGACGGCGGGCAGCGGTTGCTGGGTGTTTTCTGGCGATACCGAACGTAACCCGGCATTTTGGGAGCGGGTGAACCAACTCAATGTGGCGATGCTGGTGATCGAGACAGCGTTCAGCAACCGCGAAAAGGATTTGGCCAAGCTCAGTCTGCATCTGTCGCCGGGTGTGCTGGCCGACGAGCTGGACAACATCCGGAACGATCAGCGCTATCCGATCTACATCACCCATACCAAACCGGCGGAAACCGACCTGATCATGGCTGAGATCCAGAAATTCGACGAAACGTCCATTTCCGGGCCCAACGTGACCCATGACATTCGCTGGCTGCGTGCCGGACAGGAGTTCGACCTGTGACGCGGCACCCGCTCGCGATGCCAGACCCAGCCGTGGCGTTTGCCCTGCAGCGGTGGCCAGCGTGCCGTCGGGCCGCCCTCTGTATGCCAAACCCGTTGTGTAACCCGAACAAGGTGGCCTGGTGAGCGCAGTACTCAAGCCCGCCGCAGGTGACCGCTCGTCGGAGCAGGCTTTCTTTGAAAGTCAGAAACTGCCGCCGGACAAACGCGGCATTACCTTCGAGGCGCTGTTCTACAAGCAGCTGCACCATGTCACGTCCCGGATCCACGACACGGAGAACCTGGACCAGATCATGCTGGACACCAGCCAGGACATCTGCAAGTTGCTCCATGCGGATCGGCTGACGCTGTACGCGGTCAACGATGACCGCAGCGCGATCGTGTCCAAGGTCAAGACCGGACTGAACAGCAGCCGCGACCTCAAGCTGCCGATCTCGCCGCAAAGCCTGGCCGGTTACGTGGCTTTCAGCAAGCAGCAACTCAACCTGGCCGACGTCTACGACGACGAGGTGCTCAAGCAGATCCATCCTTCGCTGAACTTCCTCAAGGAAGTGGACAAGCGATCCGGGTACCGAACCCGCCAGATGCTGGTGGCGCCCATCCTCGATGGCGATGTGCTGCACGGCGTGCTGCAGATCATCAACAACAAGAGCGATCAGCCGTTTGGAGCGCTTGAGGTCGAGGGTGTAGCCCAGTTGTGCAAGACACTGGCCACGGCGATCCGCCAGCGCATGCAAAAGGCCAACGACGCGGTGCGCCACAAGGCGACCAAGTTCGACGGCCTGGTAGCCGATGGTGTGGTCTCCGAGGCCGAGCTCGAGCAATGCCTGGTCGACGCCCGCAGCGAGGGGCTTGCGGTCGAGCAGGTGCTGACGCGCAAGTTCAAGGTCAAGCCATCCCAGATCGGCCCCTCGCTCGCGCGTTTCTTCGGCGTGCCTTATGAGCCGGCCAATGCCGGGCGTATCCGCTCCGAAGCCTTGCACGGCCCGCTCAAGCGCGAGTTTATCGAGGAGCAGGGCTGGATTCCGCTGGAGGAGTCGCCCGATGGCCTGGTCATCATGTGCGTTGATCCGGAGGCCGTGCGGGGTGCGCGCGTCGTGCCACAGGTGTTTCCGCGCATTGCCAAGTTCGCCTACCGTGTCACCACGCTGACCGAGTTCCACGAGACGCTGGCCCAGCTGTACGGTGCGGGGGCTGAAGGCGGGTCCATTGACCAACTGCTGGCCGACATGGATGGCGGGCCGATTGACGACGGCAACAACGACGACTCGCTGGAATCAGCCGCCGCCGACAACGAACTGGTCAAGTTCGTCAACAAGGTCATCATCGACGCCTACAACCAGAAGGTGTCGGACATTCACATCGAACCGATGCCGGGCAAACTCAAGACCGGCATCCGCTTTCGCATCGATGGCACGCTGGTGCCGTATGTCGAGGTGCCAGCGCATTTCCGCCAGGCCATGGTCACCCGGCTCAAGATCATGTGCGACCTCGACATCTCCGAGCGCCGCAAGCCGCAGGACGGCAAGATCAAGTTCAAGAAATACGGACCGCTGGATATCGAGTTGCGGGTCGCAACCATCCCGTCTGCCGGCGGCGTCGAAGACGTCGTGATGCGGATCCTGGCCGCGGGTGAGCCGATTCCGCTGGAGAAATTGGGTCTGACGCCGCACAACAAGACCCGGCTGGAAGCCACTGTCAGCAAGCCCTATGGCCTGTTCTATGTCTGCGGCCCGACCGGCTCCGGCAAGACAACCACGCTGCACTCCATACTGAAATTCCTCAATACGCCGGACACGAAGATCTGGACCGCTGAGGATCCGGTCGAGATCACCCAGAAGGGCCTGCGCCAAGTGCAGATCAACAAGAAGGCCGGCATCGATTTCGCGCTGGTGATGCGGGCCTTCCTGCGTGCCGACCCGGACATCATCATGGTCGGTGAGTCGCGCGACAAGGAAACCGTCTCCATGGGCGTGGAGGCCTCGCTGACCGGCCACCTGGTGTTTTCGACGTTGCACACGAACTCGGCGCCCGAATCCATCACCCGATTGATGGACATGGGCATGGATCCGTTCAACTTTGCCGACGCTCTGCTGGGCATCCTGGCGCAGCGCCTGGCCAAGAAGTTGTGCGACTGCAAGCAGGCCTACGTACCCGACGCAGACGAATTACGCCTGTTCGCAGCGGAATACGCCGAGGAGCTGCGCCACTCCGCGGCCTGGAAGTCCGATCAGGCGGGCGAGATGCGCAAGCTGGTGGGCAGTTGGGTCCATGCCTACGGGCAAAATGGCGAACTGCACCTGTACCGGGCCGTCGGTTGCGACAAGTGCGGCGGCACGGGTTACAAGGGCCGTATCGGCCTGCACGAGTTGCTGGTGTCCGACGATGCGGTCAAGAAGCTGATCCAGGAGCGCGCCCGCGTCGCCGAGCTGTTCGCTCAGGCGGTCGAGGGCGGAATGCGGACCCTGAAGATGGATGGCATGGAAAAGATCCTGATGGGCCTGACGGACATCAAGATGGTTCGCTCGGTCTGCATCAAGTGACATTTATGGCATGACATTTTTGTCATGATGAACCGGTTGTTGTCATTGAATGACCGGTTACACAACGTGTTGTGACCTTTTCCGGCGGAAAACTCCCTTAAAACAGCGCTTCCGAGCCTGGCACAGATCGTGCTGATAGAGCTCCGTTAGTTTTCAGTGATCGTCGTGTCAGTCATCTCAACCCAAGGAGTTATTTTAATGAAGCGTTCCATGCAAAAAGGTTTTACCCTGATCGAGTTGATGATCGTTGTTGCGATCATCGGCATTCTGGCAGCTGTGGCCCTTCCCGCATACCAGGATTACACCGTCCGCGCCAAGGTATCCGAGGTGATCCTGGCCGCGTCATCGGCCAAGGTCGCGGTTGCCGAAGCCGCCCAGTCGAATGGAACCATGGGTAGCATTACGGTTGCGCCCCAGCAGTCCAAATATGTTCAAACGGTGGAATACAACGCAGGCGCAACCGCTAGCACCGGCACGATCCTGGCCGTTGCCCAAGGTGACAACGCCATCACTGGCAAAGGCGTTGAATTCGAGGGCACGCTGGCCGCCAACGGCCAAGTGGTGTGGGTTTGCCGCGCGGCCACTGCGAGTGTGACTGCGATGGACGCCAAGTACCTTCCCGCAAGCTGCAAATAATCCGTTCATCACTGCCGCACATGAAACAAGGGCCCCAGTCGGGGCCTTTGTTTCATGTGCGGCACAGCGGCACACTCCTGCCTCGGTCGTGGCTTTGACGTTCCATTCTTCGGCCACTGGCCTTGAGTCTGCAGGTAGACCTACAGTGCAACAACACATGAAGTCCGCATTGTGGCCCGTGATGTGGGCCTTGCTGCTGCAGACGGCATGGCTGTTGCCGAATCACTACCCTCCGTGGACCTCGTTCCATCAGGACGCCTGGACCGCCACAATGCTTTTGGTGGCAGCGGGCGCCGTGACGTGGCTTCGCCTTGGGTCGACGCCTGTCTTCGGCATCACATTGGTGACGGGTTGTTTGGCCTTGGCCCCGGGCCTGCAGCATGCGGCGGGTTTGGTGGTGTCATTCGGCAATGCCTGGGTCAGCACCGCCTATCTCCTGGGTTTTACACTCGCGATTCTGATCGGTTCGCGATGGGAAACCGCCCGTGCCGGGCATTTGGCGGACTATCTCTTTTTCGCCATATTTATTGCTGCGGTGTTGTCGGTGGCACTGCAGTTCAACCAGTGGCTAGGAATGGATCGACTGGGTATGTGGGCTATGGGCGGTTGGTATGGCCGCCCGTATGCGAACTTCGGACAACCCAACCAACTCGGCACCTTCCTGCTGTGGGGTGTGCTGGCTCTGGCTTGGGCGCATGTGCGTGGACTGGTGCGGGGCTGGATCGCGTGCGTCGCCGCGACGTACCTCTTGTTCGGCGTGGCGCTGACCGCCTCGCGTGCCGCCTGGGTCGGCTTGGCATTGATCGTGGCACTGGCCTGGTATTGGCGCCACCTGTGGTCGGATCGACGTACTCCCTGGGCGGTGACGGCGCTGGGTCTGTTTTTCGTCGTGTGCGTGATGTCCACGACCTGGCTGAGCGTGGAACTAGTGGGCGCCACCACGGCTTTTTCCAGCGAAATCGCCCGCAAGTCTGGTGAGGCTCGACCTGCCATCTGGGCAATGTTCGTCGACGCTGCCTTGCAACACCCCTGGTTCGGTCATGGCGTCAACCAGGTTG
>JBBRVD010000097.1:0-14316 GCA_038247175.1 Burkholderiales bacterium | reverse complement strand
GCAATCGAGGTAGTTGCGATGCAGCCGCGCCAGCTGCCCGCGGTCCAGCGTCACGCCCAGGCCATTGCCCGGTGGCGGGGCGAGCTGCCCGCCGCGAATCGGCAGTTTGCCGCCGGTGATCACCTCGTCGACCTGCCACGGATAGTGTGTGTCGCAGGCATAGCGCAGGTTGGGAATCGTCACGCCGACATGGGTCATGGCGGCCAGGCTGATACCCAGGTGCGAGTTGGAATGCATCGAGATGCCGAGGCCGAAAGTGCGGCCGATGGTTGCCAGCTGCTGCGTCGCGCGCAAACCGCCCCAGTAATGGTGGTCTGACAGGATGACCTGGACCGCATGCAGTCGCACCGTTTCCGGAACATGACCAAACGCGATGGTCACCATGTTGGTGGCCAGCGGCATGCCTTCGGCAAACTGCGCCACTTCGCCCATCTCCTGCAGCGTCGATACCGGATCCTCGAGATACTCCAGCAGGCCATTCGCGGCGAGCGCCGGCAGCACCCGGCGTGTGGTCTGCACCGTCCAGCCGCCATTGGGGTCGATCCGCAGCGGCATGCCGGGAAAGGCATCGCGCAGCGCGAGCAGGGCGTCAATCTCGACCTCCGGTGCGAAGACGCCGCCCTTGAGCTTGATCGAACCGAAACCGTATTGCGCGACCATGCGCTGCGCCTCGCCGACCATCTGCGCCGGCGTCAGTACCTCGCCCCAGTCGTCCGCCACGTCCTGCTCCATGCCATGGTGCAGAGCGAACTTGTAGAACAGGTAGGCGCTCAACGGCAGCGCAGGACGTACCGCACCGCCGAGCAGCTGGTACAGCGGCTGCCCCGCCACCTTCGCCTGCAGGTCGAGCAGCGCGACTTCGAACGCAGCCACTGCCGTTGCGCGTGCCTTGTCTCCCTTTGGCGGGAATGGCGCAGCCGGATCCGGATCGCCACCGACTGCCGCATAGACGATGCGGATCAATGTGTTGGTGTCGAACACATCGATCCCGACCAGCTGCGGCGCCACGAGCGCCAGGTTGGCCAGTGTCTGCAGATCGCCATAACTCTCGCCCAGCCCGACACGTCCGTCGGTCATTTCGATCTCGATGATGCTGCGCAGTGCCCAGGGCTCATGCACGCCAGCCACGTTGAGCAAAGGCGGATCGCGAAAAGCGATCGGCGTAACGCGCACGTCGGCGACACGCGTGCTGGAATGCAGGCTCATGGGGCAGCCTTTCGCAAGGAAAAGGTCATGCTGCCGGTCAGGGACTCTCCCGGCGCCAGCGAACAGGTACCGGTCCCGGTTACTCCGCATGCGGCCAGGTTGAAGCCATCCGCCACATGGCTTACCGGCTCGATGCACAGGTAGGCCAGCGAGTCGGGCCGGTGTACCACCAGGTGCGCAAACACGGGATCGGCCTGGATTTCCAGCCGATCGCCTTCGGGCAGTTCAACCGACGCGTGGCCGTCCCAGGCGCCAACATAATCGGTCAGCCCACCAGCGCGCAGCGGCCGCTCCGGGAACGGGATCTCATCGGGCGAAGGTGGGCGCGACGCCGTTGCGAGGAAGTCCGGTGTCGGTGGCCAGATGGCCCCGGCGCGGTAACCGACTGCGGCATCGGGGCGATGGCGGAAATACGGATGCAGGCCCAGACCGGCCGGCATGGTGCGGTTATCGCCGTTGCGGATCGACACGGTCACCGACAACGCGGACGGCGAAAGCTGCAGTGCCATGCGGCCGCCATAACTCCAAGGCCATGCCGGACTGGCCTCGGCCTCCAGGACCATGACCGCGTAGTCTGTGCCGTGCGACTCCAACAGCCACGGCAAGGCATGGGCGTTGCCATGCAGCGTGTGGGGGGCCGCGTCGGGATGGGGCACCAAAACCACATCGGCGCCATCGACCCGCACGCGCGCCCGCGCGATCCGGTTGGAATACGGCATCAGCGGATAGATGCCGCCCTTGCCCCAGCGCAGCGGATCAAAGTAGTCTTCGGGATACGGCTGCACCACATCGACCGCCGCGTCGCGCAGCGCCGACTGCAGTCGCAGTGCCACAACCCGTCCACCCGCGGCCGGCAGCAGGCGGGCGGTTGCAAGACCCGCCTGCAGAACAACGACGCCATTCATGGCACGCAGAGAACAGTTGCCCGACGTTGTGCCGTGGTTGCGGGCAGGCTCCCAAGGGTTCGATAAACTGGCTTCACAACCACAGAGCGTTCTCCGGCAGTCTCAAAGTCCTATTGTGCTTGCAAGCCCGGACCGCGATCGCGTGTCGTACCTGTTTTATTGACATTCCTCCAGCTGCCAGCATTCTTGTTCCTGAACACCACCCCCTCCCGCCCCGCCGCCAGCCCCTGGCTGGTCGCCAACCTGCTTGGACAGATCTCGTTCGGACTGCTGGCGATGACCATCTGCCTGCCGTCGATGCAGGAGTGGGGCGCGATATTCGGCGCCGACCAGGCACGCGTGCAGCTGACCTTCAGCGCGTTCGTCGTGACCTTCGGCGGCTTGCAGATGGTCTACGGACCGCTGTCGGACCGGCACGGGCGCAAGGGTGTGCTGATGGCTGGCCTGGTGCTGGCCGGAGTCGGTTCGTTGTTGGCGGCCATGGCTGGCAGCCTCAACGGTCTGATCGCGGCCCGCTTGTTGCAAGGCGCCGGGTGTGCGGCCGGCATGGTGGTGGCGCGATCGATGGTGCAGGACCACTTCGAAGGCCCGCAGCGCACCCGTATCATGGCCTACATCGGCATGGCCATGGGCATGTGCCCGCCGCTGGCCACGATAGTTGGCGGTCAGCTGCATGTGTGGCTGGGTTGGCAATCCAACTTTCTGCTGATCGCTGCGCTGGCGCTGGTGATGTTGTTCGCCGCGTGGCGCGGCATTGCGCCGAGCCGCCCGACGCCAGCCGCGGGCACCCACTGGTTGCGCGAGATGCGCGCCGCCTACATCCGGCTGGCGCAAGAACCGGGCTTCATGCTGTACGTGGCAATCCTGTCGCTGACCACGGCCGCCTTCTTCGCCTTCCTCGCTGGCGCGCCGATCGTCCTGGGCAGCTACGGCGTCGGGCCGCAGGGCGTGGGCTGGTACATCATGCTGGTGCCAGCTGCCTACATCGGCGGCAATTACCTCACCAGCAGCCTGGTGCGCAGCCTGGGCGAACGGCGCCTGATGCGGCTCGGGCAGGTGATGGCGCTGGCCGGCCTGGTCGTGATGCTCGCGCTAGCGCAGGCCGGTGTCGACACACCACTGGCGTTTGCCGCACCACTGATCCTGCTCGGCATCGGCCATGGTTTCCTGATGCCGGTCTGCCTGGCCGGAACCGTCGGCCTGGTGCCAGGGCTGGCCGGTTCCGCCGCTGCCGTCGCGGGCCTGATGCAGCAGATGATGGGCGCGACTGCCGGTTTTGCCGTCGGCCTGCTGCCGTTGGGCGGGTCCTGGTATCTCGGCCTGCTGATGCTCGGGTTCACGCTGCTGGCGGTGGCGGCGCAGGTGGTGCTGCACCGGCGTTGAGGGTGGCGCCGGCGCGGGCCGACGCGTGCATCAGGTCCGTTGGCCCCCGCCGGAAACCCATTCGGGTTTTCACTTATCCGCTTGTAGGATAAGTGTACCTATACTGGCGCCGCGACGGAACGGCAGCACCGGGCAACCGACGCGCCAGGCGCTGCGCCTGAACCGGGAACCAACCCCTGGCCGATTCGTCTGCTGGCGCAGTTTGGCAGCTCGCATCCTGCGCAGACTTCAACAACCCGCGGTAAGAGGAAGGGACATTCATATGCGTTCGACAATCAGCAAACGGCAATTCTTGGCACAGTCCACGGCATTGGGCCTGGGTCTGGCGGCAACACCCCTGCTGCACGCGCAGGCCATCACGATCCGCTGGGGCGAGTCGCTGGCAGCCTCGCATCCGCAGGTTCAAATGGCCGAACGGGTGGCCAAGGAGGTCAAGGAAAAGTCCGGCGGTCGCATCGACATCCAGGTGTTTGCCAACAGCCAGCTCGGCTCGGGCAAGGAAATGATCGAAATGGTGTCTTCCGGCGGTTTGCAGATGACGACCGACGGCGCCGGCGCGCTAGGCGCGTTCCTGCCCCAACTCTCGGTCATCGAGGCGCCGTACCTGTGGCGCGACGCGGCCCACATGGCAAAGGTCTCCGGCACGCCGCTGTATGCCAAGCTCAACGACGATCTGGTGGCCAAACGTGGCATGCGCATGCTCAACGTCACCTATTACGGCAAGCGGCACCTGACCACTGGCAGCAAGGCCGTCAGGACACCAGCCGACATGGCCGGCTTCAAGTTGCGCGTGCCACCGGTGGACACCTTCCGTGCCATGGCCGAGGCCTGGGGCGCGCGCGCCACGCCGATCGCCTTCGGTGAGTTGTACCTGGCCCTGAGCCAGGGCGCGGTGGACGGCCAGGAGAACCCGTTGCCGACCATCCAGAGTGGAAAATTCACCGAGGTGCAGAAATTTCTGGTGCTGACCGGGCACATCATCACGCCGCGCATGGTCATCGTCAACGAGGCATTTTGGAAGAGCCTGCGACCGGCCGACCGCGACGTGCTGCAGGCGGCGCTGGCCGCCGGTGCTGCCTGGCAGGACAAGGAGCTTGCAGGCCAGGAAGCGACTCTGGTCAGCACCTTCAAGACCGGCGGCATGACCGTCATCGAGCCCGATCTGGCGCTGTGGCGCAAGCCGGTGCTCGACACGGTGCCGGCAAAGTTCGAGGAGAAATGGGGCAAGGGCACATTCGATTCGCTGCTGGCGCTTTGAAGCCTGGCGCACAGTGGCCCGGCCCGTGCAGTCCGTCAGGTTCGATACAAGTGGCCGCGCCGGTTCGCATCGCAAGCAGAGACCGATGGGCGTTCGAATGACCGGGGCCGGTACATGATCCGGCCGCTGGACTTGCTGCTGCAAATCGTCGCGGCGACCCTGGTCGTGGTGCTGCTGTGCACCGTCACCGCCGGGGTCGTTTTTCGCGCCGTCAACCATCCGCTGAGCTGGACCGACGAGATCAGCGGCTTCCTGATGGTGTGGCTGGCCTGCCTGGGCTGGATGATCGCCACCCGGCGCGGCAGCCATATCCGCATCCGCCTGCTGCAGGACCGGTTGCCGGTCAGAGCCTGGCGCGGGAGCGAAATCGCGATCCAGCTCGCGGTCGCCACGATCGGCGCGGTCGTGGCCTGGCAGAGTATTCACCTGATCCGGGTCAACGCTGACATCGAGGCAGTGTCGCTGCCGATATCCACCGCCTGGATGTATGCGCCGCTGTTGCCGGCCGGCCTGTTCACGCTGGGTCAGGCATTGTGCGACATCGTGTTCGCGCGCCGCCCGCAGGCACCGACCGGGAGTGCCGCATCATGATGGGCCTGATGTCGAAGATCTTCGGTGGCTGGCTGGCGACGATCGCGATCGGCATGCCGCTGTACGTGTCGATGGCGCTGGCGGCCCTGTTGTTCATCTGGGTCGGCGGCATGCCGATCACGATCTTGCCGCAGAAGATGGCCGGTTCGATGAACTCGTTTCCGATCGTCGCCGCACCGCTGTTCATTCTGATGGGACATATCCTGGGCGCGGCAAAGATCACCGACCGCATCGTCATGTTCGCCAGCGCGCTGATCGGCTGGGTCCGCGGCGGTTACGCGCATGCCAGCATCCTGACCTCGATCATCTTCGCCGGCATGGTCGGCTCGGCGGTGGCCGACGCCGCGGGCTCCGGCGCGATCGAGATCCGGGCGATGAAGAAGGCCGGCTACAGGCCCGAGACCGCGGCCTCGATCACCGCGGCGGCGGCCACCATCGGCCCGATCATCCCGCCCTCGCTTCCGATGGTGATCTACGGAGTCTCGGCCGACGTGTCGATCGGCAAACTGTTCCTCGGTGGCGTGATACCCGGCCTGCTGATGGGCATCACGCTGATGCTGATGGTGGGCTTTGTAGCGCGCAAGGAGGGCATGGCCCGCACGCCGTTTGCCGGGTTTCGCGCGATCGCTCGCAGCTTCAAGGAATGCTTCTTCGCCGTCATGACGCCGGTGGTGATTCTCGGGGGCATGTTCAGTGGGCACTTCACCCCCACCGAGGCGGCCGCGGTGGCGTGTCTGTATGCGCTGTTCCTGGGTTTCGTGATCTACCGCACGCTGCACGTCAAGCAGTTGTGGCCGATCCTGGTCGAGACCGCCGAGACCACCGGTGTCGTGATGGTGCTGGTCATGGCGGCCGGCGCGCTGGGCTGGTGCGTGTCGATCTCGCGCCTGCCCCAGACGCTCACGCCGATGATTCTGTCGGTGATCGAAAGCCCGCTCGTGTTCCTGTTGCTGGTCAATGTGCTGCTGCTGGTGATCGGTTGCTTCATGGAGGCACTGGCCGCGATGCTGATCCTGATCCCGATTCTCGGACCCGCCGCGGCGAGTTATGGCATCGACCCGGTGCAGTTCGGCGTGATCGTCGTGCTCAACCTGATCATCGGCACCATCACCCCGCCGATGGGCGTGGTGCTGTTTGTCGTGACGCGGATCGCCGAGATCTCGCTCGAGACCATGGCGCGCGCCATCCTGCCCTGGCTGCTGCCGCTGCTCGTCGTGCTGCTGGCCATCAGCCTGTGGCCACCGCTGACCCTGTGGCTGCCACAGTTTCTTTCCAACCGTTGAATCGACCCCGACATGTCCCATCCGCCTTCCGACTCCAGCACCATCGCCTCGCCGCAGAACACTCCTGTTGCCAGCGCGCTTGCCGGCGTGTTTTCGGCCATGGTCACCCCCTTTGCCGAGGACGGAGCACTGGACCTGGACGCTTTGGCGCCTCTGGCCGAGTTCCAGATCGCGCAGGGGATCCAGGGTTTTTATGTCGGTGGCAGCACAGGCGAAGCCTTCTTGCAGACACCGGCGGAGCGCATGCGGGTTCTGACCGAGCTCGCGCGTGTTGTTAACGGCCGGGTGCGCCTGATCGCCCATGTCGGCGCCATCGCCACCGATGAGGCCGTCGCGATCGCGCGCCGCGCGGCCGACGGCGGCTACGATGCGATTTCGGCAATCCCGCCCTTTTATTACGACTTCTCGCCGGCCGAGATCCGTGCCCACTACCATGCGCTGGCCGACGCAACTCCGCTACCGCTGGTGGTGTACAACTTTCCCGCCAAGTCGGCACGTCCATTGAGCACGCCTGACCTGCTCGGCTTGCTCGCCCACCCCAAGATCGTCGGTGTCAAGCACACTTCGCAGAACCTGTACCAGCTCGAACGGCTCAAGCAGGCGGCGCCGGAGGCGGTCATCTACAACGGCTTCGACGAGATGTTCGTCGGCGGCCTGGCCATGGGCGCGGATGGCGGCATCGGCACCACCTTCAACGTCATGGGCCGCTGGTTCGTCGAGATGCGCCGGGCGCTGGCGGGAGGCGACCTGGCGCATGCGCGTGCGCTGCAGTCGCGTGCCAACGAGGTCATCGATGTGCTGATCGAGGTCGGTGTGTTTCCCGGCACCAAGGCCATGCTCAAACTGCTGGGCGTCGATTGCGGCAGTTGCCGACGCCCTTTTGCCGGGCTATCGCAGGACCAGCAACACAAGGTCGAGGCCATCACCGACCGGTTGCTGCGACCGCTGCATGCCGCGGCAGCGGCCCCGGATGCGGTAGCGGCCTGATGCCTGATGCCACGCCTGCGCGCCATTGATCGGCCGCCGCCGCTGCACCACACGGTGCAGGCCACGCTCAAGCAGTTCATCGTCGAACACGGACTCAGGGCCGGCGACCCGCTGCCGCCCGAGAGCAGCCTGGCGCAACAACTGGGTATTGGCCGCAACTCGGTGCGCGAGGGTGTCAAGGCGCTGGAGTCTCTCGGTGTGCTCGAGGTGCGACGCGGCGTGGGTGCCTTCGTCAAGGCGTTCACGCTCGACCCGTTGCTCGAGAACCTGCCGCTGGCTTATGGCGAAGGGCTGCGCGACGTCCAGGACGTATTGCAGATTCGCAAGGCCCTGGAAACATCGCTGATCGACGACGTGGTGGCCGCGATCACCCCCGAACACATCGCACAGCTGCGCGGCATCGTGGCGGCGATGGGCGTCAAGGCCAGCCAGGGACTGGCCTTCCCCGACGAGGACCGGGCCTTCCATCGCGCCCTGTTCGCGACCCTCGAGAACACCATGCTGCTGGGCCTGATCGAGACGTTCTGGCGCATCTTCTACAAGGTCTCGGGCTGGAGCGACCTGCAGACCCACGACCCGATGGCGACCTACCGTGATCACCTGGCCATCCTGGATGCAGTGGCCGCAGGAGACGCGAAAGCCGCCCGGCGGCAACTCGATCGCCACTACAGTGGCGTGGCCAGCCGGCTGGAGCAACGTCGGCGCGCACTGGACGGCGAGGCGAACTGAACCTGTCAGGCCGGGTTCAGGATCCGCCACGCTTTGGCCGGCGCAGTCGGTTCGCGAGCGCAATCATGCGCTCGCGTGCCCTGGCGGCAGGTCTCGATGCATGTGACGACCCGCGCGCAATGGGCGAGCCATTGGTGGGTCAGCGCCACCAAGCGGTTGAAGCGCCGGCACCGGCGCGGATCGCATGTGCCCCCTACAGCACCCGCCTCAGATACACCCCGGTGTGGCTGTTCGGGTTCGCCGCGAGGTCTTCCGGCGTACCTTCCCCCACCACGCGGCCGCCGCCCGCCCCACCCTCCGGCCCCATGTCGACGACCCAGTCGGCGGTCTTGATGACATCCAGGTTGTGTTCGATCACGACGATCGTGTTGCCGGCGTCACGCAGATGCTGCAGCACCGTGAGCAACATCGCGATGTCCGCGAAATGCAGCCCGGTCGTGGGTTCGTCCAGGATGTACAAGGTGCGCCCGGTATCGCGCTTGGACAGTTCGAGCGCCAGCTTGACGCGTTGCGCCTCGCCGCCCGATAACGTGGTGGCCGACTGGCCGAGCTTGATATAGGACAGCCCCACATCCAGCAAAGTCTGCAGCTTGCGGGCAATGGTGGGCACGCTCTCGAAGAACTGGAATGCCGCCTCCACCGTCAGGTCCAGCACCTGCGCGATGTTGCGCCCCTTGTACATCACCTCCAGCGTTTCGCGGTTGTAGCGCTTGCCGCGGCACACGTCGCACGGCACGTACACGTCGGGCAAAAAGTGCATCTCGACCTTCTTCACACCGTCGCCCTGACAGGCTTCGCAGCGCCCGCCGGCCACGTTGAAGCTGAATCGGCCCGGGCCGTAGCCGCGTTCGCGTGCCATCGGCATCTCGGACATCAGCTCGCGGATGCTGGTGAACATGCCGGTGTAGGTGGCCGGGTTGCTGCGTGGCGTGCGGCCGATCGGCGACTGGTCGACGTTGATGACCTTGTCGAAATATTCGATGCCCTGGATCTCCTGGTGCGGCGCCGGCTCCACATGGGCGCGGTAGAGTTGGCGCGCGACGGCAGCGTACAAGGTGTCGTTGACCAGCGTCGACTTGCCCGAGCCCGACACCCCGGTGACACAGGTCAGCAGACCGACGGGGAACGCGACGTCGACGTCGCGCAGGTTATGGCCGCTGGCCTTGACCACCCGGATCGCTTGCAGCTCGCCCTGCGTGGCACGGTGCTCAGCCTGACGTTCGGCCCAGGCCTGCGCCGCAGCGCTCGGCCGACCCCGACCCGGCTTGTTGTCCGCATGCGCCTTGGGCGTGGCCACGACCGGCAGCCACGGCGTGCGCAGGCGCGGCACCTCGATACGCAGGGTCCCGGCCAGGTACTGCCCGGTCAGCGACTCGGCGCTGGCCTGGATGTCCTCGAATCGGCCCTGGGCCACGACACGCCCGCCATGGATGCCGGCGCCCACGCCCATGTCGATGACATGGTCGGCGGCGCGCATCATGTCCTCGTCGTGCTCGACCACCAGCACGCTGTTGCCGATATCGCGCAGGTGCTTGAGCGTGTCGATCAGCCGGTCGTTGTCGCGCTGGTGCAAGCCGATGCTCGGTTCGTCCAGCACATACATGACACCGGTCAGGCCCGAGCCAATCTGGGAGGCCAGGCGGATACGCTGCGACTCGCCACCGCTGAGCGTCTCGGCGCTGCGGTCCAGACTCAGGTAATTGAGCCCGACGTCGTTGAGGAATTGGAGCCGCAGCCCGATCTCGCGTACCACCTTGGCCGCGATCTCGCCCTTGGCGCCAGACATCTGCAGCGACTGGAAGTACTGCAGGCATTCGCGCAGCGTATTGTGGCTGACTTCGTAGATCGCCCGCGCCTGCGCGCCCTCGCCCACCTTGACATGGCGCGCCTCGCGGCGCAGCCGGGTGCCGCCGCATTCGACGCACGGTTGGGTGCTGCGGTAACGCGCCAGGTCCTCACGCACCACCACCGAGTCGGTCTCGCGGTAACGCCGCGCCATGTTCGGCAACACGCCTTCGAACGGATGTTTGCGGCTGATTTTCCTGCCCTGCGAGGTACCCGACTCCATCACGTAGCTGAACTTGATCTCCTCCTCGCCTGATCCGTGCAATACCGCACGGCGCGTGGCCTCGGGCAGGTCCTCGAACGCGGTGTCGATGTCGAACTTGTAATGCCGGGACAGGCTTTCCAGCATCGCGAAGTAGTACGCGTTGCGCCGGTCCCAGCCCTTGATCGCACCGCCGGCCAGGCTCAGCGACGGGAAGGCCACCACGCGACCCGGGTCGAAGAACTCCATCGTGCCGATGCCATCGCAGGACGGGCAGGCACCCATCGGCGAGTTGAACGAGAACAGGCGCGGCTCGAGTTCGGCGATCGAATAGCTGCACACCGGGCAGGCGAACCGCGCGTTGAAAAAATGCTCCGCGCCGGGAGCTGGAGTGCCACCTGCCTGCGCTGGCGCCATGTCCAGGTCGACCACCAGTGCCCTGCCTTCGGCCAGGGTCAGCGCCGCCTCGAAACTTTCCGCCAGGCGCTGGCGCAACGGGTCGCGCGCGGCCGTGTCCGCTTCGGCGCGCACCCGAATGCGGTCGATCACGACGTCGATGTTGTGTTTCTCGGTCTTCTTGAGCTTGGGCAACTGGTCGAATTCGAACACCTCGCCCCCGACACGAAAACGCACATAACCCTGGGCCTGCAACTGCACAAACAGCTCGGTGAACTCGCCCTTGCGCTCGCGCGCCACCGGCGCCAGCAGCATCAGGCGCGTCCCTTCGGGCATGGCCAGCACTGCGTCGACCATCTGGCTCACCGTCTGCGACTGCAGCGGCAGGTCGTGGTCTGGGCAATACGGCGTACCGGCGCGCGCATACAGCAGGCGCAGATAGTCGTGGATCTCGGTCACCGTGCCCACGGTCGAGCGCGGGTTGTGGCTGGTCGCCTTCTGCTCGATCGAGATCGCCGGGCTCAGGCCCTCGATCATGTCCACGTCGGGCTTGTCCATCAGCTGCAGGAACTGCCGCGCGTAGGTCGACAGGCTCTCGACATACCGCCGCTGGCCCTCGGCGTACAAGGTGTCGAACGCCAGGCTGGACTTGCCCGAACCCGACAGGCCGGTGATCACCACCAGCTGGTTGCGCGGAATGTCGAGGTCGACATTCTTCAGGTTGTGGGTACGGGCGCCGCGGATGCTGATCAGGCTTGCGGCGCCGGCTGGGGCATGGTTGGTGGTGATGGTGTCGCGGTCGGTTGGAGACATAAGGCTGGTACGCGGACCGATCAGCCCGCAGGGGCCCATCCGGCCCGCGCCGAAACAACCCTCCATGATAGGCGCTCGGGCGCCGTGCGTGCAGCTGCATGGCCCTACACTGCGCAGCTGCAGTCACGACGCCGCTGCACACGGACCCCATGCCTGAACACGATCGACCACCCACCATCCCCAAGGAAACCGCGCTGCGGTTCCCGCCCTTCGACGGGCTGCGGATGGACCAGATCCATCTTCCGCTGTCCGATGCACAGCGGGCAGAGGCGCGCGCGGTGTTGCTGGACACCCGGTTCCTGGGTTTCGATACCGAGGTCAAACCAACGTTCAAGGCCGGTGAGCCATTGCGCGGACCCGACGTGGTCCAGTTCGCCACCGGCACCCAGGCCTTTGTGTTCCAGATGCACGACGGCGCCAATGCGGAGCTGGTCGCCGAGTTGTTGACCGCACGCACCGTGGTCAAGGCTGGATTCGACCTGCGCAGCGACCAGAAACAGCTCAAGCGACTGCTGCGCGTCTATGCCCAGCCGATGCTGGACCTGGACTTCGTGTTTTCCAGCCGCGGTTACCCGCGCTCGATCGGCGTCAAGGCGGCAATCGCGTTGCTGTTTCAGCGCCGGCTCATGAAATCCAGGCGGGTGACAACGTCGAACTGGGCCAACATCCGACTCGAGGAACGCCAGATCCTGTATGCGGCAAACGACGCCTACGCGGCCTGGGCGGTGCTTGACGCGCTGCAATTGCCACTGGACCAGTTGCCGGTCTGGCATGGCGAGCCGGACGGCTTCGGCGACTGAGCGGCTGCTCGCGTCTGCTGAAGTCCCGGGTCGCGCTCGCCCATGGTCGCTACCGCGGCGCAACAAAGGGCGGGTGGGGGACCGCCCTGTTTCAGCCGCCGCGCCGTATGCGCCGCGTCTGCCAGCCCAGCAAGGCCAAGCCGCCCGCCATCATGGCCCAGGTGCCCGGTTCGGGTACCGGCGTGAGCACGAACAGACGCGAGTTGGGTGTACCGGAGTCTTCCGCCACCAGGTAGATGGTGCCCAGATTGTCGATGGTGACGCCTTCGATCGCCTGGTTCGTCAGCCCTGCAATGTCCAGGCTGCCCACAATCTGGCCGCTGCGTGTGACCTCGACCAGCTTGCGCGAGTCCAGGGACAGGATCAACAGGTTGTCGGCCGCCGCCGTGCCCAGGAACCGATCCACGGATGACAGGGTCTGTACGTCGGTCAGGCTGTTCAGGCCCAGCAACGCGGCATCGAACAACACCGGTATCGACATGCTGCCGCCGCCCTGGGCGAAGCTCAACTGGCCGGCGCGCACCTCCTGCGGGCCGCGCGCCGGATTGTTGTCCGAATCCTGCTTGACGGTGACGAAACTGCCGTCGCGGGCGTCGACGCTGATGCCCTCGATGCCGATGTTGCTCGGCGAATAGTTGCTGATCGTCGCAAATGGCGTCGACCCCAGCGCCACGGTGGCACCGGCCTGGTAGCTGAACCGGTAGGCGCGTTGGGGCCGCTCGTCGACCACAACGAGTTGGCCGCCCCCCAGGTAGGTCAGGCCCTCGGCGTCGTTGTTGGTGCTGCCGGTGCCGGCCCAGTTGAACGCCATCGAACCCAGAGTCGCGCCGGTCAGGCTGATCTCGACAACACCCAGGCCATCGTCACCGACGAAGAACAGGCTGCCGCGATCCTTGGCAAAGGTGACGGCAGAAGCCTCCAGCCCCATTTCCCCCAGCGTGGCCAGCGCGTAGTTGCCGGTTAACCGGTAACCCGACAAGCCGAGCGACTGGGCCGACGCACCGATGGCCCAGCAGGCCAAAAGCCCGGCAACACCAGCACGAATCCGGTTTGACTGCTTGCGCATGATTCGGGTGCTTCGCGTCATGACTCACGCCTGCGACGAGCGATGGCACCGATGATGCCCAGGCCTGCCAGCAACATCGCATAGGTCTCGGGCTCCGGTACCGCGGCCAGGATAAACTGGCCCGGATTGCCGACGTCGCCCGATGCCGCCAACACCGAGCCATACACGTCGGTGGTGGCCGACAACACCCAGTCACCGGGCATGACCGTCTGCGGCCCGAGCGCCGCGATCGACACCGGTGTGCCGCCAGCGGTCTGAGCGCGTATCGTGCCGGGATAAACCACATCGCCGTAAGCCAGCCGGTCGACCAGGTTGCCATTGGCATCGAACACGTTGATCTCGTCGCCACGGCCGATGTTGTTGGTGTAGCCACCCAGCACCTTGGTGCTGGCGGACAGGCCCCAGTTGGCACGAAAGCTGGTGGTATCGTCCTCGGTGATCAGCACCGACTCGCCGGCGCCCACGAGACCGAGGCCCGACAGGTCGAACGCGCCTCCCGCAGCGCTGGTGATGCGCGATTCGTCGTCATAAACCCAGCCTGTGAAGTCGACCGCCGAGGCAGCCAGGTTGGTGAACTCGATGTATTCGCCGCTGTTGCCCGAATACATCCATTCGGTGATCTGCACCTGTGCCAGCGCAGGCGTGGCGGCGGCCAGCGCAAGCGCCAGGGCCAAGGAATTTTTCATGTCGGCTCCGTTCGAGATGGAAAGAAGCTGAAAGGTTAATCAGCGCCGATGACGGCGTCGTGACATGTGCCCGCGTGGCGGCGACACGGGCCTGGCCCGGCCGGACCGCGGGTCCGTCACCCCCCCGTCATAACCGCACGCATTGCATCTGACTGGCGCCGCGGGT
>JBBRVD010000096.1:0-14477 GCA_038247175.1 Burkholderiales bacterium | reverse complement strand
CCCGCATCTCGTTGACGATGCCCTCGAACGATACGGCAGCGGCGTACTTGAACGCGTCGAAACCCCGCTGCTGAAACTGCCGCGCCAGTTCCAGCCGCGCGTCCAGCGTTGCCGCCGGCAAGCCGGACACATAGGCCGGCAAGCTGGCCTGGCGCTGGCCACCGAGCAGTTTCACGACCGGCTGGCCGAGCAACTTGCCGAACAGATCCCAGATCGCGATGTCGACACCGGCGATCGCGTCCATGTAGTAGCCCCCGAAGAACCCGCGCACCCGCATCAGGTCGTACAGGTCTTCCTGGATCACCATCACATCGCGCGGGTCGCGGCCGATGATGACCGGCCCGAGCACATCGTCGATGATGCTGGTGACTGCGCTGGGTGCGACGATGCCGTAGGTCTCGCCCCAGCCCACCGTGCCGTCTTCGGCGGTGATCTTGACCATGACCGACATGTCCGACACGGGATAGATGGATCGGTTGCCGCGGCGCACCAGATAACCGCGCGCGTTGATGCTCTCACCCGGCCCGAGCGGACCCAGGTAGGGTGTTTCGCGCGGGATCGAGATGATGAAGGACTCGACGCTGCGGATCGGGGCTATCGTGGACATGGGGTGTTTCGGTGCGGCAGTGATCCGGCGGCCAAGGGTGTGGATACGGTCGTTGCCATGTCCGTGCGCAGCGCCTGCAGTTCGGCTTGCGGCAACAACAGATCCTGCAGGTCGTCGATGAACGCATCCACGTCCTGGCGGTCCAGGGCATCGAGCAGGGGGCCCGCGGCGCGTTGCCCGTCATGCGCGATCAGGCCACGCCGGCGCAACACGTGCTTGGTCAACGACCAGCGGAACACCGCCTGTATGTTGAGGATCGGCATCATGCGCGTGAACAGGTCGCGCACACGCGGCCGGTCTCCGGCCCGGTGCGCGGCGAACAATGCCACATGCACCTCGGCCAGTTCGATCGCGGGCATCGTGCCGCAGGCGCCGCGGCGCAGTTCGTCGGTGATGTAGCGCCCGCCGGCGCCACCCAGTACGCCCTGCAGCGAATCAGGCGCCTGCGCCAGTACTGAGGTCAGCCGCTGGCCGCTGGGCAGAGTTTCCTCCTTGACGTAGCGGATCGCTGGCACCGCACGCAGTATTTCCAGCACCGCGTCCGGCTCCAGGCCGGCGCCCGCCGGGGGTGGCACGTTCTGCAGCATCAGGGCGGAGCCGGGCACGGCATCGGCGATGCGCTGGTAGTACGCGATCTGCGACGCGCGATCGGGCAAATTGCCTGGCACCGCGATCATCAGCGCCGCTGCGCCCTGGGCCGCAGCCACGCGTGCAAGCCGGGTCGTGACCGAAGGGTCTGTGCTGCTGGCGCCGACCACCACCGGCACCCGGCCGGCAACCGCGTGCAAGACGGCTTCGGTCAACTGCTCACGCTCGTCTTCGGATAACTGGCCGACCTCGCTGGCCACCCCGGGATACGCCATGCCATTGACGCCGCAGCGCAACAGATAGCGCACAAGCAGCCGCAAAGCCGATGTGTCGGGCCGGCCGGCTGCGTCAAAAGGTGTCGGCAGCACGGGAATGACGCCATGAATGGCCGCGTTGGAAGATGGACGGCTCATGACAAGCCTGCTTTGGTTGCTGGTTTCATTGAATGGAACAAATGATGCTTGAGCGGATTATGTTCGCCTATTTTTTTCCATCTATCAGTACTTTCCCTATGTTTTAGCCCTACTGGATCATTCATTGGAACAATTTGTCGCCGATACTGTGTTTTCAAACCAAAATCGCGGTCTCCTCTTCATTGGATCTCTCATGGGTGAAACCTCCGCCAACCCACCGGCTCGCCAGTTTCGGCGCGCCGATCGATACGTCCTCGGCGGCGCCCACGCGCCGTGACTCTGGAATCCGCTGAGAGCCCGACCTCCGCGCCCGGTGGCGGTGTCGCGGGACTGGGCGTGCTGGAGAAGGCCATGAGCGTGCTCAACATCGTCTCGGCTGCCTCGTTGCCACTGACCTTCACCGATCTGTTGCGGGCCGGCAACTTGCCAAAAGCCACGCTCCACCGGATCCTGGCCACGCTCATGCGCGAAGGTCTGCTGCGCTATGTGGTGAGCAGCAAGACCTACCAACTGGGTTTCCGCCTGCTCGAGCTGGCGCACGAGGTCTGGAGCGACTTCGATCTGCGGCTGGCGGCACAGGATGAAATGTTGCGCCTGCGTGATGCATTGGGGCAATCGGTGCATCTTGCGGTGCTCGACCGCGACAGCATGGTTGTTGTGGCATCCCAGGACTTTGGGTCGGTCGTCCGACCGGATTCCCTGGTCGGCGCCCGCTGGCCCGTGCATGCAACCGCCGTGGGCAAGATCATGCTGGCGTATCTGGATTCGCGGCAGCAGGCCGACCTGCTCATGGCACTGAACCTGCAGGCGCTGACACCCGCAACCTGCGTGACCCTCGAGGCCTTGCGCAGCGAACTCGATCTGGGCCGGGCCAGGGGATATGCGATCGATCGCGGTGAACATGACTCCGACAGGTATGCGGTAGCGGCGCCGATACTGGACATAGAAGGAAGGCCGATCGGCGCGATAGCCGTCGGCATGTCGGCAGACCAGGCCAACCTGAGCCAGCTGCACGCATGGTCAGCGACGGTGATGGGGGCTGCGCGCACCATCGCGCATTCGGCTGGCGGCCATTTCATGTCATTGCAAGCGAGGGTCGCGCCGGCGCAGGACGCGGGGCCGGAGGTGCAATGCGTGCACCGCGTCACGTCCTTGCTCGGGGAAGGTCCGATCTGGTCGCCCCGCGACAGCGTGCTGTATTGGGTCGACATCCTGACGCCGTCGGTGCATTGGCACGACACCCGTGACGCGACAGACCACGAGATCAAGCTGGGCTCCATGGTCAGTGTGGCCATCCCCAAGGCCAGTGGCGGGCTGTTGGTCGCCACATCGGCCGGCCTGATGACGCTCGACACCAGCACCAAGAACCTGACGCCACTGTGCCATCCCGAGGCGGATCGCCCGGGCAATCGCTACAACGACGGCAAATGCGATCGGATGGGCCGGTTGTGGATCGGATCGCTGGACATGGCAACGGCGGCCAATCGAGGCCATCTTTTTCGCGTCGACGCCGACGGGACCTGGAAGAAGATGGATAGCGGGTTCTCAGTCGCCAATGGTCTGGGCTGGAGTCCGGACAACCGCCAGATGTATTTCACCGACTCGGCGCGGCGCGTCATCTATGTCTACGATTTCGATCTGCTCTCGGGGACGGTGTCCAACCGCCGACCATTGATCAACCTGCCGGGCAGCGACGGCACGCCCGACGGTCTCACGGTGGACGAAGAGGGCTGTCTGTGGGTAGCCGTATGGGACTCCTGGCGTGTCGCGCGTTATTCGCCGCAGGGCCAGGAGATGTCACGCATCCGGATGCCGGTGCCGCGCCCGACGAGTTGTTGTTTCGGAGGCCCCAACCTCGATACGCTGTATGTCACCAGTGCGTCGCTGCGCCTGAATCAACAGGCGCTGGAGGCCGCTCCGCTGTCGGGATCGCTCTTTCGCTTGCGGATTCCCGGCGTGCGTGGCCTGCCGGAGACGCCCTTCGCCGGATAGGCCGGCCCGGAGCCGCTCTCAGCGCTTGAGTTGCCGCGCCAACCCGGCGCAGTGGTCGCGAGGCGCCAGCGCAGGTGTTTGCCATACCAGGTCGGATGCCAGCGTATGCTCGGCTGTCGATGGGCCTGCCACTGCCAGCACGGTTCGCACGCGCAAGGAGTCCGGCAGATGCGTCGGCACGCCGCGATCACGCAGCACATGGCCGCCACCGGCCACCAGGATCACCGTGCGGCCCGGCTGCGCGGCCTGCATCACGGTGCCGGCCATGCTGGCGTCACGCGCCAGTTGCACCCGCACCATCGGCATCAGTCGCTCGGCCGGCAACAGGTCGCAGTGACCGACACGGATTGCCTCGCGTTGCTGCCCCAGTGCGGATGCGGCCAGATGGCCATCCAGGCGGGTGTCGGACATGGACTGGCGCATCGCTTCACGCGGCAGGTTGGCGCCCAGCACCGGCACACCCTGGCGCACGGCCGCCATCACGACCGGCGCGTAGCGATCCCAGGGCCAGCCCGCGGTGTTCCAGCGTAGTGCCGCCTGCACCTGCTGCTCTGTTGCGTCGCGTGCCAGTTCTGCCGTGCTCGTTCCGCGCTCAGCCATCTCCAGCACCAAGGCGGCCAGCTGGCCGCGCGCGGCCAGAGCCTCGACCACGGCGCGCTGGATTTGCTGATGGGCTGGGGCGTCGTGTTGCTCGCCGATCAGGATCGCGTCGGCGGGCAGTAGCGCGTCCAGCCGGGCCTGTACCGGCCCTGTGGGGTCATGTGCGCAAGCGGCCAATGCCACCGTCAGCAGCGCCGCAATCAGCGTCCTGCGGGCCACGCGTGTTTGCGCAAGGGTCGCGTGCGCGTTCAAATCGGTCGCCGAGCGCCGGGGCTCAGTGCATCACAACCGGGGTGTGCGCCAGGCTGGCATACCCTTCGAGCGTGTCCTCCACCTCTTCCTGGGTCGGCGTGCTGGCCTGCCAGGCCATGATTTTCTGCTGGAACACCTCGGCCCAGGATCCATCGAGATAGATCTCCTTGCCCGAACGCTTGTCGATGATCTCGAACCCGTGGCGCGGCATCTCGGGTACGACGCGCGGCTCCCTGTCCCCCGGTAAGGTGGTGGTTGCGTCACTGCGTTTCGCCATCTCTGGCGCGTTGGCCAGCATGTGATTCACGCAGAAGGTGTCCGAGTCGTACAAGGTATGCATCGTGTCATTGTCCGGTAACGG
Organism: Burkholderiales bacterium; assembly: GCA_038247175.1. Lineage (GTDB taxonomy): Bacteria > Pseudomonadota > Gammaproteobacteria > Burkholderiales > Burkholderiaceae_C > CAISIP01. The sequence continues at coordinate 9,664 of JBBRVD010000096.1, read as the reverse complement.
GAATGACCCTGTAATTGGTTGCGTTTCGGCTGATTTCAAGTTGGCGGCACGAGGTCATGCGCAAACGCCGGGCCGCCCCCAGTTCCTCGCACCGCCTCGGGGGGGCCTTGCGAAGCCGGGGCTGGGGTCGGTCTCGGCCCGTCATGGGTTTCGCGACCGACGTTATGGGGGGCTTGACGATTTCCATTGTTGATCCAGATAGTCGCCGTTCTCGAACGCGATCCGGATGCGCGCCGGCAGGAAGCCGAGTTCAGGAGCGAGCCAGAGTTCGACTTTCTGCCCGTAATCCTTGTTCGGCAGCCGCACCAGCTTGAGCGCGGGCACTTGCCCGCCCGGCAGGTACAGCATCTCCTCGCGCTCCACGGTGAACACCCAGGGTTCCGCGTCGCGCGGGCCGGCGGTCTGAATGGTCAGCATCGTGCCGATCGGGAATGCGAGCGGATCGCCCGCCACCAGTGCCGCCAATTGCGCGAAAATGCTCAGCTGGTCTTGCGCGCCGGGCATCAGCACGGCCTGCGGTGTGTTGGCGCTGAACACTATACGCCCTTGCTGGCGGTCGAAATGCGCGGCCCGCTCAGAGCGGAACCTGTCGGAGAAACGGGTCGGCGCCAGGCCGCTGGCGGTCAGCTTGCCAGTGCTGGACAAAACCCGCTTTCCGATAAGCCAGTCGCCCATCTCCATGCGCATGTCGTAGCTGTCGCCATCGTGCAGCCAGGTCATGTCGCCCATGGCCTTGTACTCGAGCCGGCCGCGTTTGCCGACCGCGTTGAACGAGAGCCGGATCGAGCCCGGCAGGGTGAGCGCGCGAGTCGCCGTACCCGCAATCGCAGCCGCGGCCGGCTCCGGCTCCGGCTTGGGCTCCGGATCCGGCTCGGGTTCGGGTTTGGGGGCCGGTATCGTGGCCGGGGCCGGCACGTCGACCGCCGGCGCGCTGGCAGTCGCCTCCGGTGCGGACGCTACTGTTGTCGGCGGCGCCGGCACCGGTGCAGCGACCGGCTGAGCCGGCTCCGCCGCCACCACCTCCACACCCGGTTCGGGCACTGGCGAAAAGACCGGCGCGGGCGCCGCTGGTTCGGGCAGGGGTGCTGGCTGCTGCGCACGGGCGGTGGATGACAAGGCGGAGTCGGACTTGGGCGGCAGCAGGCGTGGCGGGCGGGATTCAGGCCTGGGCCGGGGCGTCACGCTGACCGGGCGTTGCGGCAGCGTGGCAACCGCGGCCGGTGGCGGCTGGATCTGGATGCTGCGGGTCGAAAACACGCGTGTCGACCGTGTGTCGGGCAGCTGCAGGTTCATCGCCATGCCCCGCAGCGCCAGCGCATGGGCCACGACGATAACGACGGTCAGCCACCAGACGACGCGGGTCGGCACTGGCGTTGTCTGCTGCGGCCATCGTGCCGGCACCAGGTCACCCCTTGTGGCCGAGATCCGCCGACAACTGCGTGGCGCCGCCGCGCAGTGGCCCGGCCGTCGGGCCGGGGTCGTATCGCGTCGTTGGGGTGTCCTGTTGCACCAGCCCCAGGCGCTGGAAACTCATCAGGGAGTGGTGCGCCTTGGCGGCGCTCATGCCAGCGGCAGCGGCCAGGTCGCGCGACATCAGCGGGCCGGCCACGCGTGACAGTGCGTCGAGCAGCGCAAAGCCGAGCTCGACCGATTGGATGCCGGCACGCGCCTTATGCATAATCTGCCAACGGGATGGTTTCGTTTAGTTAAATCAGTTTATCCATGCGAAATTGCCCCGGGTGCGCCACCGGATACCCCGGCGGACACCGGGCCCTGTGCGGAACCTCATGAAACTGGCGACTTACAAGGATGGCTCGCGCGACGGCCAACTGGTGGTGGTGTCGCGCGACCTGACATCCGCGCATTATGCGACCGGCGTCGCCGACCGACTGCAGCAGGTGCTGGATGACTGGAACTTCATGTCGCCCCAGTTGCAGGACCTGTACGACGCACTGAACCAGGGCAAGGGCCGGCATGGTTTCGCCTTCGATACCCGCCAGTGCATGGCCCCGTTGCCGCGCGCCTACCAGTGGGCCGACGGTTCGGCCTATCTCAACCATGTGGAACTGGTGCGCGCCGCGCGCGACGCCAAATTCCCGGAGTCGTTCTAACAGGATCCGCAGATGTACCAGGGCGGCAGCGACGATTTTCTCGGTCCGTGCGACGACGTGATCTGTCCGTCGGAGGATTTCGGCATCGACTTCGAGGCCGAGATTGCGGTCATCACCGACGATGTGCCGATGGGATCCTCGCCCGAACGCGCGCTGGACGCCATCCGGCTGGTCATGCTGGCCAACGATGTCAGCCTGCGCAACCTGGTGCCCGGTGAACTGGCCAAGGGTTTCGGTTTTCTGCAGAGCAAGCCGGCCACCGCGTTCAGCCCGGTGGCGGTGACGCCGGACGAGCTGGGCGAGGCCTGGGTCAAGGGCCGGCTCAACCTGGTGCTGCAATCGACCTGGAATGGCCGAAAGGTCGGCATGTGCGACGCGGGCCCCGACATGACCTTCCACTTCGGGCAACTGGTGGCGCATCTGAGCCGGACCCGCCATGTGCGCGCCGGCTCCATCGTCGGCAGCGGCACGGTCAGCAACCAGGGCGTCGAGAACGGTGGCCGCATGGAATGGCCCAAGGGCTACAGCTGTATCGCCGAGAAACGCGCGATCGAAACCATTCTCGATGGCAAGCCTTCGACCGGGTTCATGCGGTATGGCGACACGATCCGCATCGAGATGAAGGGGCGCGACGGCCAGAGCGTGTTCGGCGCAATCGACCAGGTCATCGCTGCGCCGAATTGATTCGGCGGCACTGGCTGCCCGCAGCAGGAACCGCACTGCGCGTCATGCCGCCGCGACAGCATTGCCAGCGCCATCAACCTGCCGGGTCGGGTGCGATTCAGGAGCCGCAACCTGCCGCCGCGGGATACGTCGACAATCGGCGCAGACCTACGCTGCATCCTTGCTGCAACCAGTGCCCGCCTCAACACCATGAAACTGCATCAATTCCTCGCCATCACCGCCCTGCTTACCGGCTTCGCCCCATCGGCCTTTGCGCAGACGGTCGACGTCAAGAATGCCTGGGTTCGCACCTCGGTGCAGGGCCAGAGCGCGACCGGCGCCTTCATGACGCTGACCGCGCGCGAAGACACCCGGCTGATCGGTATCACCAGTCCCGTCGCGGGCGTTGCCGAGCTGCATGAGATGAAGCTCGACAACGGGGTCATGAAGATGCGCGCCGTCGCGGACGGGCTTGCGTTGCCGGCGGGCAAGGCGGTCGAACTCAAGCCCGGTGGTTATCACGTGATGCTGATGGACCTCAAGGCGGCGCTGCCCAAGGACAGCACCGTGCCGGTGACGCTGCTGTTCAAGGATGCCAAGGGTGTCCAGAGCCGGGTCGAGCTCAAACTGCCAGTCGCCACCGGCGCGATGGCGCACAAACACTGAGCCTGGCGCTGGTTGCCGACCGACCTGTCGGTCATCGCCCATCGCCAGAGCCGCGCCATTGCGTTAAGCTGTCGGAAGGCCGATCATGGCCGCGCATCCAGGAGGCAACATGGGCGACACAGACGGCAGCGGCTTCGGTAAATTCGTGCCGGGTTTCGATTTTCTGCAGAACCTGGCCAAGGGTGCGTCCCAGTCCATACCGCAGATCCCGAACCTGGCGAACTGGGTTTCCCCGTCGTTGAACGTCGAGGAACTTGAAAAACGCATCAAGGAATTGCGCGCAGTGCATTTCTGGCTGGAGCAGAATTCGCGCGCGCTCGGGGCCACGATACAGGCGCTCGAGGTGCAAAAGATGACGCTGGCCACGCTCAAGGGAATGAACTTCAACATCGGGGACATGGCCAACGCCTTCAAGCTCAAGGCCGCCGATTCGGTGGCCAGTGGTGTCGAGATGGCGAGCGAGCGAGCCAGCGCGACCGCCAGGGCCGTGTCCGATGTGGCGTCGACGGTCGGTGGCGCTGCCAGATCCGGCGCCAGGAAGGCGACCAAGCCGGCAGTGACTGCCGCGGCAGGCAGCCTGATCGACCCGATGCAGCTGTGGGGGTCCTTGACCCAGCAGTTCCAGCAGATCGCGGCCAGCGCCCTGCAGGATGCGACCCGCAACAGGGGCAGCGGTCTGGCCAAGGAGGCGGTCAAGGCCGGCAAGAAGGCAGCCGCCGCGCGCAAGGCGCCGGGCAAGGCGCCGGGCAAGACGCCGGGCAAGGCGACCCGCCGGAGCAAGAGCTGATGGTCCTGTTCCCGCACGGACATGCCACCCATCCGGACTGGACCCTGGCGGCCGGTCTGGTGCTGGCACAACTGCGCGCGCAGATGGCCTTGCCCGACTACGCGAAGTCGCCCACGCTGGCCCTGCTCTATATCACCGACCATTACGCGGGCGCGGCGCGCGACATACTGGACCACCTGAGCGCCGAGTTGCCGGGTGTGACCGACTGGGCCGGCACCGTCGGCGTCGGTGTCTCCTCCAACAACGTCGAATATTTCGACGAACCGGCGATGGCAGTCATGTTGTGCGACCTGCCCTCGGACCAGTACCGGGTGTTTTCCGGCGTCGCGCCGCTGGGTACAGGTTTTGATGCCACGACGGCGCTGGTGCATGTGGATCCGGCCACGCACGATGTGTCGGATCTGGTCCAGGAAATGGCGGCCCGCACGACCTCCGGATACCTGTTTGGCGGCCTGTCGGCCAGTCGCGCCCAGACCGTCCAGTTCGCCGCCGCAGGTGATGGAAACATCCGGGGCCACGGCAAGGCCGGCGGCGTTTTCAGCGGTGGTCTCAGTGGGGTCGCGTTCGGTCCCGGTGTGCACCTGGTTTCGCGCGTGACCCAGGGCTGCCAGCCGATATCCGGGTTCCGCTGCGTGACCGAGGCCGAGCAGAACCTGGTGGTGACGATCGGCGGCGAGCCGGCACTGGACGTGCTGATGGGCGAGCTCGGCGTATCACTGGAGCGACCGCAGGAGGCACTGGCCGCGATCCGCGCCACGCTGGTCGGCCTCGTGCGTCCCAGCGGCGGCGACGGCGCTCAGTCGATGGGTCGTGGCGGCAACTTCGGCAGCGACGTGATCGTGCGCCACATCATCGGGCTGGATCCGGCGCGCCGAGGCATCGCGATCTCCGACCAGGCCAGCAGCGGCATGCAGCTGGCGTTCTGCCAGCGCAACCGGGAGGCGGCGCGGGCCGACCTGATCCGCATCTGCGCCGAGATTCGGGAAGAACTCGAGCCGATGGAGCTGACCATGGAGACCGCGACCGCGCTGGCGGCGTCGCAAGCCGAGGCCGCCGCCCATCCCGCGCGCGGTATTGCCGGCGCGGTGTATGTCAGTTGTTCCGGACGCGGAGGTCCGCATTTCGGCGGCCCCAGCGCTGAACTGCAAATCGTTCGGCGCGCGCTGGGGGATGTGCCGCTGGTGGGGTTCTTCGCCGGCGGCGAAATTGCGCGCCATCACCTGTACGGTTATACCGGCGTTTTGACGGTGTTCGCGCAGCGCGACTAGCGGGGCGGTGCGCCGTGCTGTGCTCAGTCAGGTCCGCATGCCTGAATGCCCTGGGCGGCGCCGGGCTGCGGTTGCGCGCGGATTGCGGCCGGAAGTGGACTTGCGGTGGAGTCGGCACAGGCCCGCCATCTTGTCGTTCTGGCAACATCGCGTGACGCTCTGATTAAATTTCCTGGGTTCCGGTCTGCCGCAGCTGTCAAAATACGACCTGTTGCACGTCAGATTCGACAAACCTGAATTGCTGCCGTATGCGTTGAGATTTTCGAGTTGGCGCCAGTGTCTGGCGAAACACCATGAGCGATCAGAGCAAGTTACCAGTCACGCAGTTGCCCAGGCATCGCTTCGTATTCCTGACCCTGGCCAACTACACGATGATCGCGCTGGCCAGTGCCATCGACGCATTGCGTATGGCGAACCGGGTCAGCAAGCGCGACCTGTATGAGTGGTCGCTGGCCACGCTGGACGGCGAGCCGGTAGTGGCCAGCAACGGTTTGGCGATGAGCCCGACCGTGGCGCTGGACCATGCTGGACCGGCCAATATCGTGTTCGTTGTCGGCGGCGTCCATGTCGAACGATCCACCACGCCCGGCGTGCTGGCCGCGTTGCGGCGCCTCGCGCAGCGCCATGTCTCGCTCGGTTCTCTGTGTACCGGGGGGTATGCGCTGGCCAAGGCCGGTTTGCTGGACAAATATCGGGCGGTGATCCATTGGGAAAACATGACCGCCTTGCGCGAGGAGTTCCCGCGCGTGATCTTCTCCGATCAGCTGTTCGCGATCGACCGCGATCGCTACACCTGCACTGGCGGGGTGGCGCCGCTGGACCTGATGCTGCACATCATCAAGCAGCATCAGGGCCGCGACATCGCGCCGTTGATCTCCGAGCAGTTCATTCTGGACCGAATCCGCAATGACCAGGATCGCCAGCACATCCCGCTGCAGGCTCGGGTCGGTTTGTTCCACGAGAACCTGATCGAGGCGGCCGCCCTGATGGAGGCCAACATCGAGGAGCCGTTGTCGCTGGACGAGATCGCCTCGCTGGTGGGTGTCTCGCGGCGCCAGATCGAGCGCCTTTTCAAGCGGTATGTCGGCCAGGTGCCGACCAAGTATTACCTGGAGATGCGGCTGCGCCGGGCACGCGACCTCTTGCTGCAGACAGCGATGTCGATCATGCAGGTGGCGGTGGCTTGCGGCTTTCAGTCGCCGCCACATTTTTCCAAGTGTTACCGCATGTTGTACGGCCACACACCCAGCGCCGAACGCAGCGCCAGCCGGTCGCAGGCGCTGGCCGGATTGGCCGGCCCTGCGAGGGGGCTGGACGGTTGAAACCGGGCCGCTTGGCCGCCGCACCTCGATGTCGTGCCACGACAACCGCTAGTCGCGATTCAGTCAGCTGTCGTACAGGCCGCCCCATACCATCTGGTGCCTGCCGTAAGCGTGGCACGGCCCCGAAACCTGAGGATCTGATCATGGCTGAAGAAATTGACGACGACCTGGACCTGAGCACGCTCAACGACGAGGATCTGACGGAGCAGGTTCACGACGACCTGTACAACGGTCTTCGAGACGAAGTCATCGAAGCCACCCATATCCTGCTGTCGCGCGGCTGGTCGGCGGACCGGGTGCTCAACGACGCGCTGGTCGAGGGCATGCGCATCGTCGGCGTCGATTTCCGTGACGGCATCCTGTTCGTTCCCGAAGTGCTGCTGGCGGCCAACGCGATGAAGGGCGGCATGCAGATCCTGCGTCCGCTGCTGGCCGAGACCGGCGTCGCGCCGATCGGCAAGATGGTCATCGGCACCGTCAAGGGCGACATCCACGACATCGGCAAGAACCTGGTCGGCATGATGATGGAAGGCGCCGGTTTCGAGGTGATCGACCTGGGCATCAACAACCCGGTCGAGAAATACATCGCGGCGCTGGAGCAGCACAAACCCGACATCCTGGGCTTGTCCGCCCTGCTGACCACGACCATGCCTTATATGAAGGTGGTGATCGACACGCTCAAGGAAAGAGGCCTGCGCGACGACTATATCGTGCTGGTCGGCGGCGCGCCGCTGAACGAGGAGTTCGGCAAGGCGGTTGGTGCCGACGCTTATTGTCGCGACGCCGGTATCGCGGTCGAGACCGCCAAGTCGCTGATCGCTGCCCGACGCGCCGCGGCCGTCTGAGCCAGGCTCCCGGCCCAGCGCAACCGGCAAGGACCAGGCCCATGGGCGATCGCCCCTCAATACTGGTCATCGCCTGTGGCGCGCTGGCGCACGAGATCGTCGCGCTGCGCCGCGCCAACGACTGGCCGCACATGGCAGTGCAATGCCTGCCGGCCGAGTTGCACAACCGTCCCGAGAAGATTGCGGCCGCGGTGCGCGACAAGATCGCGGCCAACCGCGGCAAATTCGCCTCCATTTTCGTGGCGTATGCTGATTGCGGAACGGGTGGCGCTCTCGACGCTGTGCTGGCGCAGGAGGGCGTCGAGCGTATCCCCGGGGCGCACTGCTACGAGTTCTTTGCCGGCAGCCAGGCCTTTGCCGCGTTGTCGGACGCCGAACCCGGCACCTTTTACCTGACTGATTTCCTGCTCCGGCATTTCGATCGCCTGGTCATCCGCGGCCTGGGTATCGACGCGCATCCCGAGCTGTTGCCGCTGTATTTCGGCAATTACACGCGCCTGGTCTACCTGGCTCAGCGGGAGCAGCCCGGGCTGGTGGAAGCCGGCCAACGCGCCGCAGACCGTCTGGGCCTGGTCTTCGAACATCGCATCACCGGTTATGGCGACTTGCAGACCAGCCTGCAACAGGCCAGCGAAGGAGTCGTATTTTGGCAAAACTGATCTTGATCTCCTGGCGCGACGTGCCAGCCCAGGTGCTGGTCAAGGCTGGTCGCGAGACCGCCAAGGTCCAGTTGTCGCACCGCTTCCAGGAGGCGGTGGACCGCGCTGCGATGCGCGCCGGCAAGTCCGGCTCCGACGCCTATCTGGCCGACTGGAAACGCAGCGAACCGCGCCGCTGCGGCGACAACCTGCAGGCCGAGGCCCAGGCCGAAGCCGACCGGATCGAGGCGCGCTACTCGGACGCCGACCTGTTGCGCATCATCCGTGCCCACGGCGTGGACGAGAACCTGCCGACCACGCCCGTCGCCGCAGCTGTGGTGGCGGCCCCCACCGACGGAGCCGCCTGATGTACGCCGTGCGTCGCTGGTCGGTGCGCCATGCGCGGGGCATGCAGAGCTTCTACAACGCCTTCGAGTGGGTGCTGGTCACGCTGCACCCGCTGTGGAAACGCATTGGCTACAAGCGGCTGGAAAAGCCGGTCGCCGCCTTCGAGAAGCTGACCAAGGGATTCCTGTTCGATTGCCAGATGTGCGGCCAGTGCGCGCTGAGCGCCACCGGCATGTCGTGTCCCATGAACTGCCCCAAGAACCTGCGCAATGGGCCCTGCGGCGGCGTGCGTGCCAATGGCAACTGCGAGGTCAAGCCCGAGATGCGTTGCGTCTGGGTCGAGGCCTTCGAAGGCAGTGAACGCATGAAGGATGGCGCCAAGGCGATCCGCGTCGTGCAGATCGCCGTCGATCAACGGCTCGAAGGCAAATCCTCCTGGCTCAAGGTCGCACGTGAAAAAGGGAGCACGGTCGAGGCTGCGCTGGAGAAGCTGTGAAATTCGAAGACGAACCGGTGCCCGGCTACCCCTTGCCCATTCTTCCGGGCCACAGCTCGCCCGGCCGGCTCGAGCGGGTGTTGCGCAGAGGTGCGTTCGCCGTCACGACCGAACTCGATCCGCCGGACTCGGCCGATCCGCAAGACGTGTTCCGGCGCGCGCGCATCTTCGACGGTTATGTCGATGCCATCAATGCCACCGATGGCAGCGGCGCCAATTGCCACATGTCCAGCCTGGCGGTGTGCTCGCTGCTGGCCCGCAAGGGTTATGCGATCGTGATGCAGATCTCCTGCCGCGACAAGAACCGGATCGCGATCCAGGGCGACATCCTGGGCGGCGCGGCCATGGGCGTGTGCAACATGTTGTGCCTGACCGGCGACGGCGTGCAGGCCGGCGACCATCCGCAGGCCAAGCCGGTGTTCGACCTCGACTGCATGTCGCTGCTGGAGATTGCGCGCTACATGCGGGAAAACCCCCGGTTCCAAAGCGGGCGCAAGATCACGTATGCACCGCGGGTTTT
>JBBRVD010000095.1:0-14491 GCA_038247175.1 Burkholderiales bacterium | reverse complement strand
TCGTGCTTCGCACTGCGGAGCGATTCGCCTTGGGGCGGCCCGGCGGCTCATACGAGCCTCCTTCGTGCTTCGCACTGCGGAGCGATTCGCCTTGGGGCGGCCCGGCGGCTCATACGAGCCTCCTTCGTGCTTCGCACTGCGGAGCGATTCGCCTTGGGGCGGCCCGGCGGCTCATGGCACGCGCCCACCGGTTTCACGCGGCCTGGCCGGCGGATTGAGGGGGACGCCCGCGGCATCGCTGCCGTCGCTGTACGCGACGTAATGGGTGATGGCCGGCGTGGGCGGACGCATCTGCAGGCGCTCGCGCGCGAGCCGCTCGACCCGCTGCGGCGTGGCTTGGGCGCGGCGCTCGAGCTGCAGGCGGTCGCGCTCGGTATGGAGCCGGCGGCCTTCCGCGTTGGCGCGTTCGAGTTCGGTGTACAGGCGTCGCGACTGGTACTGCACATGGACCAGATACAGGGCACTGGCCAGCACGGCCAGCAGCAGGACGATGTTCAGCCGGGTCATGGGACAGCGGTCCTTTGTGCGACCCGCATCACGGCGCTGCGCGCGCGCGGGTTTGCCAGCACTTCCGCCGCCGACGGCTTGATCCGGCCCAGCGCCGTCAACCGAAGAGCCGGCGCAGGCGCGAACGGCACCCGCCGATCGACGTGTTCGCGCGCATGGCGGGCAACGAATTGCTTGACGATACGGTCTTCGAGCGAGTGGAAGCTGATCACGACCAGCATGCCCTGGGTTTGCAGTACGTCAAGGCTGGTCTTCAACGCTGTCTGCAAGGTTTCAAGCTCGGCGTTGATGAAAATCCGAAGAGCCTGAAATGTGCGCGTTGCAGGGTTCTGGCCCGGCTCGCGGGTTTTGACCGTGTCAGCCACGAGCTGGGCCAGCTCGGCGGTGGATGAAACTGGCCCCCGTTCCTGTCGGCGAGCAACAATCGCCTTTGCAATGGCGCCAGCAAACCGTTCCTCACCATAACCACGAATCACCTCCGCAATCTGCTCGGTTGGCGCCTGCGCGAGCCACTGCGCCACGCTCTGGCCGCGGGTGGTGTCCATGCGCATGTCCAGTGGGCCGTCGAATCGAAAGCTGAAACCCCGCTGCGGGTCGTCGATCTGGGGGGAACTCACGCCCAGGTCCATCAGGATGCCGGCCACCGACGCCCGGTCGAGCTCGCCCATGTGGTCGAAACCCTGGTGGCGGATCGAGAACCGCGGGTCTTCGATCTGCGCCGCGCTGGCCACGGCCTGCGGATCCTTGTCGTAACCGATCAACCGGTCGGCGGGACCCATGCGCGACAGCAGCAGGCGGCTGTGGCCACCGCGGCCGAAGGTCGCGTCGACGAAGGTGCGCGATGCAGTGCCTCCTGCCGCTCCGAGCACGGCATCGACCGCCTCGTCCAGCAAGACGGTCGTATGAGTCAACCCGATATTCACGCGCGGCTCTCAAAAGGAAAAATCCTTGAACACATCGGGCATCTCGCCCTGCATGGCCTTGGTTTCCTGGGCCTCGTAGGTCTGCTTGTCCCACAACTCGAGGTGGTTTCCCATGCCCAGCAGCATGGTGTCGCGGGCGATGCCGGCGGCCTGGCGCAATTCGGGCGAAATCAGCACCCGGCCCGTACCGTCCATGTCGACGTCCATCGCATTGCCCAGGAAGATGCGTTTCCACCACTGCGCCGACATCGGCAAGGCCGATACGCGCTCGCGGAACGCCTCCCATTGCCCGCGTGGAAACACCATCAGGCATCCGTGCGGATGCCGCGTGATCGTCAATTGGCCGCCGTCTGCGCCACCGAGGGCGTCACGATGCCGGGTCGGCACCGACAGCCGACCCTTGGCATCCAGACTTAACGAAGAGGCCCCTTGAAACACGAGAATTTGCCTTTGGCTGATGCAACATGCAGATCCGGGTGTCGGTATGGCACCAAACCCCACTTAATTGCACTTTTTTGCACTGTATCAGCATTTGTCAGGCATGCAACACGGGTTGCAACAAATTTTCCAATGAAATCAATGACTTAGAACGGACTTTGAAGCCGAGATTGGCGTAAAAAAGCGTTCTAAATGAATAGCTTACGCCAATGTATGAACGTATCGCATGAGAAGTTCGCGAATCCGCCGTTGCATTGCTTACAAGATGTAACGCGACAAGTCCTCGTCCAGGCTCAGATCGGTCAGTCGGCTGTCGACGTAGGCCGCATCCACGACGATGGTCTGACCATGCAGGTTACTGGCTTCGAAGCTGACCTCTTCCAGCAAACGCTCCATCACCGTGGACAGGCGCCGTGCACCGATGTTCTCGGTGCGTTCATTGACATCGTACGCGATCTGCGCCAACCGGTGCACGCCGTCGGACGTGTAGTCGACGGTCACGTTCTCGGTCGCCAGCAAGGCCTGGTACTGCTTCACCAACGAGGCATCTGTCTGGGTCAGGATGGATTCGAAGTCCTGCACCGACAGCGAGCCGAGCTCGACCCGGATCGGAAACCGGCCCTGCAGCTCGGGAATCAGGTCGCTCGGTTTGCTCAGGTGGAAGGCACCCGAGGCGATGAACAGAATATGGTCGGTCTTGATCATGCCGTACTTGGTGGACACGGTCGTGCCCTCTACCAGCGGCAACAGGTCGCGTTGCACGCCCTGGCGCGACACCTCGCCGGCATTGCTGCCTTCCGAACGCGATGTCACCTTGTCGATCTCGTCGATGAACACGATGCCGTTCTGCTCTGCCGCCTGCAGCGCCTGGGACTTGATCTCCTCCTCGTTGACCAGCTTGGCGGCCTCTTCGTCCTGCACCAGCTTGAGCGCCTCGACGATCGTCAACTTGCGCGTCTGGCGCTTGTTCTGGCCCATCTGGCCGAACAGGCCGCGCAGCTGCTCGGTCATGTCCTCCATGCCGGGCGGGCCCATGATCTCCAGCTGCGGGCTGGCCTGACTCAGGTCGATCTCGATCTCGCGGCTGTCGAGCTGGCCTTCGCGCAGCTTCTTGCGAAACGCCTGGCGCGCTGCGCCTTCGGGCTGGCCAGCGTCGCGTCGGCCGCCTTCCTCGCCGCGCGGCGGCGGAATCAGGATGTCCAGGATGCGTTCTTCCGCCGCGTCGATGGCGCGTTCCCGTACGGCGCGCTTGGCCGTTTCGCGGGTCTGCTTGATCGCCACGTCGGCCAGGTCGCGGATGATCGAGTCGACATCCTTGCCCACATACCCGACTTCGGTGAACTTGCTGGCCTCGACCTTGATGAACGGCGCATCGGCCAGCCGCGCCAGGCGGCGCGCGATCTCGGTCTTGCCCACCCCGGTGGGGCCGATCATCAGGATGTTCTTGGGCGTGATCTCCGCGCGCAGGCTGCCGGTGACCTGCTGGCGGCGCCAGCGGTTGCGCAGCGCGATGGCGACCGCGCGCTTGGCCTGGTTCTGCCCGACGATGTGCTTATCGAGCTCCTGCACGATCTGCTGCGGTGTCAGCGCGGACATCGTGGATTCCGATGCGGGTGTGAAGGTCAGGGCCGGGATCATGGCAGAGTCTCGATGGTGTGGTGCATGTTGGTGTAGATGCACAACTCGCCGGCGATCTCGAGCGACTTGCGCACGATGTCGGCAGCTGGTAGTTCGGTGTGGTTCAGCAACGCGACCGCGGCCGCCTGCGCAAAGGCGCCACCGGAGCCGATGGTGATGATGCCGTTCTCCGGCTCCAGCACGTCGCCGTTGCCAGTGATGATCAGCGAGGCGTCCTTGTCGGCGACCGCCAGCATGGCTTCGAGCCGGCGCAACACCCGATCGGTGCGCCAGTCGCGGGTGAGTTCGATCGCCGAGCGGACCAGGTGGCCCTGGTGTTTCTCGAGCTTGGCCTCGAAGCGCTCGAACAGCGTGAAGGCGTCGGCCGTGGCACCGGCGAAACCGGCGAGCACCTTGCCGTGGTACAGCTTGCGCACCTTGCGTGCCGTACCCTTGACCACGATGTTGCCCAGGGTCACCTGGCCGTCTCCGCCAATAGCGACCTCGCATCCGTCGGCGGTCTTGCGCCGTACGCTGATGATGGTGGTTCCGTGAAATTGTTCCATGCTGTGCTGAATGTCGGGCCGTTGAAGGCCCGCTGTCGAAAAGACCCGCTGTGCAGCGGGGGCCAGGGCCGGATCACCCGGCGCCAGCCAGCGTGAGTGCGATGCCGGCTAGTCGGCCCGCAGCATGATCCTGGCATGCTCGTTGATGCCGATCACGCCAAAAAAGGCCGCCACCAGCCGATGCACCTCACGGAACTGGATCTGACAACCTTGCATCTGCAGGTCGGCCACCCAGTTCAATATGCTGCCGGCTGCGGAAAAATCAACCCGGATCAGGCTGGCGCAGGACACCACCAACCGCTGCGACCCGTTGCGCGCCTGTTCCAATATTTCCAGCGCCGCAGTGGCTTCGCCCTGGATGTCGCCAGACAACTCGGCGACTGATGCCTGGATCGACTCCAGGCCCATCGCAATCGTGGCGGCAGGGGCAAAACCGGGCTTGCCCTCGGTCCGTTCGTCATCGCCGTCATCCGATTCGTCATCCTCTTGCGGGCCCAGCGAGCCGGCAATGGTGGCACTGCGATAGCTGCAGCGGGTTTCCTGCCACGCCGGTGGCGAAACCTCGAAGGTGACGCAGTAGTCCAGCGCGACCAGTTCGAACTCGTCCTGCAACTGCATGATGCGCAGTACGTCGAGCCGCAGCCGCCAGATCGCCTGCCCACGGCTGCGCATACCCGACGGAGCGCTTTCTCGCAATACGGACTCGAGTGCTCGGGCTCCGGAGAATCGCAGCTCGACGGGCGTCTCGCACCACTGCGCGAGCACGGCTGCCAGCGGCTCTACCGCGTCGGCGTCGAGGTCCGTCAGTGCACTCCAGTCCAGGAACCAGGGCGGCTCGACATTGGCCACGGCCAGCTGCAACGTGTCAACGCTGGCCGCAGTGAACTGCGAGGGGCAGACCCAGACCGGTTCAATCACCAGACGCGACGGCACGGTGCGCACCGGCGCGCCGGACTGTGCCGTTCCCAGTGCCTCGGGCATCGAGAACCAGATCGGTGCGGTGCGGTCGAATCGCTGCGCGAACTTGATCGCCAGGCGGTCGAATTGCGGCTGCTGGCCGGTTGCGCGGTACAGGTCCAGCAAGGCGGCGGCCCAGCGCAGCGCCTGATCGCGGGGTGCGGTGGTGTTCCCCAGGGCCACCATCAGCGCCGACTCCGCGCCCTTGTCGTCGCCATTGGCGAAGCGGATCGCCGCTTCTTCCATATCGGCGTCGGTCATGCCGTCGATCATTTCCAGCGTCGGTGCGCGGGAGACGGAGAACCCGTGGCCGTCGCCGATCCGCGGCCTGGCCGCTGACGCGTCCTGCGCCAGTGCGCCCGCGCGGGCCGGGTTGGCCCCGAAACCCGAATGGTCCTGCGTCGGTGGGAAGTCAGACGCTTCGGCGTCCGACAAGGCCGCGTCCGCACGCACCGGACTGAGCCGTGTCGGCGCGTAGCCGGCATCGTCGACCACGTCGGCGTTGTCTGGCTTGCCCTCGTTTTTGCGCACAGCCGCAGGCTTGTGGCTGCCGTCGTTCTTGCCCTGCCACCACTGGTTGGACATCTGGGCTTCGATCTCGTCGATCTTCTTGATTGTCAGCGCGCGCTCATCCGGGTTCGACGGCAGGCTGCTCTGGAAATACGACGGCCGTCCGGCCAGGTCGGGACTGGAGCCCGGATCGCGGCTGCGCAGCTTGCGCAACTGGTCGAACTCGCGCTTGCGGACGAAGTCGTTTTGCCGCTTGCGCTCGATCATCTCCTTGAGCGCCTGCTTGCTGTAGCCGGCGTCCGGCTCCGGGTCCTGCTTGTCCAGGTCGGTCCAATTGGTCGTCGGGTTGCGGACGAACTTGGCGACCTTCGACAGCAGGCTGGGGTTGTGGTTTTCTTTGGCGGACATGGACGGGCGGGGAATTCGAAATATTCTACGCGCCTGCCCGCGGCCCAGACCCGCGTCAGTCGCCGAACATCTTCTGCTTGAGCTCACGGCGCTGCTGCGCTTCGAGCGACAAGGTTGCCGTGGGACGGGCCAGCAGCCGCCCGACGCCGATTGGCTCGCCGGTTTCGTCGCAGAAACCATAGTCGCCAGCATCGATACGGCCGATCGATTGCTCGATCTTCTTGAGCAGCTTGCGTTCCCGGTCACGCGTGCGCAGTTCGAGCGCGTGTTCTTCCTCGATCGTCGCGCGATCGGCCGGATCGGGAACAACCACGGTGTCTTCACGCAGATGCTCGGTGGTTTCGCCGGCGCTTGCCAGGATGTCGCGCTTGAGTATGTTCAGCTTGAACCGGAATGCCGCCATCTGCTTGTCATTCATGTATTCCGTATCCGCCATCGCCAGCAGTTCGGCATCGCTGAGTTCCTCCGCCGGCTTGGTCTTCCAGTTATTGGCCAGTTTCGGGTCCTTGCGCACGGCAGACGCCAGGGGCGGGATGATGACCGGCGTGTCCGGTAGCGGTGCGTAACTGGCCTTGGCTGCAGTGGATGCCACTGATTGCGCCATCGACGGCACGGTCAGTGATACCAGACGCGACGACGGCCGGCCGCTGCGTTGGGGAACACCGGAGGCGGACATCACGGTCGTGGGTGGCATGGCACGGGTTTCGGGCCTGGTCGCGTTCTTGCCGAGTTCGGGAGATTTGGTGGACATCGTGTTGTTGGTTGCCGCCGCCTTCAGGGCGACGGCCGGTTTGACGGCTGCGGCCGGAGCCGTCCTGGCGGCGAGCCGCTGGGTAGTGGTGGTTGTTGCCCCAGCCGGGGGCTTGCTGACTTTCTTGGCCGTGGAACGGGATTGAGCCTTGGCAGCCGGCTTGGTGCTCTGGGGCTTGGGGGCTGCCGGCTTGGACGCAGGCCTGGCAGCCGTCTTGGCCGCCTTCAAGGGGGTCTTGGCGGCCGTCTTGGCCTTCGCTGGCGTGGCTTTCACTTTGTCACTCCTCACAGAATTCGTTTGCCCTCGGTGCTGCTGTCAGTGCTGCCACCCGTCGACGCCCTCACCCGCTGTTACCCGGGGTCCGGCGCCAGTCACGGGCATTTCGAGCCCCTGGTGACGAGAGGACTTTGGCGCGCGAGTGTACCCTTTATCGTGGTCGATCCTGCGGACCGCGATGGGGAGGCTGCTGCAAGGACCCGCCGCAGCCACGATCCGCGTGTTTCAGACAAGGCATTGCTCCATGCCCTGCAGGAAAATATCCCGGGGCAGGTCGATACCGATGAACACCATCTTGCTGATGCGTTGTTCCTGCGGTTGCCACTGCGGGCCCAGGTCGCTGCCCATGAGCTGGTGCACGCCCTGGAAGATGACCTTGCGGTCGGTTCCCATCATGTGCAGCACACCCTTGTAGCGCAACATGCGCGGGCCGTAGATGTTGACGATCGCGCCCAGGAAGTCCTCGAGCTTGGCCGGGTCGAAGGCGCGCTCCGAGCGGAACACGAAACTCTTGACGTCGTCGTCATGGCGGTGGTGATGTCCGTGGTCATGCTGGTGCGAGGGATGGTCGCAGTGTTCGCCCTGCGCATGGTCGTGGTGCGCATGATCTTGGTCGTGCGCGTCGTCCTTGAGGAAATCGGGGTCGATCTCCAGTTTGGTGTTCAGATTGAAGCCTCTGAGGTCGAACACATCCTTGATCGGCACTGCGCCGAAATGCACCGCCTGCTGGGGCGCGCGCGGGTTCATGTGCTTGAGCCGGTGCATCAGCGCATCGACCTCGTCCTGGGCGACCAGATCGGTCTTGCTGATGAAAATCTGGTCTGCGAAGCCGACCTGGCGGCGCGCCTCCTGGCGGTCGTTGAGCTGGTGGGTTGCATGTTTGGCGTCCACCAGGGTCAGGATCGAGTCCAGCAGGTAACTTTCTGCGATCTCGTCGTCCATGAAGAAGGTCTGCGCGACCGGCCCCGGGTCGGCCAGCCCGGTGGTCTCGATGACGACACGGTCGAAATCGAGCTCTCCGCGGCGCTTCTTCGCAGCCAGGTCTTGCAGCGTGGTGCGCAGGTCTTCGCGGATCGTGCAGCAGATGCAGCCATTGCTCATCTGGATGATCTGCTCCTGAACGCCCGACACCAGGATGTCGCTGTCGATGTTTTCCTCGCCGAATTCATTCTCGATCACGGCGATTTTCTGGCCGTGGGCCTCCGACAGCACGCGCTTGAGCAGCGTTGTCTTGCCCGAGCCGAGAAAGCCGGTGAGGATGGTTGTGGGTATGAGGCTCATGCTGGATTCCTGACGGTCTGGTTGCAATGGTGTTTCGACAACCGGTCATGGTGGTGCAGTTGGAACAAAAAAGCAAGGTGGGGAGTGTACCGGCCCTTTCCAAGGGCCTTATTTGCGCACCACAACCAGACCCTTCAGGTATTCGCCCTGCGGAAACTGGATCGTCATCGGATGGTCGGGCGCGCCGCCGAGGTGGCCGATGATGTATCCGTCGACACCGGCGTCTATGCCGGCCGAGGCGACGATCTTGTGGAACAGGTCGACGCTGATGCCGCCGGAGCAGGAAAAAGTGAACAACATGCCGCCCGGATTGAGGATCTTCAGCGCCAGGCGGTTGATGTCCTTGTAGGCTCGGGCGGCGCGCTCGGCGTGGGCACTGGTGGGCGCGAACTTGGGTGGGTCGAGCACGATGGCGTCGAAGCTGCGGCCATCGGCACCGAACTGGCGCAGCGCCGCGTTGACATCCGATTCCAGCAGTTCGTACCGGCTGGAATCGAATCCGTTGCGTTCCAGGTTGCAGCGCGCCAGCGCCAGTGCGCCGGCGGAGGAGTCGATCGACGTCACATGGCCGGCCTGGCCGTGCAGCGCTGCCACGCTGAATCCGCCGGTATAGCAGTAACCATTGAGCACCTGGCCCCAGCGCTGGTGGCGTGCGGCGCGCGCGAAACGCGCCCGGCTGTCGCGTTGGTCCAGGTAAAAGCCGGTCTTGTGGCCCAGGGCGATGTTCAGGCCCAGTTGCCAGTCATGTTCGCGCAGCACCAGCTCCAGCGGCCCGTCGCCGCGCAGCCATCCGGTTGCCGGCTCCAAGCCTTCCAGCTTGCGGCTGCCGGTGTCGGAGCGTTCGTACAGTCGCGCGGCACCCGCGTGCCGCAGCAAGGCGTCGGCCAGCACCGCCTTCCAGCGCTCGGTGCCGGCAGACTGGAACTGGGCCACCAGCGTATCGCCGTAACGGTCGACCACCAGGCCGGGCAGGCCGTCGGATTCGCCGTGCACCAGCCGCAGCGCGTCGCTGTCGATGTCGAAGCGGCGCCGCGCGGCGATCGCACTGGCGCAGGCGGCCTCGAAGAAATCGGCGTCGATGCGCTGATTTGCGTCGAAGCTCCAGGCCCGGGCCCGGATGCGCGACTGTGGACTGAATGCGGCCCAGGCCAGAAAATCTCCGTTGTGGGATTCGACGCGCACGGTCTCGCCGCTATCGCCCCCACCCTTGGCGATGGCCGATTCGAAGATCCAGGGATGGCGGCGCAGCAGCGAGCGTTCTTTGCCGGGGTGTAGACGCAGGACTTTCATCGACACGATTGTGCGGCCTGGACCGCGGCGCACCCGCGCATGGACTGACCTATTTCGGCCGGTCCTTGAGGCGCGCGCGCGGATGCGCCGCGTCGTAGGCCTTGGCCAGGTGCTGGAAGTCGAGCCGGGTATAGACCTGTGTGGTGCTGATGTTGGCGTGCCCCAGCAATTCCTGCACCGCGCGCAGGTCGCTGCTGGACTGCAGCACATGGCTGGCAAACGAATGACGCAGCATGTGCGGATGCACCGGCGTGGCCAGGCCGCTGCGCTGGCTGCGGCGTTGCAGACGCTGCCAGATCGACTGCGCGCCGAGCCGGGTGCCGTGGCGGCCGATGAACAAGGCGCTCTGATCGATTGCGCGCCCTGCCGCGTTGCGCAGCGCGAGCCAGGCCTGCACCGCCTGCACCGCCTTGGAGCCGATCGGCACGCTGCGCCGTTTCGAACCCTTGCCCAGCACATGGGCTTCGCCTTCGGCGAGGTCGAGCCAGCCGCGTGCTCGCGCACTGGCCGTCACATCTAGCCCCACCAGTTCGCCGACGCGCAGGCCGCCACCGTACAGCAGTTCGACGATGGCTGCGTCGCGGGCCTCCAGCCAGGGGTCCGCGGCCGCGTCCTGGAACTGGGCCAGTTGCACCGCCTCATCGACGCTCAGCGCCTTGGGCAGGGGTTTGGCTGCCTTGGGGCCGTGCACGTCCTGCGCCGGGTTGGCGCGGACAAGAGATTCGCGTCCGAGCCAGCGGTAGAAGCTGCGCCAGCCGGACAGGATCAACGCAATGCCGCGCGGGCTGCGACCGCGACTATGCATCTGCGCGACCCAGCGGCGGATATGCGGGCTCTGAACATCCCGCAGCGCGACACCTGCTTCCCGGGCATGGTCTGCCAGGCGAGCCAGGTCCAGCGCGTACAGTGTGACGGTCCGCGGCGCCAGCCGTTTCTCGACCCGGACATGTTCCAGATAACGTTCAACCAGCGGGTCTGGCTCGGGCTGTGCACGGCCGCATTCGGGATCGTCGGGCTGCCGTGCCATGTGAACGGGCCGGTTCTCACGCTGTCAGTCCTGCCGCAGGCGCCCCAGCGCCGCGCCGGCGATGTCTGCGACATGCTGCAGGAAGTCGGTTCCCATGCCGCTGTTGTAGCGCTGCCCGTCGGGGGAGGACAAAACCAGCATGCCGAACGCGGGCTGCATCGCGCCGGCGCGGGCATCGCGCAGGGGCAGCAACGCGATCGAGGCTGCCGCGGCCGGGTCGCCGAGCCAGGTGACTGCTTCAAAGCCGGTGTTGACGCCGCAAAATGGTTCCGAGAGCGAGGTGGCGAACAGCTTCGCGTCCTCGCTGACACCGGTGGCGAAGCCCGCATCCTTGTAGGCATCGGATACGCCCCAGACCTTGATCGTGACCTGCGGCACCGAGAACTGGTCGCGCACGTGATCGACGATCTGCGCCGGGATCGCGCTCGCGCTGGCGTTCTGGAACAGCGCGGCCGCCCAGCGCAGCAGGCGGTCCGACAAGAGCGCGTTTTCGTTGCCGTGGCGGATCATGTCCATCAGGCGGTGCTCCAACACCTTGATCTTGTCGCGCAGCATCTCGGCCTGGCGCTCCTGCAAGCTGACCGCCCGTTTGCTGTGCGGGCTGGTCAGGTGCACACTGGCCAGCAGTTCGGCGTGGCGCTCGAAAAAGTCGGGCGTATTGGCCAGGTAGTTGGCGATATCGTCTTCGGTGATCGGGTTGGTGAATGCTTGGGTCATGGTGTTTCGGGTATCTCGATTTCGCCTTCAAAAACGGTTTGCGCCGGCCCGGTCATCATCACCGCACTGGTGCCGCCATTCCAGCCGACGGTCAGGCGGCCACCCTGGGTCGCAACATCGACCTGCGCATCGAGCAGACCAAGGCGGATACCTGCCACCACCGCCGCACAGGCACCGGTACCGCAGCTCAGCGTCTCGCCGGCGCCGCGCTCGAACACCCGCAATGCGATCGACGAGCGGCCCAGCACCTGCATGAAGCTTGCATTGACTCGTTGCGCAAACGCCCGGTGGTGTTCGACCAATGGGCCGAGGCCGGCCACGTCGGCCCGGGCGACCTCGTCTACGCAGCAGACTGCGTGCGGATTTCCCATCGACAACACCGCCACGCGCAGCAGGGGCTCCGACGCGCCCGCGGGCAAGGGCAGGGCCCAGGTCTGCCAGTTGCCGTCGGGTTGGGCCAGCAGGCCCTGGCTGTCGAAAGGCACTGCGGCCAGGTCGAACATCGGCGCGCCCATGTCGACGGTGACCCTGCCGTCGGCGGCGCGGCGCAGCGAGAGCACCCGGTTCAGGGTCTTGACGGTGACGGTGTCCTTGTCCGTCAGGCCGCGCTGGTGCACGTAAGCCAGGAAACACCGCGCGCCGTTGCCACAATGCTCGACCTGCTGGCCGTCGGCATTGTGAATGACGTACTCGAAATCGAACTCCGGACCGGGCGCGGCACGCACACCCAGGATCTGGTCGGCCCCGACGCCGAAGTGCCGGTCGCCCAGGAAGCGGTATTGATCGCGAGAGAGCCCCAGCAGCATGCGGGTTTCGTCCAGCACGACGAAGTCGTTGCCGGCGCCCTGCATCTTGGTGAACGGGATTCGCATCGCAGGATTATCCTCTGAACGTTCGCGCCGCCCGCGGCGCCGGGCCCGGTTGCGTCGCCGATTGGCGGCACAATGCGCCATGGTCCGATCCAGCCAATTGCTTCATATCCAACGCGAGCCAGCGCCGCTGCGGCCGGCCGCTACAGTTCTGCTGCTGCGCGATGGCCCGCAAGGCGTCGAGGTGCTGATGACGCGGCGTTCACCCAACGCCAGTTTCGCCCCTGGGGCCTTTGTATTTCCCGGTGGCGGCATCGATCCGGCGGACGCCGCGTCGCACCATCTGGCGCAGCGCCGGACGGGTCAGGCTGACCCGCATGTGACCGAGGCCATCGCCGCGATCCGAGAGAGCTTCGAGGAACTGGGCGTTGTGCTGGCGCGCCAGCGCGACGGACGCTGGCCCGATGCGGCCATGCTGGCAGCGCTGGACCGCCACGCGCCTTTCGCCGCGCAGTGTTCGGCGCGAGGTCTGGTGCTGGCCGCCGACGCGGTGTTCGTGCTCGCGCGCTGGATCACCGACCGCGATCTGCCGCGGCGCTTCGACGTGCCGTTCCTGGTTGCGCGCATGCCCGAGGGCCAGACACCCGTGGCCGACGAGACCGAGCAGTTCGAGCCGCAGTGGGTGCGTGCGGGCGACGCGCTGGAGCGACATGCGTCAGGCAGGTTCTTCATGATCTTCCCGACCATCCGCACGCTGCAGCGGCTCAAGGCCTTTGCCCGTGTCGATGACGTGCTGAAGGCCTGCGCGACAAGCGAGCAGCCGCTGTGGACCAGTTGCCCGCGCGCTGGCTGGCTCGCCGGCAGGGAAGAGCGCTACATGGAGCACGAACACCCGTACGGAGAATTGCAACTGGTGTCGCCGGATGGTCAGATCGTGCATCACCTGGACTGGCAATCGCTGCGGCCGGTGCTGCTGCTGCGCAATCTTCTGCGCCTGACCGCGCCGAACCCGGGCGCGATGACCGGGCCGGGCACCAACAGTTACCTGGTCGGCGATCCGGCCAGTGGCTTCATCGCGATCGATCCGGGGCCGGCGGATGAGCAGCACCTCGAGCGCCTGTGGCGCGCGACCGGCGGGAATATCCGGATGATCGTGTGCACCCACTCGCATCCGGACCATTCCCCCGGTGCCGCTCCGCTGCAGGCAATGTGTACACCGCGCCCCCCGATCCTGGGGCTGCCCAGCGCCGATACGGCGCGTGCTGCCAGCGATTTCACGCCGGAGCGGGAACTGGCCGATGGCGAGGAACTGCATCTCGCCGGAGCCGATGGGGTGGCCCTGCACACGCTGAGGGTGATCCACACGCCCGGCCATGCGGCCAATCACCTGTGTCTGGTGCTGGTGCAGGACGGCATACTGTTCAGCGGCGATCATGTGCTCAACGGCAGCACCACGGTGGTCGACCCACCCGACGGCGAGATGAACGCCTACCTGGAATCGCTCGACAAGCTGACGGCCGCCTGCGCCACGCACGGCGTCGAATTCATTGCGCCGGCCCATGGGTACGTCATCGGTCGTGCCGCGGATGCCATCGCCACACTCAAGGCGCACCGGCTCAAACGCGAGGCCAAGATCCTGAGGGTGATGCAGGCCCATCCCGAAGGCACGCTGGACGACTGGGTGCGGCACGCGTACGACGACGTGCCACCGCGCATGTGGCCGGTGGCCAAGCGCTCGTTGCTGGCCCATGTGCAGCGCATCGAGAGCATGGCTGCCGGCAACTGAACCGATCGCGCCCGCGCCGGGGCTACAGTTCGAAGCTGCCGGATCCTTCGCTCAGCACGGACAGCTCCAGCGGACGTACCGCTCCCATCCACAATGCCCGGTCACGGTGGTCGACCAGGTCGTTCTCGCTGATCGGGTGGATGAACACCACCAGGGTGCCGCGCCGCATCGCCAGCCAGGGGATCACGCTGCCGAACAATTGCGGCTTGAACGCGAGCTGGCAACTCCAGTCCGGATGCGGTCCCACCGGGCGTTCGTGGATCCGTCCCATCTTGACCTCTGGAAAGGCCCGCGCAGCCTGCTCGCACAGGCTGCGCGCCTGCGCCAGCGTGTCGGGGCCGAAATAGACATGGGCGTGGAAACCGCGGATCGCGGGAACCTCGGTGTGATGGGTCATACGTGCCCCTTCTGGACGGCAGTTGCACTGCCACGCTGGTAACCCTGCTGAACGATAAGTGTGAAGCCCACCGATAAGCCGGATTCTGTGCATGGCGGTTGCCCGCCATGTGACTGCCATTCATCTGGGCCGCCGGTCACCCGACGGCTCGGTGCTACCTACCCGCACACACCCCGGGGGCCCCGGGTAGGGGGCGCAGCGAACTGCGCGTCCCAACGTGTGCCTATTTGG
>JBBRVD010000094.1:0-14516 GCA_038247175.1 Burkholderiales bacterium | reverse complement strand
CGTCGTTCCGGCGCCGCAACTTCCTGCGCGGTCAGCCGGTGGACAAGGACACGATCAAGGACTGCGAGTGGTACCGCGCGGACGGGCAGCCGATGGAGCCGCCAGACTGGGACAACCAGCATGCCTTGAGCGTGGCCATGCTGCTGTCGGGCAATGGCATCGCCGAGCAGGGTCCTCGCGGCCAGAGACTGGTCGACGATCATTTCCTGTTGCTTTTCAACGCCCACCACGATGACATCCCGTTCACCCTGCCGGGGCCGCCGCCTGGCGGCACATGGCAACGCATTCTCGACACCCATGATGGATATGTCGCTCCGTCCGAGACCCTACCGCCTTATGCCGAGGCCCCGCCATGGGATGCTCCGACCTACGCGCTGCGGGCGCGTTCGATGGTGCTGCTGCGCAGCGAGAACGCCCCATGAGCGCCGCCGGGCCGTTCCCAAGGCGCTCAGCCCGCAGTCCGCAGGACGGAGGGTATTCCAGTGAGCGCCGCCGGGCCGTTCCCAAGGCGCTCAGCCCGCAGTCCAGCAGGACGGAGGGTAATCCAGTGAGCGAAGCAGACCGGTTCTCGATGCCGTTTGGCGCCACGCTGCTGGACGTCGGTGGTGTCGCTTTCGCGCTGTGGGCGCCCGGTGCAGCGTCGGTGGTGCTCGAACATGCCGAGCTGGACCGCTTCACCGAACACCCGATGCAGCGCAATGCGCAGGGCTGGCACCGCATTGAACTGCTGACCGCCCGTGCCGGCGACAAGTACCGTTACCGCCTGCCCGACGGCCTGGTGGTGCCCGATCCGGCCTCGCGCTTCAATCCGGGCGACGTGCGTGGCGCCAGCCAGGTGATCGACCCGCGCGCCTACCGCTGGCAGGACGGCCACTGGCGCGGCCGGCCCTGGCACGAGGCGGTGGTCTACGAACTGCATGTCGGAACGTTCACACCCGAGGGCACGTTCGCTGCTGCGCAGCAGCGCCTGCCCTACCTCGCGGATCTGGGTGTCACCGCGATCGAGCTGATGCCACTGGCTCATTTCCCGGGGCAACGTGGCTGGGGCTACGACGGCGTGTTGCTGTTCGCGCCACAGCCCTCTTACGGAACCCCGGATGAACTGCGCGCGCTGGTCGACGCGGCGCACCAAATCGGCCTGATGGTGCTGGTGGACGTGGTCTACAACCATTTTGGTCCGGATGGCAATTACCTGCATGCCTATTGCCCGCCGTTTTTCAATCCCGCGCACCAGACGCCCTGGGGGGCGGCCATCAATTACGACGGCGAGCAGGCGCGCACGGTGCGCGACTTCATGATCGGCAATGCGCTGTACTGGGTTGCGGAATTCCACGCCGACGGCCTGCGGATGGACGCCATCCATGCGATCCAGGACGCATCGCCCCAGCATATCGTGCACGAGATCTGCGCCGCTTTGCGCGACGGGCCTGGCCGCACGCGGCAGATCCATGTGGTGCTCGAGAACGACGCCAACCAGGCCCGATGGCTGATGCGCGATGCCGCGGGCGCGGCGCTCTGCGCGCAGGCCCAGTGGAACGACGATCTGCACCATGCCGCCCATGTGCTGTTGACCGGGCAGAGCGACGGTTATTACCGCGACTTTGCCGATGCGCCGCTGCAAGGGTTCGGCAAGGCACTGGCGCACGGTTTCATCTACCAGGGCCAGGCGTCCGCGTTTCGTGATGGCGCTGCGCGTGGCGAGTCCTGCGAAGGTTTGCCATTGCAGGCTTTCGTCTCGTTCCTGCAGACGCACGACCAGGTCGGCAACCGCGCGCTGGGCGAGCGCCTGCACATGCTGGCCGATCCGGCGCTGGTGCGCGCCGCGCTGGCCTGCGTGTTGCTGTCACCGCATGTGCCGATGTTGTTCATGGGCGAAGAATTCTCCGTCTCCTCGCCGTTCCTTTATTTCTGCGATTTCGGCCCGGTGCTGGCCCAGCAGGTCGCTGACGGACGGCGTGCCGAGTTCGGGCGGTTTGCGGCGTTCGCCAGCGCAGCGGCGCGCGAGGCCATTCCCGACCCGAACGCGCCCGGCAGCTTCGATGCGTCGCGCCTGCGCTGGGACGAACTGGCGCTCGAGCCGAACCGGCAGTGCCACGCCGATGTGCGCGCCATGCTGCGCCTGCGCCGCGACCACCTGTTTGCACTGCTGCGCGGGGGCTGCCAGGCCGGTGACGCAACCGTCGATGGCCACACGCTGCGCCTGCGCTGGCCACTGGGTCCGGGCCCGGACGCTGGCGCGGGAGACCTGCACCTGCTGGCGCATTTCGGCGCCGATGCCGCGCGCGACGTGCCGCCAGCGCCAGGCCGACTGCTGTACCTGCTGGAATCGGAGACACCGCAGTGCGGCCCATGGACCCTGGCGCGTGGTGCGGTCGTGCTGACCTTTGACGAACCCACGCATGGTTGAGCTCTGGCATGCCGACGACCGGGCGGCGCTGCACCGGCTGTGCGCCCACTACGGCATTGCAACCCACTACCACGACGTCTGGGGCCATCGCAAGGAGGTTGGGCGCGATGCCTTGCTGGCGCTGGTGCGCGAGTTCGATCCGGGCATCGACACACCGGGTACGCTGGAGCGCGCCTGGGCGCTGGCGCGCGACGCTGCCTGGGATAAGGCCATCGAGCCGGTGGTCGCCGTGGCGCAAGGCGTGGCGCGCTGGCATGTGGCGCTGCGCCTGCCGGCAAACCAGGGCGATCTGCGATGGCGTCTGCTGGACGAGCACGATGGACTGCTGCGCGAAGGCCATGCCGATGCCCGCACGCTGCAGTGCGGCGAGTCGATCGAACGCGCGGGGATGGCGTGGTGCGTACGGCAGTTGCCGCTGGACTTGCCACTGCCGTGTGGCTATTACCAGCTGCAGGTCGACGGCCTCATGCCGCACGGCTCGGTGCAGGCACTGATCGTCTGCGCGCCGGCACAGTGTTACCGCCCGCCGGTGGTGCGCGACGGCGGCCGCATCTGGGGACCCGCGGTGCAGTTGTACACACTGCGATCGCAGCGCAACTGGGGTATCGGCGACTTTGGCGACCTGGAGCAGCTGGCACGGCAGATGGCCGCTCGCGGCGCCGACATCATCGGACTCAATCCACTGCACGCGATGTTCGCGCACAACCCGGCGCATGCCAGTCCGTACAGCCCCTGCTCGCGCAGGCAGCTCAACGTGATGTACATCGACGTGCCGGCAGTGGCGGAATTCGCCTTTTGCGAACCAGCGCGCCAGCGCTTCGGGTCGCCGGAGTTCCAGCAGCGCCTGGCCCGCCTGCGCCAGGCGCCCCTGGTCGACTACCCGGGCGTTGCAGCGGCCAAGTACGAGATCCTGCAGTTGCTCTACTCATATTTCGCTCAGCACCACCTGGGTGCCGAGCGCACCGCCGCAGACGACCACGGAGAGGCCTTCGTCGCGTTCGTCACCGATGGTGGGCCGGCATTGCGGCAACACGCCTTGTTCGAGGCGATCCAGGCCCGGCTGCATGCGGATGATCCATCCGTGTGGGGCTGGCCGGTCTGGCCCGAGCCCTGGCGCGATCCGGATGGGGCCGGCGTGCGCCACTTTGAACAGGAGCACGGCGACGAAGTCCAGTTTTATCAGTACCTGCAATGGCTGGCAACGCAACAACTCGCCCGGGCCCGGCGCTGCTGCGAAGACCTGGGCATGGGTGTCGGCCTGTACCTGGACCTGGCGGTGTCGGTCGATCGGGCCGGTTCGGACAGCTGGAGCCACCAGCACTGTTTCACCGCCAGCGCCAGTGTTGGCGCGCCGCCAGACGAGTTCAACCCCAATGGCCAGGGCTGGGGACTGCCGGCGCTGCGGCCGGATCGGCTGCGCTCGGATCACTACCGGCTGTTCATCGACACCCTGCGCAGCGCCATGCGAGCCTCTGGCGCGCTGCGCATCGACCATGTCATGGGACTGATGCGGCTGTACTGGATACCCGGTGGGTACTCGGCACGCGATGGCGCCTACGTGCACTATGCGCTGGACGAGATGCTGGCAATCGTCGCGCTCGAGAGCCAGCGCAACCGCTGCATGGTGATCGGAGAAGACCTGGGCACTGTCGCCGACGAGATGCGCGACGCGCTGATGCGCCGCGACGTGTTGTCGTACCGGTTGCTGTATTTCGAGCGCAGCGGCGACGGCGGTTTCCGCTTGCCCAGCGAATACCCGGCGGCCGCGCTGGCCGCGATCAGTACCCACGACCTGGCCACGCTGGCGGGTTGGTGGTCCGGCCATGACCTGCAGCAGCGGCTGCGGCTCGGCCTGTATCCGAGCGAGCAGCTGTTCGAGAAGCAACTGCTCGACCGCGCCCAGGAACGTACCCGTCTGCTGCTGGCCTTGCGCCACGCAGGCCTGCTGTCGGCCGATGCGGTGGCCGCCGCCGCCGGCAGCACACCGCTGCCCACTTCCGTGCTGCAGGCAGCACATGCCTGGCTGGCCGGGGCTGCGTCGGCAGTGATGATGGTGCAGCTGGAGGACGTGTTGTCGGTGGTCGACCAGGTCAACATGCCCTCCACCACCGATGAACACCCGAACTGGCGGCGCAAGTTGCCGATCGGGCTCGACGAGCTGGCCCGCCATGAAGGGCTGCATGCGCTGGCGCAGACCCTGTCGGCGCTGCGCCCGCGCCTGGACGCGCAAGGCGCTCAGCCGAGCGGGCCGCACGGACAGGCGCGTATTCCGCGCGCCACCTACCGCCTGCAGTTCCAGCAGGACTTCGGCTTCGATGCGGCCGTGCGCATCGTGCCTTATCTGGCGCAGCTGGGTGTGAGCCACGTATATTGTTCGCCGATCCACCGCGCCCGTGCCGGTAGCACCCATGGTTACGACGTGGTTGCCCATGACGAGATCAACCCGGAGCTCGGTGGCGCGCAGGCGTTCGCCCGTTTCTGCAGGGCTTTGCATCAGCACGGCATGGGCCAGCTGCTGGACATGGTGCCCAACCACATGGGTGTGCTCGGCGGCGAAAACGCCTGGTGGAACGACCTGCTCGAGAACGGCCCGAGCTCGCTGTATGCGCGGCATTTCGACATTGACTGGCAACCGCTGAACCCGCAATTGCGTGGCAAGGTATTGCTGCCGGTGCTGGGTAACCACTATGGCGAGGTATTGATGGCCGGCGAACTGGTGGTGGCCTTCGACGACAGCAGCGGCAGCTTTGCGCTGCGGTATTTCGAGCACCGGTTCCCACTGGCGCCAGAGACTTTCGCGACATTGCTGCAGCCTGCGCAGCAACGGGTCGCCGACCCGGACCTGGCGGCCAGCCTGGCCAGCGTTGCCGCCGCTTTCGGCCATCTGCCGCCGCGCGAGTCGCCGCAGGACGCCACTGGCCACGAGCGCGCGCGCGACAAGGAATTGCTCAAGGCCCGGCTCGGCCGCCTGGTGAGTCGCCATGACGCGGTGGCGCAGGCGATCGCGGCAACGGTGGCCGAGTTGAACGTGGAGCCTTCACGAGACGGCCTGCACCGGCTGATCGAGGCGCAGGCCTACCGGCTGGCGTTCTGGCGCGTCGCAGCCGACGAGATAAATTACCGGCGCTTCTTCGACATCAACGAGCTGGCGGCCTTGCGCATGGAGCGCGACGAAGTGTTCGAAGCTACCCAGGGCATGGCGCTGGACCTGGCCGCGCGCGGCGTCATCGACGGGCTGCGGATCGACCATCCCGATGGCCTGTACGACCCGGCGCAGTATTTTGCGCGGCTGCAGCAGGGTTATGCCAGGCGCATCGGGCTGCTGCTGACCGAGACCGATGCGCACGGCCGTCCACCGCGACCCTTGTACGTGGTGGCCGAGAAGATCGCCGCCGCGCACGAGGAGATACCGTTGGACTGGGCGATCCACGGCACCACCGGTTACCGCTTCGCCAATATTGCGGGTGGCGTGCTGGTTGAAACCGCCGCGGCGCAGCGATTTGCCCGGATCTGGCGCGATTTCACCGGCGACCCGCGCAGCTTCGAAATGCTGGCCCATGACGGCAAGCGCGACATCATGCGGCTGGCGCTGGCGTCCGAGTTGCAGGTGCTGTCGACCGAACTGGTGCGTATTGCGCACGCCGACCGGCGTACCCGCGACTACACGCACAACGAACTGCGCCGCGCGCTGGCCGAGGTGGTGGCCTGCATGCCGGTCTATCGCAGCTATATCCGCGAGCAACCTTCACAGCAGGACCGGCGCTACATCGACTGGGCCGTGACCGATGCCCGCCAGCACAGCCAGGATACCGACCTGTCGATCTTCGATTTCGTGCGCCAGTGTCTGCTGGCGCAGCCGATCGACGGAGCCCCTGACGCGCTGCGCGCGCAGGTGCGGCACTTCGCCATCCGTTTCCAGCAGTTCAGCGCGCCGGTCACCGCCAAGGGCGTCGAGGACACCGCGTTCTACCGCTATTTCCCGCTCAGCTCGCTCAACGAGGTTGGCGGCGAGCCGGGTGTGTTCGGCTTCGCGTTGGCGGATTTCCACGCCGCCAATGCCGATCGGGCGCAGCGCTGGCCCCACACGATGCTGGCCACTTCAACACACGACAACAAGCGTTCCGAGGACGTGCGTTGTCGCATCCACGTGCTGTCCGAGATGCCGGCGCGCTGGCGCCTGGCGCTGCGGCGCTGGCACCAGATGAACCGCGCGCTGCGCACCGATCTGCACAACCAGGGCGAGCACACGCTGGCCCCGTCGCGGGTCGACGAATACCTGCTGTACCAGACGCTGCTGGGAACCTTTCCGGTCGGCGGACTGGACACCGTGACACAGGAAACCTATGTGCAGCGTATCGTGCGCTACATGCACAAGGCCGCCCGTGAAGCCAAGGTGCATACCCGCTGGACCGTGCCCGACGCGGCCTACGAGCAGGCGCTGGAGGACTTCGTGCGCGGCGTGCTGCAGCCCGGCCCGGCGAACGCCTTCCTGCACGACCTGCAGGCATTGACTTCCACGCTGGCCTGGTTCGGCGCCTTCAACAGCCTGACGCTGACACTGCTCAAGTACAGCTGCCCCGGCGTGCCAGACCTGTACCAGGGGCTGGAAACCCTGCAGCTGACGCTGGTCGATCCTGACAACCGGGCTTCCGTAGACCACGACGCGTTGCGCGAGATGCTGACCACGCTCCAGGCGCTGGCACCCGGACAGGCGCCGGGCCTGCTGGAGCGGCCTGAAGACGGCCGCGCCAAGATGTGGATCACCTGGCGCATGTTGTCGCTGCGCCAGCACCATGCGGACCTGCTGCGTGATGGCGACTACACCGCCCTGGCAACCGGTGGCGCTGCCGCGGCGCACCTGATCGCGTTCGTGCGTCGCCTCGGCGCGGCGTCGCTGATCGTGCTGGCGCCGCGGCTGCTGGCGCGGTTGATGCAGCAGCGATGCGAACTGCCGGTCGGCGCCGAGGTATGGTCGGACACCCATGTGGAGCTGGACCTGCCCCACGGCACCCGCCTGACCGACGTCCTGACCGGAAGCATCACCGAGGTGCGCCATGGGCAAGTGGCCCTGGCACAGACCTTCGCGGCCTTTCCGATGGCCGTTTTCGTGACCGCAGCGTGACACCGTGGCAAAAGCCTTTGCCACGATATGGCAACCGTGAGGCGCGTGGCGGCTGGCGCCGGCCGCAGGCCGTAAAATCCGGCGTTGGCGTTCGGTTCTACCGGGCTCACCTTTCTTTGGCGTGCCGGCTACGGCACTGCACTTCTCCATTCCCCCCGAAATATCCGATCGCGCATGCCCGCCATCACCAGTGAAGTCGTCTACCTGCTGCTGATCTTCGGACTGATGGTCATTCCGCGTGCCTTGCAGCGGTTCCGGATTCCGGCGCCGCTGACCAGCTTCGGTTTTGGCATGGTGGCGGCGGTGTTCCTGGTCGGATTCAGCCAGGATGCCACGCTCGCGCTGCTGGCTACGCTGGGTATCTCCTCATTGTTCCTGTTCGCGGGGCTCGAGGTGCGGATGGAAGAACTGCGGCGCGGCATGTGGCCGCTGCTGAGCCATCTGCTGGCGCGGGCCATCACGCTGACCTGCGTGGCACTGTTGTCGATGCGTTATCTGGACTTGTCGTGGCAGGTATCGGCACTGCTCGCACTGGCCTTGCTGACTCCCTCCACCGGTTTCATTCTTGACACACTTTCCCGCCTGGGCCTGACCGAGGACGAGCGGTATTGGGTCACTGTCAAGGCCATCGGAGGTGAACTGCTGGCGCTGCTGGTGCTCTTTGTGGTGCTGCAGTCGGGCTCGATCGAACGCCTGACATATGCCTCTGGTGCCATGGTTCTGATGATCGTGGGCATGCCGCTGCTGTTCATCGGCCTGGGCCGGTTGGTGCTGCCGCATGCGCCGGGTTCGGAATTCTCGCTGCTGGTGATGGTCGGGCTGATCGCGGCCTACGTGACCTACCAGCTGGGCGTGTACTACCTGGTCGGTGCGTTCCTGGCCGGCTTCATCGCGCGGCTGCTGCGCCAGCGCATGCCCCTGCTGGCCTCGGACGAGAACCTGCGGGCGATCCAGATGTTCGCCTCGTTCTTCGTGCCCTTCTATTTTTTTTACATGGGTATGCGGGTACCGTCGGGCGCGCTGAGCTGGGAAGCCCTGTGGTGGGGCCTGGCCATGACAGCCGTGGTGCTGCCGCTGCGTATCGGCTCGATCTGGCTGCATCGGCGCATGACCGGCGGCGAGACCGCGCGTGGCAGCCTGCGTGTGGCCACCGCGCTGACACCGACGTTGATCTTCACGCTGGTGCTGGCGACCATCATGCGCGAGCGATTCCAGGTCTCCGACACGTTATACGGCGCGCTGCTCATCTATGCCGGCGTGTCGACGCTGCTGCCATCGCTGGTGCTGGCCAAGCCGGTGGACTTCAATGTGCTGGTGGGCCCGTTGCCAGACACTGCACACAACACGGCGGTACGGGAAGCGGACGCCGGTGCCCGGGCCGCCCGGGCACCGGCGCAGGCCGCGACCGACGCCGCGCTGCCAAGAGACACGCCATTGCGCGGTGGCGAGACGCGTCCGAACGCGGGCTGACGCTGCGCCACTGGCAGCACGGAACCGAACGGTGGATGGTGATACCAATCACCAGGCGCGTTTAGCGCCCGAATGAGTGTCGCTCCGGGTCGGCCCAGACCGGGCGTTTGCCCATGACCGCCAAAAACCAGGCACTGCCGCACCAGAAATTCAGCCAGCGTCGCACCGCCGCAAGCGCTGCGACCTGTGCGAACCAGGCCGGCTCGACCATCGCGAACTGGCGTACGAACGGAAACACCGCGACATCGGCCCAGCCGGGCTGCGCTCCGCACACGAACGGCTGGGCCGCCAGGCAGGCCTCGAGCGGGCCGACGAAGGCCTGCAACGCGCGTTCCCGATGCTGCAACTGCGACATTTCAGGATGCCGCGACGCGTATTTGTAGCGATCCAGCAAGGGCTTGAAGTTCTCGTCATTGCGCCACACCCATTGCCGCACCCTGTCGTCCTGCAGGGTCGCCAGCCAGGCCAGCGGGTCGTGTTGCTGCAAGGCCCACAGCAGGATGTCCAGACTTTCATCGAGCACCGAGCCATCGGGCAACTGCAGCACCGGCAGCGTCGCCTTTGGCGACAGCGCGCGCAATGACGGCGGTTTGTCGCGCAAAGCCACTTCCCGGATCTCGACTGCGACACCGGCTATATGCAAAGCGATGCGGGCACGGATGGCATAGGGACAGCGGCGGAACGAATAAAGTACCACAGTCGAGCGTGCGTCTGCAGTCATGCCGAACCGAAGCCCCTGCTTGCCAGTCTGACGATCGTGCCAGCGTGTCAGCGCGTGCCGTTCTTGAGCGCGATCTGATCGTTCAGCGTCCAGTAGTCATAGAGATAGCCGATGCCCAACAGACCCAGGGTCACCAGGTACAGTAACCCTGTGAGCCACTTGCCCATGTACATGCGGTGCACGCCGAACAGACCGAGAAACGTCAGCAGCACCCAGGCAACCGAATAGTTGACCGGACCGGGCCGGAACCGGATATCTGCCTGCCGGTCCATTGAAGGGATCAGGAACAGGTCGATCAACCAGCCGATGCCCAGAAGGCCCAGCGTGAAGAACCAGATCGTACCGGTGACCGGCTTGCCGAAGTAGAAACGATGCGATCCGGTGAAGCCGAAAATCCACAACGCGTATCCGACCAGTTTCGAGTGGCTGTCTCCCTCTGGTGCCATGCGGGCCCTCCTTGCCTCTTGCTGCTGTGATGGATGCCCGCGGGCATCCGGACATTGTGGCATGGGTGGATACCTGCATAGGTGCTGACAGCCGTCGCGAATCGCAGTAGACTGCGCTGCAGACCGTCTTCTTCAATTTCCGGAGCTCATCATGCGCAAGTCCGTAGTGATCCTGTTATCCATCGGTTTCGGCCTCCCAGTGTTCGCCCAGGGCGCCGGTTGCAACACCACTGCCGCCGAGAAGAAACTGACCGGCGCGGCCAAAACCGAATTCATCAAGCAGTGCGAGATGACAGCGGCCAAGGCGCGAATGACGGTTGCCGCCAAGGACAAACAGTCGAGCGGCAGCAAGTCACACGCAGGCAAGGATGGCAACTGCGGGTACGCGACAGCCGACCTTTGACGCTTTTGGTGCTGCCTTGTCGACGTCGATCGGCCTGTTGCAGCCGAGGCTTGGTTATGGTGGCGAAGACTGCCTGTTGTCGTCGGTCAAACCAATGCGTCCAGCGAGACGCGTTCAAGCATCGCAAGGGCAACCCGCAGGCAGCTTCTGGTCACGTTGACGGTCAACCACGCCAGAAAAAAGGACTTAGCCTTTTGGGCTAAGTCCTTGAATCATTTGGTAGGACGTGGCAGGCTCGAACTGCCGACCAACGGATTAAAAGTCCGCTGCTCTACCAACTGAGCTAACGTCCCACACTTCGCTCGCGTTGCGGTTTGCACCGCGCTGCAAAGCCTGAAATTATAACCAGAAAAAAACGCGCTTTTGGCTCTGGTCAGGGACGCTCTGCAATTGCATTTAGCACCCATCCTGCGGCGCAGTGGCCGAAGGTGGCAGTGACACTGACCATCGATCCATAACCATGGCAGTTGAGGCTGCCGTCGGACGCGATGGCACAAGAGGGATCGGCGTCCTGTACCGGTTCGCGACTGAATACGCAGGGCACACCCATCGAGCGACCCGCGCCCGGTGCGCCATGCTGCTTGCGCAGCAGATGGCGCATGCGCGAAAGCAAGGGATCGTGGCTGCTCTGCGAAAGGTCGTCGATGTCGACTTTGTGCGCCTGGCGTTTTCCGCCCGCTGCTCCCGCCGTGATGAAGAGTGCCTTGTTGCGCCGGGCCCAGTCGGCCATCGCGACCTTGGCCCGTACCTGGTCACACGCATCGAAGACGGCGTCGACCGGCGCAGGCAGCAGGGCCGGCCAGTTGCCCGGCTCGACGAACTCCTCCACGCCGTGCACGGTGCAGGCAGGGTTGATTCGTGCAATACGCTCGCGCATTGCCTGCACCTTGGCCTGGCCGACGGTGTTGTCCAGCGCATGCACCTGCCGGTTGATGTTGGATTCGGCGACATGATCGAGGTCGACCAGTGTCAGTGCTCCCACGCCGCTGCGTGCCAGCGCCTCGGCGGCCCATGAACCGACGCCACCGATACCGACGACAGCCACATGCGACTGACGGATCCGTGCGGCCGCTGCAACGCCAAACAGCCGGTCCAAGCCACCGAAGCGGCGTATCAGGTCGGCGTCCATCGGCGCCAAGACAGTGTCTGTCATGGAAGGTGATTGGTACCGCGCCTGGCCCGGCATAGGCGCAGCAGCATGCTGCGCCCGCCGCCCATCAGCGCAGCCGCGCGAGGCGGTCGTTACCAGCCTTGGCAGCCTCGGACTGCGGGTAACTGCGCGCGAGTTCGTCCAGCGTCTTGCGCGCGCCGGGTACATCCTTGAGCTCGATCTGGCAATTGGCAATCGACAACAAGGCCTCGGCCGCACGCACATGGTCCGGCGTTGCGGTCAGCATGATCCGGAAATTGACGATCGCCTCCTTGTAGTCGCGCGTCGCGTATTGCGCGTTGCCGAGCCAGAACAAGGCCGAGGGCAAGTAGCCGCTCTTGGGGTAACGCGCAATCAAGCTGTGAAAGCCGGTCTGCGCGCCAGGAAAATCTCCGCTTCGAAACAAGGCCAACGCCGCGTCATACGCCCTGCGCTCGGCCGGCTCGACCATGATCTCGCGGCCGTCCACCGTGATCTTGACCGGTTCGAGCAGAGCCACCCGTTCCTCGACTCCGCGCGCCAGCGCCTGCTGGCGCTGCAGCATGTCCTTCTGTTCACGCTGCAACTCCGATACCTCGCGGCCAACCTGTTCCCGTTGACCGTTGCCGCGGGCCAGTTCGGATCGCAACGCTTCGATCTGGTTCTGCAAGTCGAGCAGCGCGCGGCGCAACTGCAAGTTGTCTTCGTTCGACTTGCGCAGCAATTCGTTGTGCGACTCTACCAGCCGCTGCACCGATCCCTCGGAGGCCAGTCGGTTGGCCTCCATGCGCTGGCGCGCCTCCAGAATCGCCTTGCGCGCGTCGGAATCCTCGAACAACGCAGCCTGGGCATGCCCTGCCCACATCGCGCTGCCCAGCACCAGGGCCAACAGGAATCGGTTGCTCATGGCATGCTCGCCGCTGCGGCTCATCGGAAATTGATCTCGGCACGCCGGTTTTGTGCCAGGGCCGCCTCATCACTGCCTTGCACCGCCGGCTTTTCCTTGCCGTAACTGACAGCTTCGACCTGGGCATCGGTCACACCGAGCAAGCCCAGCGCACGCCGCACCGCCTCGGCGCGTTTCTGGCCCAGCGCCAGGTTGTATTCGCGGCCGCCGGTTTCGTCGGTATGCCCTTCGACCACGGCCTTGCGTACCGGGTCCGCGCGCAGCTGGCGGGCATGCGTTTCGATCAGCGACTGAAACTCGGGCTTGATGACAAAGCTGTCGTACTCGAAATAGACGATACGCGGGCCTTGCTGCACAGCGGCATTCGAGCCGGGTTTGGTCACGTCGACCGGCGCCACGCCCTGGCTGGCCAGCGCGCCGCGGCCAGCTGCACCGCCGGCGGCTCCGCTGCCGGCCGCACCAGCAGTGGGGCCCTGCGCACCTACCAGCGTGCCGGTCTTGTCCTCCACGGCGACCTCGTCCAGTTTGACCGACGAGCCGCAGCCCGCCAGCACGGCGGCAAAAGTCAGGGCCAGCAAAATTCGTTTCATCCGTTTTCTCCTTGTGGTGTCACTGTTGTTGAAGCGGGCCCCAATCCGGCTCGCGGATCTCTCCCGATGCTCCGGCCAGCCGGGTCTTGACCCGGCCATCAAGCGTGGTTGTCGTCAGGCTCTGTCGACCCTGTGCCGCCGTGGCGTAGATGATGAGGCGACCGTTGGGCGCGAAGCTGGGACTTTCGTCGAGGGACGTGTCGGTGATCGCGACGGCGTTGCCGCTGGCAAGCTCCATCAGATGCAACCGGAATGCGCCATTCACGCGAGAAATATAGGCCAGCGATTTGCCGTCGGGACTGATGGACGGGGAAATGTTGTAACTGCCCGTAAAGGTAAGTCGCTGCACACTGCCACCGGTCGACGCCATGCTGTAAATCTGCGGGGAACCACCACGGTCACTGACGAAGTAAATGTTCTTGCCATCGGGCGAGAACATCGGCTCGGTGTCGATGCTCGAGGACTGAGACAGCCGCCGCGGCTCGCCACCCTGGGCGTCGATCAGGTACAGCTGGGAACCTCCGTCACGGCTCAGGGTCACCGCCAGTGTGCGCCCATCGGGCGACCATGCCGGCGCGCTGTTCGAGCCCCGGAAGTTGGCAAGCAGCCGGCGTTTGCCGGTCGCAATCTCATGCAAATACACAACCGGCTTGCGCGACTCGAACGATACATAGGCGAGCTGACTGCCCAACGGTGACCAGGCCGGCGAGATGATCGGCTCCGGACTGGCCAGCGCCGACTGCGCGTTCTCACCGTCGGCATCGGCGATCCACAGGTTGTAGCGCTGCGCGATCTTGGTCACGTAAGCGATACGGGTCGAGAAGATACCCTTGTCGCCAGTCAGCTTTTCATAGACGAAATCCGCGATGCGGTGGGCCGATTGACGCAAGTCGGCCTGCGTGACGGCGTAACTCTGTCCCCCGAGGTCCTGGCCGCGGGTCAGGTCCCATAAACGGAACCGCACATCGAAACGACCATCAGCCAGCCGCGTCACGCTGCCCACGACCAGCGAGTCGGCACCCTTCTGGCGCCAGGCGGTCAGCTCGGGGCGCGCCAACTCGTCGAGGTTGACCGGCACCAAGTCGGTGCCACGAAACTGCCCGCTGCGTTCTAGATCGGCCTGCACGATCGACGCGATGTTTTGCGGTGCCGACTCCTGACCGCGGAACGGCGCAACGGCAATCGGCAGCTGGGTCAGGCCGACGCCCGATACCTCGATGCGCAATTGCGCCCCGGCTGGTACCGATGCGGCCAGCAAACACAGGGTAGCCAGCAGCCGCAAGGTCGCGAACACATGGCGAAACGGGTTAGGGAACATGGG
>JBBRVD010000093.1:0-14592 GCA_038247175.1 Burkholderiales bacterium | reverse complement strand
TGTCGGTCGAATACACCGCCCGACCGGTGACCTTCTCCAACGCATCCTTGCGCGGCGCGCTGGTGCCGACCACCTGTAACACGGGCTGCTCCGCTGTCATGCCTTTTCCTCGGCGGCCAGTCGCGCAGCAGCCTGCTCGACGGCCGCGATGATCTGGGCATAACCGGTGCAGCGGCACACATTCGAGCTGATCCATTCGCAGATGGTGGCCCTGTCGGGTCGCGGATGCTGCTCGAGCAAGGCCTTGGTGAGCAAGACCATGCCGGAGGTGCAATAGCCGCACTGGAACGCACCCTGGTCGACAAAGGCCTGCTGCACCGGGTGCAGCTGCCCACTCTTCGCGAGGCCTTCGATGGTCTGCACCGCGCAACCGTCGAGCTGGAATGCGAACATCGCGCAGGTGGCGGCGGGCACGCCATCGACCAGCGCCACGCAGGCACCGCAGACGCCGCGCGAGCAGCCGATGCGGACGCCCGTCTGGCGCAGGTCATCGCGCAGCAGGTCTGCCGCCGTGCGTTCGACCGGCACCGTCAGGCTGCGCTCAGTGCCATTGAGGGTCAGGCGCAGCGCGCATTCGGATTGGCCGCCGATCGGCGACGCGGTATCAGACATGCAAGGACTCCAATTGACGCACCAGCAATGCGGCGCCGGCGCGCCGGGCATAGTCGCTGGTGACCTGGGCATCGGCGAACGACGAGGGCAATCCCGACAGCAGGTCGCGGGCAACAGCGTCTGCGCGCGGTGCCAGTTGCGGCAGGCTCAGTCCCGCCAGGCGAACGGATAGCGTCACTGGCGGCAGGTATTCGGTTGCCAGCACCAGGATCAATTGCAGGCCGCCTGGTTGACGCCACACCGCCAGCGCCTGTGTCATCAGCGGGCGCAGGCTGCGCTCGTAGTCGAACGCCAGCAGGTCGGTGGTATCCAGCTCGATCGCGGTCAGCAAGGCACGCTCGGGCAAGGCGCCGCGCCACAGGGCATCGAGATCGACCTGCTCGGTTCCCTCTGCGCAGCTGAAATGCAGCTTCGCCCGCAGCGCCTGCAACAACAACGCGCCTTCATAACGGGTGCGACGCGCCATCAGGTTGCCGCCCAGCGTGCCCCGATAACGGATGCGAGGATTGGCAATGCGCGCCCAGGCGCGCACGAACCCCGGCAACTGGGATCGCAAATGCGCGTTGCCACAGCCGTCGTGGTGGGTCACCAAGGAACCAATCTGCAGCACGCCGTCGCGCTGATGCAACTGACGCATCGCGTCCACACGCGAGAGATCGATCAGCGAGCGTGGCGAGAGGCCTTCGTTGAACTGGGCGACCAGGTCGGTACCGCCGGCCAGTAGCACAGGCGCTTCGCAACGCTTCAGGCAGACTACCGCGTCCGCGATGCTGGTGGGTCGCCACAGCCGCAGCGGCGCCAGCGAGCGGGCACTGGTGGGCAACAATCCGGCGGCAGACAGATGCTCCATCGGGTAGGGTTCGGTTGAACAAGTCTCGGGGTTGTGTCGGGCAGGCACGGCGGCCCCATCGTGCGGCCCTTGCTCGACTCAGCACCTGCCGGATCAAACCACGCGAAGCTCCGAGAATAACCCAATGCCGTTGACAGATCAACAGCGCGAATGCGGCTGAGTGACGAATTCCATCCAGCGGCGTTTCAATCCCGAAACACGCCGGCATCCGAGACGTCGGCGGCGGGTGTTCCGAACGCCGCGTGCAACTTCTTCAATGCGGTGTACAGAACCACCCGCTCGTTCCGGGTCAGTGCCGCCAGTACCCGCGCCTGGTGCGCCCGTGCCACCGGAATCACCTTGTCGTGCAGCGCGCGCCCGCGGCGGGTGACTCGGTATCGCGGCTTGTCCTGCCCGCGCAGCTGGCGCAACTCGACAAAACCGCGCTGCTGCAGCATGCGCAGGGCCCGGCTCACCAGAGCCTTGTCGGAGCCCGACAAGGTGACCAGCTCGCCGAACGGCACCGCGACATAGTGCATCAGCAAAGACAACAACCGCCACTCGGACACCGTCAGATCGAACTGCTCGGAATATGGCACCGTGACCGTGCGGCGCAGGGAATTGGCCAGTGTCACGATCAACGTGGTCGGAAAATTGTCAACCGTGAGATTGGCGCCGTCCTGCTGGACATCAGCCCAGGGGCAACTGGCGACGGACGAGGATTCCTCAGGGGGTGCTGCGACGAAGCAAGTCATGTTCGGCTGGGCAGATCAGGGTTGGACGTAATATCGAATATACAAGCCGGGCGGCGCACCGTACACGAGACCGGTTATCGGTATCGATGTCAAGACATCCGCAACGCAGGCTGGCCAGCTTGATACCGATCAACAACAGCCGGCCCGGTGGATCCCAGAATGAACCGTTGCCGACACGAAGGAGGCCCATGACAACCGCCGCAAAAACTCCCCGCAAATCACCCGTCCGCAAGACCGCCAAACCGGTGGCCCATCCCCGCAAGGCGGCCTCGGGTGACACCATCGCCGTGAGTACCCCGCAACAGGTGAAACGGGTGGTGACACGCCAGGCGCGGGAGTCGGCCCAGGAAGCGCAGCTTGCCGCAGTGCACGATGCACTGCGCCAATCGGTTGACAAGGCGTCTACGCTCAAGACCTTCCTCCAAGGCAGCTCGGCCGACGACATTGCCGAGGTCCGTCGGTTGCTGCGCGACGGTGACAACGGCAAGGGCAACAATGCAATGGCCGCCGACGATGCGCTGGCGCGCGACTGGCGCAATGGCACCTACCCGTACAAGAACCTGTTGTCGCGCAAGCGCTACGAGAGCCAGAAATACAGCCTGCAGGTCGAACTGCTCAAGCTGCAGGCCTGGGTCAAGGAGACCGGCCAGCGTGTGGTCATCCTGTTCGAAGGTCGTGATGCGGCTGGCAAGGGTGGCACCATCAAACGGGTCATGGAGCATCTGAACCCGCGCGGCGCCCGGGTCGTCGCGCTGGAGAAACCCAGCGAGGTCGAGCGTGGCCAATGGTACTTCCAGCGATATGTGCAGCACCTGCCCACCGCAGGCGAAATCGTGCTGTTCGACCGCTCCTGGTACAACCGCGCCGGCGTCGAGCAGATAATGGGCTTTTGCACCGAGGCGGAATACCGCGAGTTCATGCACCAGGCGCCGCAGTTCGAACGCCAGCTGGTGCGCAGCGGTGTGCATCTGATCAAGTTCTGGTTTTCGGTCAGCCGCGCCGAGCAGCGGCGCCGGTTCAAGGAGCGCGAACTGCATCCGCTCAAGCAGTGGAAGCTCAGCCCGGTGGACCTGGCCTCGCTCGACAAGTGGGAGGACTACACGAAGGCCAAGGAGGCGATGTTCTTCGAGACCGACACCGCCGATGCCCCCTGGAGCGTGATCAAGTCCGATTGCAAGAAGCGGGCCCGGCTCAACGCGATGCGCTACGTGCTGCACCGGCTGCCCTACACCAACAAGGACATCGACAACATCGGCACACTCGACACCTTGCTGGTGGGTCGTGCCCACGTCGTCTATGAACGCGGGGAGCGGCCAGGCGCCATCCTGTGAGGGTCAGCGCAGCGGGTCCGAGCCGTTTCCGACCTTGAGCGCATCGTCGATCTGCTGGGCCGCACTGCACAAGGCGTCGCGCAGCCGCAG
The DNA here is from genome assembly GCA_038247175.1 of Burkholderiales bacterium. Taxonomy (GTDB): domain Bacteria; phylum Pseudomonadota; class Gammaproteobacteria; order Burkholderiales; family Burkholderiaceae_C; genus CAISIP01. The sequence goes on along the minus strand of JBBRVD010000093.1, from coordinate 10,975 downwards.
CGCGGCAACCACCTGGTGCGACTCGATCGCACCGTCTGCGCCACTGCATTCCTGGATGAACCGGGCCACGACGTCTGTCAGCGAGGTCCGCATCGCGACCTCGGGATTGCCCAGGTACTGCCACTCGGACTCGTCGTCCGGGTCCCGCAGCACCAGCAGTTGACCGGCGTCGGCGGCGAGTTGTTCCGCGGTCGGCTCGTCACCGGATCCGGCGCGTCGCCGGGACACCGGAAAGTAGATATGCATGGCTGTAGCACTCCCTGGTCACAGTCGAATCGATAAATGAATTCACCGGCGTTGGCGCCGCAGCTGCAACTCAGCTCCAGGCATCGAGCCCCGCGTCTTTCAGCGCAATACGCAGCACGTCGGTCCGCGAAACGAAACCCACGACCCGGCCATCGTCGTCCACCACGGGCAGCCCCGGCAGGCCACTGTCCACCAGCGCATGGGCGACGCGCCGCATGTCGGCGCCGGGTGTGACACTGGGAATCGGCGTCAGCATGACAGCCTCGACGGCCTGCGCGCGCCAATCGGCCCCTATTTGCGGGTCCGCCGCAGCATCGGGCCACTGCTCGAAATGCACCAGCGCCGGCCGCGTCACCATGCCCACCAGCACATCCATCGCATTGACGACCGGCGCCTGGCTGCGGCCGTGGCGCCCCAGCCGACGCCATACGTCGTCGACACGGGCATCCTGCCGAACCGTCAGCACCGGTGCATGCATCACCTCTGACGCTGGCAGGTCGTGCCAGGCTTGGTGCGCCGGCTGCTGGTTCGCGGCGTATGCTGCAATCGCACTGCGCTGATGGGTGCCGCCCGCAGCCATCGGGGTGCCGAACTCCACCGCCTCGCGCATCGCGCTGTCGTGGCCGTCGCGCAGCGTTGCATCGATCGCCCGCGTCCGGTTGGCGGCATGCACCTGGCGGACCAGGCGCATCTGCTCCAGCGTGCCCTTGAATTCACGCCCGGTCGGACCGTAGATCGAGAACATGCCTTGTCCCCCTGAGTTGCCGGCCCACTATACCGCCGACCCCACCGGCGTGACAACGGTTCAGGTCGGGTCGGCGTCGGTCAGGAACAGGGCTTGCAGGTCGCTCAGGAAGTCAAAGCCGCGCACCGTCGGCCAGGCCCGGGCCAGGTCGCGCTCGAGCAGGCCGCGGCGCTGCGCCTCGTCCAGCGCCGCGCCGATGGCGCCCAGCGGCAGGCCGGTACGTTCGGTGAAGTGCGCCAGTTCGAACCCATCCCGCAGGCGCAGGGCATTGAGCATGAACTCGAACGGAAGGTCGCGCCGAGCCACCTCGGTGTGGCTCGCCACGGCATCGCCAGCCAGCGCCTTGTCCATGTACAACCGCGGTTCGCGGTGGCGGATCTGGCGCACGACCCGATGCGCAAAGCTGAGTTTGCCGTGGGCGCCAGCGCCGATGCCGAGATAGTCGCCGAACTGCCAGTAATTCTGGTTGTGCCAGCAGCGATGGCCGGCGCGTGCGTAGGCCGACACTTCGTAACGCTCCAGGCCGCGCGCCTGCGTCATCGCCGTGATCGTGTCGAGCATCTCGTAGGCCGTGTCCTGGTCTGGAATCACGGGTGGGAACTTGGCGAAATAGGTGTTGGGCTCGATCGTCAGGTGGTAGATCGAGATATGTGGGCTGTCCAGGTCCAGCGCGGTGGTCATATCCTGCACCAGTTCCTGCGCGGTCTGACCCGGCAAGGCGTACATCAGGTCGAGGTTGAAGGTGTCAAAAGCCTGCGCCGCCTCCTCGACCGCGGCCAGCGCCTGTGCGCGGTCATGCACCCGGCCCAGCGCCTTCAGGTGCTGGTCGTTGAAGCTCTGCACGCCGACCGACAGCCGGGTCACGCCAGCATGGCGAAAATCGCGGAACCGGTCGCGCTCGAACGTGCCCGGATTGGCCTCGAGCGTGATCTCGCATGCCGGCGACAGGCGCAGCCGGGCCCGGATATCGGCCAGCAGGCGGTCGATGGCTTGCGGCGAGAACAGGCTGGGCGTACCACCGCCGATGAAGATGCTGTGTACCGTGCGCCCCCAGACCAGCGCCAGCGACGCGTCCAGGTCTGCCACCAGCGCGTCGATATAACGTTGCTCGGGCAATTGCGGGGTGCCCAACTCATGGGAATTGAAATCGCAGTAGGGGCACTTCTTGAGGCACCACGGCAGGTGCACGTACAACGACAGCGGTGGCAGCGCGCGCAGATGCAAGCTGCCCGGACGCATTAAGTGGGCCAGATCCGGCACGACCATGGATCAGCCGCCCCAGCGTTCGCGGATCAGCTCGACCATCTGCCGGGCGGCCCGGCCGCGATGGCTGTTGGCGTTCTTGATCGCCACGGGCAGTTGCGCAAAGGTCTGGCCGAACTCGGGCAACCACATCACCGGATCGAAACCGAAACCGTTGCTGCCGATGGGCTCACGGGTGATCTCACCCTCGGCCCGTCCTGCGGCTATCAGCGGCTCCGGGTCTTGCGCGCTGCGCAGCGCAACCAGCGTCGAGACCATGGCCGCGCGCCGGTTGTCGATGCCCTGCATCTGCTCGAGCAAGGCGCGCACGTTGTTGTCATCGCCCTTGGCATAGCCGAACCGGGTGGCGTAATGCGCGGTGTCGACTCCCGGCAGGCCGCCGAAGGCGTCGACACACAGCCCGGCGTCGTCCGCCAGTGCCGGCAGGCCGCTGTGCAGCGCTGCATGGCGCGCCTTGGCCAGTGCGTTCTCGACGAAGGTGCGAAACGGCTCATCGGCCTCGGGTATGCCCAGTTCAGCCTGGCACACGAGTGCGTAGCCCAGCGGTGCGAACATGACCTGCAGCTCCGCCAGTTTGCCGCGGTTGTTGGACGCCAGCACGATGGTGGGTTGGGTCATGCCGCCAGGCTTGCGCGCTGCATCTGCATCAGCTCGACGATGCCTTGCTCGGCCAGGGCCAGCATCGCGTTCATCTCGGCGCGCGAAAAGGCTGCGCCTTCGGCTGTTCCCTGGACTTCGACGAAATGACCGGCGCCGGTCATCACGACGTTCATGTCGGTGTCGCAGGAGGAGTCCTCGCCATAGTCCAGATCGAGTAGTGCGACGCCGCCGGACATGCCGACCGAAATCGCGGCCACCTGCGCGGTGATGGGTGAATGCGCGATTTTTCCGTCAGCGATCAGGCGCGTCACCGCATCGTGCGCCGCCACATAGGCGCCGGTGATGCTTGCCGTGCGGGTGCCGCCATCGGCCTGCAATACGTCGCAATCGAGTTGGATGGTGCGCTCGCCGAGCGCTTGGAGGTCGAACACCGCGCGCATCGACCGACCGATCAGGCGCTGGATCTCCTGGGTGCGGCCGCTCTGCTTGCCGCGCGCCGCCTCGCGGTCGCTACGGGTATGGGTGGAGCGTGGCAACATGCCGTATTCGGCGGTGACCCAGCCCTCGCCACTGCCCCGCTTGTGCGGGGGCACCTTTTCCTCCACCGAGGCTGTGCACAAGACCTTGGTACCACCGAACTCGACCAGCACCGAGCCTTCGGCATGTACCGTGAAACCGCGCGTCAGGCGCACCGGTCGGAGTTGGCCGGCGGCGCGCGCGCCGCTGCGTTGCTTATTGGTCATGAGGGGGGAATTCCAATCAAAAGGGGTGGTGTGCTGACCACCCTGCACGCCTAGCGCCGCTTGGCAGCCGAGCGTCGGATGGCCTCGTTGATTTCCGCGATCGAACGTTCGATGGCGGCGTCGTCGAGTTCGTCTTCGTCGGTGTCCATGCCACCCGACTGCACCGTGCTGGTGTACGAGCTGTCTTCGGTCCTGACGGTCGCGTCGTCCATGGTGGTGGGCTCGAACGCGTCCGGGGTTTCCCACTCGATCGCCATCACGGTGACATTGTCGCTGGTGGCACCCGCCCGCTGCAACGCCATGTCCACCATCGCGGGCACCGTCTCGCCGACCGCACCGGCATTGAGCTGGTCCACGATCTCGTCATCCGACAAGGTGCCCCACAGACCGTCCGAGCACAACATCAGCTTGTCGCCCTGCAGCAAGGCGACCGGACCGGCAATGTCGAACAGCGGCTTGGCCGGGGAACCCAGGCAGGTGAACAGGATGTTGCGATTCGTGTGCTCGGCCAGCCGCGTGGCCGTGTGGCCCTTGGGCGGCTGCTCCAGGTAGGAGTGGTCGCGCGTGCGAACCATCAGCTGCCCGTTGCGTACCAGGTACAGGCGCGAGTCGCCGCAATGCACCCAGCTGGCGGTGCCGTTCTGCACCACCGCCGCGACGATGGTGGTGCGCGGGGTATCTAGCATGCCTTTTTCGATCGCGTATTTGATGATGTGGCGATGCGCCGCCATGATGGCCGAGGTCAGGAACGCGGTCACGTCCTCGATCACCGGGGTGGCCTGCTTCTGGTAGATCGCCGACATGGCCTCCAACGCCAGCTGTGCAGCCACTTCGCCCTCGGGGTGGCCGCCCATGCCGTCGGCCAGAAGCAAGATACCCGAGCTGCGGGTATAGCTGTAGCCCATGCGGTCCTCGTTGAGCTGACGACCGCCCTTGCGACTGACCTGGAATATGGAGAATTTCATTTGGGTTTGACGACCGAACTCGCCAGTGCCTTGCCGTTTTTCTTGGAATCGGTGACCATGGTGTCGAACTGCAAGCGCACTTTCTCGGCAACCGACAACTTGGTGTAGCGGCGCTCGCCTTCGCGGCTCAGCTCTTTTTGCAGCGCAAACACCGATTGCGGCCGGGACAGCGGATCAAGTGCCATGCACCACTCGACGACCTCGATCAGGTTGTCGGAGTAGATGCCGCGCAGCCGGGTCAAGGCAGTGGCGATACGGTCTTTCTCGAGCCGCTGGGGCGCTTCGTTGGGCGGATATCCCTGCATGCACGCATACATGCAGGCGCCGATGGCGTAGATGTCGGTCCACGGCCCCATCGACGAATCCCGGCGGTACATCTCGGGGGCGGCAAAACCCGGCGTGTACATCGGTCGGATGAAGTTACCCTCTTTGCTCAGTACCTCGCGCGCAGCGCCGAAATCGATCAGCACCGACTTGTTGTCGTCGGTGATGAAGATGTTGGCCGGCTTGATGTCCAGGTGCAGCATCTTGTGCTGATGCACTATGCGCAAGCCGCGCGGGATCTCGTCGAACAGCGAGCGGATGGTGGACTCGCGAAACACCTTGGGCTGCTTCTGGTCCCGCGCGGTGATGATGAAGTCCTGCAGGGCCGCGCCCTCCAGGTAGTTCATGACCATGTAGACCGTCTCGTTCTCGCGGAAGAAATTCATCACGCTGACGACCGACGGATGCGAGATCTGGGCCAGCGCCCGGCCTTCCTCGAAGAAGCTCTTGAGTCCCAGCCGGTACAGCGACAACTTATCGGCTGGCACCTGCGGCGCGAGCTCTCCGGTCGAACGCGAGGCCAGTGAAGCAGGCAGATATTCTTTGACCGCGATCTGCTGTCCCTCTGCGTCGAGCGCAAGATAGACGACGCCAAAACCGCCCGCAGCCACTTTGCGGATAATGCGATATCCGCCAATCATGGTATCGGGTGGCAACGCAGCGGGTTTGACCTTCGACATACCTTTGCAATAGGTTGCGGCAAGCACCAACGTACGGCGCGCTGGGACCCTCCCAACTAACTCTTCAGACCGACAGGGGCCAATATTTCAATACCAGTTTACAGTATGACCGGCTACGCGGCGGGCCAAAGCGCTGGTGCTGCTGCGGTTTCCGGCCAAGACTCCAAGGCCGCCAGCGGAAGCTGGCTGGGTCTCGAGATCCGCTCTGTCAATAGCCGTTTCCTGGACCTCTCCTTCCGGCTGCCCGAGGAGCTACGCCCGCTGGAGCCGACGCTGCGCGAGATGCTGGCGGCGCAGCTCAAGCGCGGCAAGATCGAGGTGCGTGCAACTGTCGAAAGCGGTACGGCGGGATCGGTCACCGAACCCTCGGCGCGCTTGCTGCAGCGACTGGCGTCGATGCAGGACATCATTCAGGCCTGGCTTCCCAATGTGCAGCCGCTGCGGGTGGCCGATGTGCTGCGGTTGGCGTCAACCGACCCATCGGGAGCGCGCGACTGGCGCCCGGAGCTGACGGCGCTGGCCGAAAAGACGCTGCGCGAGTTGGTCCAGGCGCGCAAACGTGAAGGCGCAAGGCTGGCGACAACCCTGGTCGACAAGATCGGCGAGATCCGGACCCTGGCCCGCCAGGCGACGCCCCTGGTGCCGCTATTGGTCGCGGCCCAGCGCCAGCGTTTCCTGGATCGCTGGAACGACGCCATGCAATCGGCACAGGGTACCGGTGCTGCGCCGGCTCCCGAGGCGGCACAGGATCGGGCGTTGGCGGAGGCCACTGCGTTTGCGATCCGGATTGACGTGGCGGAAGAAATTACCCGGCTGGAGTCGCATCTGGACGAGCTTGAGCGGCTCATCGGCAAAGGGGGGGAAATCGGCAAGCGGCTGGACTTCCTGATCCAGGAACTGCACCGGGAGGCCAATACGCTCGGCTCGAAATCGGCTGCGCTGGAGCTGACCCATATCTCGGTCGACATGAAAGTGCTGATCGAGCAAATGCGCGAGCAGGTGCAAAACATAGAATAGCGCCCTCGCCTCGGGGACAGATGCCGAACCCCGCGCGTGCCACACCGATCCTTCCATGGAATATCCCGGAAACCTCTTCGTCGTCGCAGCTCCCAGCGGAGCTGGCAAGTCCAGCCTGGTCAAGGCGCTGATGGAGCTCGACTCCCACGTCAAGCCATCCATCTCCCACACCACCCGTGCACCCCGAGGCCAGGAGAAAAACGGCCGCGAGTACTTTTTCATCTCCCCCGCCGAGTTCGACACGATGATCAAGGCCGACGGCTTTGTGGAATGGGCCCAGGTCCACGGGCACCGCTACGGCACGTCGCGCCAGGCGATTGCGCAACTGATGGACCAGGGTTCGGACGTGGTGCTGGAGATCGATTTCCAGGGCGCTTTGTCAATCAAGCGGGTGTTTGCGAATGCCGTGAGCATCTTCATCCTGCCACCGAGCTGGGAGGAGTTGCGGGCGCGGCTCGAGCGGCGCGGCGAAGACGCATCCGAGACCATCGACTTGCGATTGCGCAATGCTGCGACGGAAGTGGCGCAGGTCCATCAATTCGACTTCGTTATAATCAATGAGTCTTTTGACCGCGCACTGTTTGACCTCAAGGCGATCGTGCATGCGCAGCGGCTGAAGTTTGCGGTCCAGCGCCGCGCCCGAGCCGGCACTTTCAGTGCACTGAACATTCCCACTTAGACCATTCATCGCATTTCGGAGAAACCATGGCCCGCATCACCGTCGAAGACTGTCTTGTCCAGATTCCCAATCGTTTCCAGCTGGTGTTGGCCGCAACCTACCGCGCCCGCATGCTGAGCCAGGGCCATGCGCCCAAGATCGAAAGCAAGAACAAGCCCGGCGTCACCGCGCTGCGCGAGATCGCTGCCGGCAAGATCGGCCTGGAAATGCTCAAGAAGGTCCCGATCTGAGCTTGCCCGACGGCGCCGCGCCGTTCGCCGAGAGATGGCACCCACAGTGGTGCCATTTTTTTGCCTGCATGGCAGCCCGGCCATGCAGGCTATATTTAAAGGGTGAGCAACTTCATTGACTCGCCCCCCGCCCCTGCCAGGCGTCCGCGCAAGGCCCGTGGTGCGAGTGCGCCCAATCCGGCCGCTGCCAATGCCGCCGCAGCCAGTTTTGCCGCGCTGACTTCCCGACTGGACTACCTCGGCACAGCAGACGTCGAGAAGGTCCGCCTGGCCTACAAGTTTGCGGACGAAGCCCATCTGGGCCAGATCCGCGCCAGCGGCGAACCCTACATCACACACCCGATCGCGGTTGCCGCGCAATGCGCGGAGTGGAAGCTGGATGCCCAGGCGCTGATGGCGGCACTGCTGCATGACGCGCTGGAGGATTGCGGCGTCACCAAGACCGAGCTGATCGAACGGTTCGGCGCTCCGGTGGCGGAACTGGTCGACGGGCTGACCAAGCTCGACAAGCTTCACTTCAACACCCGAGAGGAGAACCAGGCCGAATCGTTTCGCAAGATGCTGCTGGCGATGGCGCGCGACGTACGGGTCATCCTGATCAAGCTGGCGGATCGCGCGCACAACATGCGCACCCTGTCCAACGTGCCGCGCGATAAATGGGCTCGCATCTCGTCGGAGACGCTGGAGATCTATGCGCCGATCGCGCACCGGTTGGGCCTGAACCAGATCTATCGGGAACTGCAGGACCTGTCATTCACTTACCTGCACCCCTGGCGCAACGCGACACTGACCAAGGCAGTCGAGAAGGCGCGCAGCCGCCGCCGTGACCTGATCCAGAAGGTACATGGCGAGGTCGACGATGCCTTCAAAAAGGCGCACATGTCGGTGCGTATCGCCGGACGCGAGAAGTCGGTGTTTTCGATCTACCGCAAGATGATCCTCAAGCACCTGACATTCGCGCAGGTGACCGACATCTACGGCTTTCGGCTGATCGTGCCCAGCCTGTCCGACTGCTACACCGCGCTGGGCATTCTGCACCAGCTGTACAAGCCGGTGCCGGGACGCTTCAAGGACCATATCGCGATCGCCAAAGTGAACGGGTATCAATCGCTGCACACCACGCTGGTGGGCCCCAGCGGAGTGAACGTCGAGTTCCAGATGCGCACCGAAGCCATGAATCTCGTGGCCGAGTCTGGAGTGGCCGCGCACTGGTTGTACAAGGCCAACGCACCGGAGCACGGCAGCACGGAGGGGCTGGGTAACCAGTGGCTGCAGTCGCTGCTCGACATCCAGCGGGAGACTGGCGACGCCGCCGAATTCTGGGACCATGTCAAGGTCGACCTGTTTCCGGATGCAGTCTATGTGTTCACGCCGCGCAGCCAGATCCTGTCGCTGCCGCGCGGCGCCACGGTGGTGGATTTCGCCTATGCGATTCACAGCGACGTCGGCGACCGGACCGTGGCTGCGCGTATCAATGGCGAGCAGATTCCGCTGCGCACCGAGCTCAAGAATGGCGACGTGGTCGAGGTCGTGACTGCTTCCATCTCACGGCCGAATCCGGCCTGGCTGAGTTTCGTGCGTACCGGCCGGGCGCGATCCAAGATTCGGCATCACCTCAAGACCTTGGCCAGCACCGAATCCGAGGCGTTCGGCAAAAAGCTGCTGGCTCAAGCCCTGCGCGCCGAAGGTATCGAACATTTCCCGGAAGACGAGGCCGCCTACCAGGCAGTCTGGGACCGGTTGCTGCGCTTCACCGGCAACCGCAGCCGCGCGGAGCTGCTGACCGACATCGGCTTGGGCAAACGCATCGCCACCATCGTGGCCAAGCGCCTGGTCTCGTTGCTGGGCGAGGAAAAAGGGGAAAAGCCCGATGCCCTGCTGCTGACGCGCGAACGCTTCACCGCAGACCCCACCAGCAAACAAGGTGTGGTGACGCTCGACGGCAGCGAAAATGCATCCGTGCATTTCTCGATCTGCTGCCGTCCCATTCCGGGCGACCCGATCGTCGGTTTCCTGGGACGCGGCGAAGGCCTGGTCGTGCACACCCGCAGTTGCCCGGTGGCGGTCAAGCTGCAAAGCAAGGACAGCGAACGCTTCATTGACGTCGAGTGGTCGGACGAGCCGACTCGGCCGTTCGAGACCGAAATTCTAGTCTCGGTCATCAACGACAAGGGCGTGCTGGCCCGGGTGGCTGCGGCGTTGGCTGCAGCGGAGTCCGACATTACGCATATCCACATGGGACAGGAAGCGGCCCACGATGCGTCCGACATGCGCTTTGTCATCGCGGTGCGCGATCGCGCGCATCTGGATACGGCGCTGCGCAACCTGCGCCGCACTGCATCGGTGTTACGCGTGCAGCGAGTCTGACGCGCCCGCCGTGGGCGGTCGGGGGTATCGCACCTCCAGAACTTCGATTTCGTCCATGCCCGCCGGCGTGGCCAACGGCAACACATCGCCAACCCGCGCCTTGAGCAGCGTGCGGGCGACCGGCGCCACCCAGCTGATCTCACCCTGGCTCGTATCGACCTCGTCAATGCCCAGGATCGTGACGTTACGCTCGACCCCAGCCTGGTCGACATACGTGACAGTCGCGCCGAAAAAAATCTGTTCGTTGCCAAAATGCAGCGACGGGTCGGTCACCTCGGCGATTTCCAGGCGTTTGGTCAGGAACCGGATGCGACGATCAATCTCGCGCAGGCGCTTCTTGCCGTAGATATAGTCGCCATTTTCAGAGCGGTCGCCATTGCTGGCGGCCCAGTGCACGATCTCGACAATCTTGGGGCGCTCGTTGTCGATCAGATCCATCAGTTCGGCGCGCAGCCGGGCGTAACCGGCGGCCGTGATGTAGTTCTTGCCGCCCGCAGGCAGATCTGGCAGCCGGACCTCATCGCCCTCTTCATCGGACGGGTTGTCGGTCTCGCGGGTGAATGCCTTGCTCATCGTCTGACCATTGTCGCGCGATCGGGAGATGCACAAAGAAAAACAGCCCGCAGGCAGTGACCTTCAGGCTGTTTTCTCAGAACGCGAATTCTGGTGCGGCTGGCAGGAATTGAACCCACGACCCCTTGGTTCGTAGCCAAGTACTCTATCCAACTGAGCTACAGCCGCGAAGCTGCAAATTCTAACACTACACCGGGGCCGTTTCGGAGGCCAGCGCCGGCGCATTTTCGCCAGCGGAGGGTTCCGCGGCAGTGCCCTCCTGCAACTTGACCAGACGCTCGGTCTGCGCCAGAGAAATCAGGTGCGCATAGATCGCCGGCAGGTAGCGCTTGTTCTTGATCTCCAGGAATAACTCGTCCGACAGGTTGTTCAGCCGCTCCTCGTTGATCACGTAACAACCCGCAATATCCTTCACGCCGCTGGTCTCACGCACCCGCAGATTGAGCGGCGTGAACATGTTGTGCTTGGACAGGAAGGTGCAGAACGCGTGGGTTGACACCTCCATCTGCTGCAACTCGGACAGGTAACGCTTGACGTTATCGA
>JBBRVD010000092.1:0-14733 GCA_038247175.1 Burkholderiales bacterium | reverse complement strand
GGAGCGCAAGGAGATCGCGGTGCTCTACCGCAGCAATGCGCAGAGCCGGGTCATCGAGACGGCTTTGTTCAACGCCAGCATGCCGTACCGGGTCTATGGCGGTTTGCGTTTCTTCGAGCGCGCCGAGGTCAAGCATGCGCTGGCCTACCTGCGCTTGCTGGAGAACCCGGGTGACGACACGAGTTTCCTGCGTGTCGTCAACTTCCCGCCGCGCGGCATCGGCGCGCGCAGCCTGGAGCAGTTGCAGGACGCAGCCCGCAGCCTGGGCAAGTCGCTGCACGACGCGACGACGGCAGTGTCGGGCAAGGCCGGTGCCAACCTGGGCAACTTCGTCGCGCGCATCGACGTGCTGCGCGAACAGACGCAGGGCCTGTCGCTGCGCGAGATCATCGACCTGGTTCTCGAGCATAGCGGGCTGGTCGAGCACTACAAGACCGAACGCGAAGGCGCGGACCGGATCGAGAACCTGGAAGAACTGGTCAACGCGGCCGAGAGTTTCGTCACCCAGGAAGGGTTCGGGCGCGATGCGGTGGCGTTGCCCATCGACGAACTGGCGCCGCCTCCCGATGCGGAAACCGGCGAGACCTTGTCGCCCCTGGCCGCCTTCCTGACCCACGCGGCGCTCGAGTCGGGTGACAACCAGGCCCAGGCGGGGCAGGACGCGATCCAGTTGATGACGGTGCATGCCAGCAAGGGGCTGGAGTTCGACGCCGTGTTTATTGGCGGCATGGAGGAGGGGCTGTTTCCGCATGAAAACGCGATGAGCGACCACGACGGGCTGGAAGAGGAGCGCCGCCTGATGTATGTGGCCATCACCCGGGCGCGCCAGCGCCTGTACCTGAGCCATTCGCAGACCCGCATGCTGCACGGGCAGACACGCTACAACATGCGCAGTCGCTTCTTCGACGAGTTGCCGGAACAGGCCTTGAAGTGGCTCACGCCCAAACGCGCGGGATTCGGCGACATGCCGTCGGCGGCCTCGGCCTGGAATCAGCGCGATTTCAACCCGCCGGCACGATCCATTCCGTCGCACACCGGCGCCGCACCGGTACCCCGGCAGTCGGATACCGGTCATGGGCTGCGGGTGAAGATGAAGGTGTTCCACACCAAGTTCGGTGAAGGCACGGTGCTGATGCTCGAGGGCGCCGGCGCCGATGCCCGGGCCCAGATCGACTTCCCGCGCCACGGCACCAAGTGGCTGGCGTTGTCGGTGGCCAAGTTGACGCCGGTTCCCTGACCGACCTCGCAGTTTCCGGTACCCGTTCACGGAAACTGCCGTGGGGTGGAACTCCCGGGCCGGGCTGTGGGTCAGAGCCCTTTTAAACCTCACTCCTTGCCATGAAACTTCCCGTTGTCGCCTCGCTTCTCGTTGCCGCCCTGGCCTGCCCGCTGTTGCAGGCGGCCGACACCAGTTCGGCTTACACCCCACCCAGTGCCGGCGAGCGCATGGATGTCGCGCGCCAGGCAATCCAGAGCAAGGACTGGCGCAAGGCCCTGGCGGAACTGAACCGGGCGGTCCGCGACGAGCCGCGCAACGCCGACGTCCATAACCTGCTGGGTTACAGCTACCGCAAGCAGGCCACCCCGAACCTGGCCAAGGCGTTCGAGCATTACAAAAAGGCGATCGATCTCGATCCGCGGCACAAGGGCGCGCACGAATACATCGGTGAGGCCTACCTGATGGACAAGAAACCGCAGGAGGCGGAAAAGCACCTGGCGTCACTGCAGCAGATCTGCGGCAACACCAGCTGCGAGGAATATGTCGACCTGGCGCAGGCGATCGCCGAGTACAAGGCGAAGAACTGACAAGGCAACCTACCAACGGCAGTTGGTGCGATCGGGTGCATAGCGCTCTCGCCCAACAGGTGACAAACTTCGTGGCCACAATCGTCAGGTTCGATCCGCGTCTCCAGCGGAAATCGAGCGGTCAACTGCCATTGACAGGTTCAACAACGCGGCAGGCCAAGCCCGCGGGTGCTGCAGGGGCGCTGGCGCTTCAGCCGCGCGGCATCGATGCCGGATGGCCCGCGCCAGGCTTGTCTTCCATATAGCCGCGCCCGTCCTTCACGCCCTTCTTCCCCGCGATCTGCCAGGCGGTGCGTTGGCCTGCCAGGCGCGCCAGCACTTCGAGCTCTTCGTCCGTATGGTTGATCGCGCCTGCCGGGGTCAGCATCCGGCCGTCTTTCGCCTGTACTTCAGCCCAGAACGCCTGGTGGTAGCCGGATTGGCTGGTCAGGCGATCGGTGCCAGCCGCCAGATCGATCGTGCCATAACAATTGCAGAAATAGCTGCGCCCGTTGCCGTTGGCTGGCACCTCGGCATAAACACCGGTACCGCGGATGCCGGCGGTGAGCGTCGGGGTCACAATCTGGCGCGTGTTGCCGCGGCCCCAGACGCTGGCCACTGCACCGGCGAGCAAGCGCAACACGCTGACCGCATTGAGTGACTCGCCGCGTTCGACCGCCATCTGCGAGTTCTGGCGTACCTTGAACGAGGCGTCGCCGACGATGAACACCAGCGTCGCGCCCGGCCCGGTCGCAACCTGGTCGCCGGTCTGGATGGTGTCTTGCGGCAGCAGTCGCTGTCCGTTGAGCAAGGCATCCCCCTGCAACTCGACGATGTTGCTGCGCGACTGCGCCTGGGCCGAGGCAAAACCGCCCATGGTCGTCCATGCGGCGGCAGCGCTCAGGAAGCTGCGGCGCTGAAACCAGAGAACTTCTTTCTCGGAGCGGTCAATCAGGACGTGGCGGTGCATGTTTTCTCCTTACGGTGCGGGGCGGCTTGCATCCAGGGCCCAATGGTACTTCTGGACCGGCCCAGTGTCAGGGTTCGGCCGTCCCGGTCGTCGGCGTGTTGGGGTCGGTCAGGAAGCAGTCCCGGAACGAGAAATAGGTCGAGGTGAAGATCATCGCGGCAATCATCAGCGTACCCGGCAGCAGCACCACGCCGGCCACCTGGGGGCTGCCCAGAATTCCGGTCAGCAGCGAGACGACCACGATCAGCGCCATCGTGATCGAAACCCAGGCCAGGCCGAACACGGTGAAGGCCAGCAGGTTGCGCAGGCAGGCTATCAGGCTGAAGAACACACTTTTGAGGGGTGGCACCTGGTGCCAGTGCACCAGTGCCGGCGCATGCCAGAACATCAGCGACAGTGGCAGCTGCAGCAGCAGGAATGCCATCATCGCAGCCCGGCTGTCGGGGTCACGTGCCAGATCGATCGATGGTGCGCTGCCTGCCAGGTAACCCGCTGCGAAGCGGCCCCCGTCGAACAGGGCCGTGACGCCCATCACGATGGCCAGTCCGACGCCGTACATCACGCCGAGCGTCAACATCGCGCGCAACTGCTGCCGTCCGGCGCGAAATGCGCTCAGGAATACCAGCGGCATCGGGAAATTGCCGGCATCGGCCTCCTTGCTGGCAGCCATCAGGCCCAGTGTGCAGGCCGGCAACAAGGCCATGGCCAGCCCGAGCCCGATGAACGGGACCATGCTGGCCAGCGACATCACGGCCAGGAACATGAAGAACAGGCCCGACAACGCCAGTGGCTGGCGGAAAAAGGTACGGATACCCAGTTTGACCCAGGCGATGCCATTGCGCGCCGGAACGATGTGAAGTTTCATGGTGCAGTCATGCCGGTCTTTCGGGGTGTGCGGCAACCGGCCTCCGCATATGTGTCAATCACGTATTGTCAGCCAAAGCGCCCATCGGTCCGCCCGGAGCTGGCTGGCGCGGCGGCATTCACAGGCCCAGGTAGCCCGGGGTCAGGGGCTGGCGGACACGCGCGCGCAGCACCCGTTCGAAATGGGTCGGGTCATGGGCCTTGAGCATCGATGCCTCGCGCGGCAGGTGCAGGTCCCACAACCGGGAGATCCAAAAGCGCAGGGCACCGGCCCGCAGCATGGCCGGCAACAACTGCCGTTCGGGCGCGGTCAGCGGGCGCACGGCATGGTACGCCGCCAACAGGCTGCGGCTGCGCGACCGGTCGGCCGTGCAGCTGTCCAGGTCGATGCACCAGTCGTTCAGGCAGACGGCGATGTCGAACAACCAGCTGTCGACACCGGCGAAATAGAAATCGAAGAAGCCGCTGAGTCGGGGCTTGCCCTGCGGGTCGGGCGCGTCGACACCGGTATCGAACAACACGTTGTCGCGGAACAGATCGGCATGGATGGCCCCACGTGCCAGTGCATGGTAGGCAGACGATGCGGCCACATGGTTCTGGTAGGCGAGCTCGGAGCGCAGCAGGTCTGCCTGCGACGCATCGACGTGCGGCAACACCACCGGCACGGTTTCGTTCCACCACGGCAGCGCGCGCAGGTTGGGCTGCGCCAGCGGGAAGTCGAGGCCCGCCAGGTGCATGCGTGCCAGCATGGCGCCCACTGCGGTGCAGTGGCTGGCATCGGGCGCCAACGCGCTCTTTCCCGACAGGCGGTTGACCACCGTGGCCGGCTTGCCCTTGAGCCGGTGCAGGTAGATGCCGGCGGCGTCCGGCGCGGGGTCCGGCACCGGGATGCCGCGCGCGGCCAGGTGCTTCATCAGGGCCAGATAGAACGGCAGCTGCTCGAAGCCCAGGCGTTCGAACAGTGTGAGCACATATTCGCCCCCGCTGGTGCTGACGAAATAGTTGGTGTTTTCGATACCGCCGGCGCAACCCTGCATCGCATGCAGATCGCCAAGGCCAAGCTGGTGGAGCAGATCGCCCGCCTCGACGGGTGCGACCTCCGTGTATACCGCCATGGATGCGCAGGTCGGCCTAGAAGTCCAGCAGCTTCCAGACCCGCGTGCCGCCGCTGGTGGTGCCGTTGCCACGCTCGCCCCGCGTCAGGTTGCGGTTGGCGCCTCCAGGCAGGACTTCATATGCCGGCATGCCGCCTTTGGGCGAGACCACGATGCTCTGGGTTTCGCCGCCCACACGCAGCTCGTCGATGCGCGAGCCGCCATCCTCGATCTGGATGCGTTCGATGCGCTGGTCCGCACGCCCGCCCGGCGCAGAGGTCGCGCCGTCGGCCGGCGCGCTCTGCGCAGCAGACGATGCGCTCCAGGCCAGGGTCGTGGCCAGCAGGCAGAAAGTTGCGAAGCGGTGGTGGGGCATCGGTGCGATTGTAGGTGCACTGCGCCCGGTCCGTGGCAGGCACAATGGCGCGATGACCGCTCTCGCATCACACACTGAACTTCTGGAACCCGCTTCGCGCCGTCCCACGCTGCTGCTGGTCGACGGTTCGAGTTACCTGTACCGTGCCTACCATGCGATGCCGGACCTGCGCGCCGTGCCGGACGATCCGTCCAGTCCCGCGACCGGTGCAATCCGGGGCATGGTCAACATGATGCGCAGCCTGCGCAAGGAGATACCGGCCGAATACGCGGCCTGCGTCTTTGACGCCAAAGGCCCGACCTTCCGGGATGCGATCTATCCGCAATACAAGGCCCAGCGCAGCCCGATGCCGGACGACCTGCGTGCGCAGATACCGCCGATCCATGACGTGGTGCGCCTGCTTGGCTGGAAGGTGCTGGACGTGCCCGGTGTCGAGGCCGACGACGTGATCGGGACGCTGGCCGTGACCGCGGCTGCCAACGGCTTCGCGGTCATCATCTCCAGCGGCGACAAGGACCTGGCTCAGTTGGTCGACGAGCACATCACCATCGTCGATACGATGACTGGCAAGCGCCGCGACGTTGCGGGAGTCGAAGCCGAATTCGGCGTGCCGCCGCGTCTGATGGTCGATTTCCAGACCCTCGTCGGTGACACGGTCGATAACGTGCCGGGCGTCGAGAAGGTCGGGCCCAAGACCGCTGCCAAATGGTTGCAGGAATTCGGCTCCCTCGATGCGCTGGTGGCGCAGGCCGACACGATCAAGGGCGTGGCGGGCCAGAACCTGCGCAAGGCGCTGGACTGGCTGCCGACCGGACGCAGCCTGCTCACGGTCAAGACCGACTGCGAGCTGGACGATTGGGTGGCCGGGTTGCCGGCGCTCGACGCGATTGCGATCGGCGAGCAGGATGCCGCCGGCTTGAAGCAGTTCTACGAGACTTTCGGCTTCAAGGGGCTGGTGCGGACCTTGTCGGCCAGCGCCCCGGACACCGCTGCGCCAGGCGCCGATGCCCGGGATCGCGCGGCAGCAGACAGCCCGGATGCCGAGGACCTGGCGCAGACGAAGACGTCCGCAATCACGACGCAATACGAGACCATCTTCGAGTGGAGCCAGCTCGACGCCTGGCTGGTCAAGCTGCGTGGCGCCGCGCTGTCGGCGGTCGACACCGAGACCACCTCCCTGGACGCCATGCGGGCCGAGATCGTCGGCGTGAGCTTCAGCGTCGAGCCGGGCCACGCCGCCTACGTGCCGCTGGCGCACAACTACCCGGGTGCGCCGGACCAGTTGCCGCGCGACCTGGTGCTCGAGCGGCTCAAGCCCTGGCTGGAAGATGCCGCCTGTGCCAAGCTGGGCCAGCACATCAAGTACGACCGGCACGTGTTCGCCAACCATGGCATCGAGGTGCAGGGGTATGTGCACGACACCATGCTGCAAAGTTACGTGCTCGAGGTGCATCGCCCCCACGGCCTGGCCAGCCTGGCCGAACGACACCTGGGGCGCAGCGGTATCGGTTACGAGGATCTGTGCGGCAAGGGCGCGCACCAGATCGGTTTCGACCAGGTGGAGATCGCGCGTGCCGCCGAGTATTCCTGCGAAGATTCGGATCAGACACTGGACGTGCACCGGGTGCTGTGGCCGCGCATCCGGAGCGATGCCAGGCTGGCCCTCATCTACCAGCTGGAGATCGACTCCAGCGAGGTCCTGTACCGGATCGAGCGCAATGGTGTGTTGATCGATGCGCCGACGCTGGCAGCGCAAAGCCACGAACTGGGCCAGCGCATCATGCAACTGGAGGCCGAGGCGCATGCGCTGGCCGGTCAGCCGTTCAATCTGGGCAGTCCGAAGCAGATCGGCGAGATCTTCTTCGGCAAGCTCGGGCTGCCGGTGGTCAAGAAGACGGCCACCGGTGCGCCGAGCACCGACGAGGAGGTGCTGGAGAAGCTGGCCGAGGATTTCCCGCTGCCGGCCAAGATCCTGGAGCACCGCGGCCTGGCCAAGCTCAAGGGCACCTATACCGACAAACTGGCGCAACTTGCGTTGCCGCGCACCGGCCGGGTGCACACGCATTACGCGCAGGCGGTGGCCGTGACCGGCCGACTGTCGAGCAACGACCCCAATCTGCAGAACATTCCGATCCGCACCATGGAGGGCCGCCGGGTGCGCGAGGCTTTCGTGGCGCCGAGAGGCCACATGATCGCCAGTGCCGACTACAGCCAGATCGAACTGCGGATCATGGCGCACATCAGCGAAGACGAGGCGTTGGTCCGGGCGTTTGCCGAGGGCATGGACGTGCACCGCGCTACAGCGGCCGAGGTGTTCGGCCTGGCGCCGGAGCAGGTCAGCAGCGAACAGCGCCGGTATGCCAAGGTCATCAACTTCGGCTTGATCTACGGCATGAGCGCGTTCGGCCTGGCGCGCAGCCTGTCGATCGACAACACGGCGGCCAGGAACTACATCGAGCGGTATTTCCAGCGTTATCCGGGTGTCAAGCGCTACATGGATGAAACCCGTGAACAGGCGCGTGAGCAGGGATATGTCGAGACCGTGTTCGGCCGGCGGCTTTACTTGCCCGAGATCCGGTCGCCCAATGGGCCGCGGCGCAGCGGCGCCGAACGCCAGGCCATCAACGCGCCGATGCAGGGCACGGCGGCCGACCTGATCAAGCTCAGCATGGTCAAGGTTCAGCAGGTGCTGGACACGCAGGAACGCGCCACGAGGATGATCATGCAGGTGCACGACGAACTCGTGTTCGAGGTGCCCGACGACGAAGTGGGCTGGTTGCGCCAGGCGATTCCCGAACTGATGGCGTCCGTTGCGTCGCTGCGCGTGCCGCTGGTGGCCGACATCGGGGTCGGCGCCAATTGGGACCAGGCCCACTGAGTTCAACGCAGCCGGTGGGTGTGGCGCGCAGCGCCGGCTCAACTGAGATCGGCGGCTTGGGAGCGGGGTGCGTCCTTGTCGATCTCCCAGTCCGCCAGGCCGGCCACCGCATACTGGGCGCGCCCCGCCGTCTTGGCCCGGTACATCGCGGCATCGGCGGCATTGACCAGGCTGGTCGGGTCTTGCGCCGAATCCGGGACCACCCGGGCAATGCCGATGCTGAAGGTGACATGGTCGGTGGTGGGTGAGGACGCGTGTGGCAGGGCCATCGCGGCGATGCCCTCCAGACAGCGTTGCGCCAGCTCCTGGGCCTGCGAGACTCCTGCGCCGGGCAGCAGGATCACGAACTCTTCCCCTCCGTAGCGGGCCACGAGTTCTCCCGCACGCCGTACGCTGGTCTGCAGCAACCGGGCGACCCGGCGCAGGCATTCGTCACCCGCGACATGGCCGTAGTGGTCGTTGAAGCGTTTGAAATAGTCGATGTCGACGATGAGCAGGCCCAGGCTGGTGCTGGCGCGGGCGGCCCGCAGCCACTCCACACCCAGGATCTCGTCGAAGCGGCGCCGGTTGGTGATGCCGGTCAGCCCGTCGGTGGCCGACTGGCGCGCCAGCTTTTCGTGCGCGGCGCTGGCCAGATGTTGTGCCCGGGTCAACTGGTCGCGCTCGCGCTCCATGGCCTTGAGTGCCTGTTCCGTCGCATGGGCCTGCGCTGTGCTGCGCGCCAGTGCGGCATGGACCTGACGCAAGGCCCGTTCGCGCCCCAGCAGCACCAGCATGCAGGCGGACAAGGGCAGCACGACCAGCACTGCCACCAGAAGACCGGTCGGGACGTTGTTGCTTGTCGCCCCGGTCAGCCACCATGCCAGAGCAGCGCAGACCCCGCCAGCCAGCAACAGCGCGGGAACGATCACGAACCGCAGCGGGGAGGCGGCTTTGGATTTCGCCACCGGGATCATGGGCATGCAGGGTATTTTGGCAGTGAGGCTGGGCAGGTTCTCTGGGGACTATCGGCAGTTCATGGTAGACACTTGAAGACGGTCTCGCCAGACGCCAGCGGGAAATCTGCGACACTTCTGCCGCCGTGCAGGTTTTGGTGATGCGAATTGCGGCATATTGCACACGCAGCCGATGGCGCGTCGGTCCCCATCCAGCGCGCGTGCATGAAAAATTCCCGGCCGGGATGATCCGGCCCCACCCCACAAACCACTTTACTCCATGATCCTGGGCGCGATCCTGCTCGGTACGCTGACCGCCGGCATCGGCAGCGTATGGCTTGCGGCCTTGCTGAGCTTTGGCGTGTTGGCGCGTTATACGCAACACATGTTGAGTCTGGCCGCGGGCGCTCTGCTGGCGACGGCCTTCATGCACCTGTTGCCCGAGGCCTTCGAAAGCGCGATCGAACCGCACAGGCTGTTCACGGCGTTGCTGGTCGGCCTGGTGTTTTTCTTCCTGCTGGACAAGGCGGAACTCTGGCATCACGGGCATGAGCATCACCACGGCACCGGCGACCGCGGGCATGGCCATGCCGGTCACCGGCACGACCACGGGCAACCCAAAACCCCTGGCAGCTGGGCGGTTCTGGCGGGCGACTCGGTGCATTGTTTCGGCGACGGCGTGCTGATCGCCTCGGCTTTCCTGGCCGATATGCGTCTGGGCCTGATTGCATCGGTGGCCGTGCTTGCGCACGAGGTGCCGCACCACATGGGCGACCTGATGGTGCTGCGCGCCAGTTCAGGCGACCGCAAGGCCGCGCTGGTCAAGGTGACGCTGGCCGGATCGGTCACTGCGCTGGGCGGGTTGGTCGGATATGCGCTGGTCGAGCCGCTGGTGGAGTTGCTGCCGTACTTTCTGGTCGTGGCCAGCAGCAGCTTTGTCTATGTAGCGCTGGCAGACCTGATACCCCAGTTGCAGACCCGGCTCGGCGCGTGGCAGACCGCTGCACAGATCGGGTGGTTGATGACCGGCATCGGACTGGTCAGCGTCGTGGGCAGCCTGTTGCACACGCACTGAAACAGCGACTGCAGCGTGCGCGCACTGGATTCGCAGCACGCGCCTTGGCGATCAGCCAAGGCCGTCAGTCACTTGCTGTGTCGCCTGCGGGCTCTGCCAGTGCCAGCGTGCGCCGGCTCGTGAACTGCCGCGCACTGCCGTCCAGCGGATCGGTGAATGCGATCGAACGCGCCAGCAACTGCAGCGGCGGGTCAGGGTCGCTGCCGTGCTCGGGCAACAAGGTGGGATAGATGCCGTCGCCCGCGATCGACAGTCCCAGCGCTGCCATGTGCACCCGCAACTGATGGCGCCGACCGGTCACCGGATACAGGCGGTACAGGGCCAGTGCGCCCAGTGTCCTGACCAGAACGATCCGCGTGTGGGCATTGGGCTCGCCGGCGTGTTCACACTGCTGCAGGAAATGGGTCCCCGGTCCGATCCGGCTATGCCGGGTCAGCGGCAGCGCCAGTTCAGCATGCCAGGGCGCCACTGCCTCATAGGTCTTGTGTACCTGACGCTGCCGGAACAGGGCATGGTAGGCGTCACGGGTGTGCGGCTGCAGCGAGAACATCACCAGCCCGGCGGTGTCGCGGTCGATGCGGTGGATCGGCGTCACGGTGTCGATACCCAGTTCCCGCTTGAGCCGCACCAGCAGGGATTGCTGCAGGTAGCGGCCGGACGGCACGACCGGCATCCGATGCGGCTTGTCGACCACCAGTAGATGGTCGTTGCGAAACAGCACCGGTGCGTCGAGCGCGGGAACCATCTCGGCGGCGCAGTCCCGGTAGTAATAGAGTCGGCCCTGGCCTGGGTAGGCGCTGCGCGCGTTGACCGCTTGTCCGGACGCGTCCAGCACCTTGCCGGCGCCCAGGCGACGCGCCCATTCGGCGCGGCCCTGACCCGGAAAACGTTCGGCCAGGAAGTCGAGCATGGTCGCCCATGCGCCAGGCTGGAGCCCGACACAACTCGGCCCGACACCGTCGACGGTCGGTGGGCGGTAGCCGGTGGCCGGCCCGGGCGAGGGGCCCGCGGGTGTGGTGGTCATGCCGCGACGCTGGCGGCCGTTCAGGCGCGATGGAACACGATGTCCCACACGCCGTGGCCCAAACGCACGCCGCGTTGCTCGAATTTGGTCAGCGGTCGGTAGGCGGGCCGTGGCGCATAACCCTGCAGTTCCGGTTGGCCAACCCGTTGTCGGTTGACCAGCAGCGCCTCGTCCGACAACACCTGCAAGATCTGTTGTGCATACGGCTCCCAGTCGGTGGCGCAATGCAGGTAGCCGCCCGGCTTGAGGCGGCTGGCCAGCCGGTGCAACAGCGGGGGCTGGATCAGGCGGCGTTTGTGATGGCGCTTCTTGTGCCAGGGATCGGGGAAAAAGATATGGACGCCGTCCAGGCCGCGCTGGGGCTGCGCCGGTTCCCATACCGGCAACATTCGGTCCAGCACCTCGACTGCATCATGGGCCAGTATTCGGATGTTGCCCAGGTCCTGCTCACCGATCCGTTTGAGCAGCGCACCCACGCCGGGCTCATGCACTTCGCAGCACAGGAAATCGGTGCCGGGCAGCGTTGCCGCGATCTGCGCGCTCGCCTCGCCCATGCCGAAACCGATCTCCAGCACCAGCGGGCGCTGCGCCGCAGCGTTCTGCATCTGCGCCTGCGCGGCCAGCTGCGGGTAGAGGCCCGCCAGCGTCTCCAGACCTTGCCCATAGGGAACCAGGAAGCGCGGGCCGAGCTCCTGTAGTGCGCGACTCTGCCCGCTGGTGGTCCGACCGGCGCGGAGCACGAAGCTGCGAATGGTCTTGGGGTGGGCAACATCGGCAGGCGCGCACGCGCTGCTCGGGACGGTCGAGATTGGCAGGGTCGGCGGGCTTGGCCGGCTGGGCGGACTCGGCAGGCTCGGCAGGCTCGGCAGGCTCGGCGCAGCAGGATGGTCGGAAGGAGCGGTCACGGTCCTGGATTGTAGAGAGCGCTCCATGCGCCCACCCAGCTGGCCAGGGCGTCGCCCACCGGGCCGGCATGGTACGGCAGGCCCAGCGCGCCGGCGGCTTGCTGCAGGGCGACCAGCGGCTGGCCGGTGTCGATCGCCATCGCGCCGGTTTGTTTCGACAGTTTCGTGCCATCCGCCGCCAGCACCAGCGGCGTGTGCAGGTAGTGGGGCGTGGGCAGCCCCAGCCAACGCTGCAACAGGATCTGGCGTGCAGTGTTGTCGGCCAGGTCCTCCCCGCGCACGACATGGCTCACCTGCTGCTCGGCATCGTCCACGACCACCGCCAACTGGTAGGCAAACGGTCCGTGCGCGCGGTGCAGCACGAAGTCGCCGACGGCCGTGGTGACGTCCTGGTGTTGCGGTCCCAGCCGGCGGTCGGTCCATTCGACCTGCGCGCCGCGCAGGCGCAAGCCCGGGCGCGCTGCGTCGGTCTCGGCGGGCAACCCGTCGGTGCGCAGACGCCATGCCAGCACAGCCTTGCCGTGCAGCCCGTTGCGGCAGGTGCCGGGGTAGACCCTTTCCTGGTGCCGCCGGTGCACGATGCCTTGTGCCTGCAGGGCCTGTTCGATGTCCTTGCGTGAACAGCCGCACGGGTAGGCCAGGTCGTGGACGATCAGACGGTCACGTGCCCGGGTATACCGCCCCAGATGCTGCGACTGGGTTTGCGGTGGCTCGTCGGGCAGCAAGCTGCAGTCGGCCAATTGACGCAGGACAGTCTCGGCTGCACCGGCAATGCAGCGCGGCATGTCGATGTCTTCAATACGTACCAGCCAGCGGCCGCCGATGCCCCGGTTCCAGGCTCGTGCATCGAGCCAGCTGGCCAGCGCCGCGACCAGCGAGCCCGCATGCAGCGGTCCGGTCGGGGAGGGTGCGAAACGGCCGGTGTAGCCGGATTCGGCAGCCACTGCCACCACCCCTTGCAGCCGGTGCGTCAGGCGGCTGCCAGCGCCAGCTCCAGGCCGGACACGAAGGCGTCCTCGACCCGGTGCCCGAGGCACCAGTCGCCACAGACGCCCAGGCCTGCATCGCCATCCCACAGGTGGCTCTGGCCCAGCGGTTGCTGTGTCTTGGCGAACAACCAGCGGTGCACGTCGGCATGGGCCGGTTCGGCGCGGATGCCGGTGACTTCGGCGAAGGCCCGCAGCAGTTTGGCCTGTACCCGCGCCGGCTCGTCCTGCAGGTGCTCGCGCGACCATTCGGCGCTGGCCTGCACCGTCCAGCGCTCGACGGGAGAGCGACCGGGCTTGGACGATTCACGCGCCAACCAGGCAATCCGGTGGTGCGTGCTGCGCGCCGCGTTCCACTGCGGACCCAGCGCGTTCAGGCCCGGTTGCATCGCCTGCGGAAACGCCAGCATCAACGTCCAGCACGGGGCGACCTGCACCGCGTCGATCTGCGTGCTCCAGTCTGCAGCGACGTCGGAGTTCTGCAGCAACTCACGCGCCTGCCAGGCGGGAATGGCCAGCAGCACGGCATCGAAACCTGCGACCGTCTGGCGCTCGTGTTGTCCGTCCACATCGGGTCCCACGGTGTGCAGCTGCCAGGGTGTCGCCGCACGGCTGCTGCGCTCGATCCGGGTGATCCGGGTCTGGGTTCGCAGCGCGCCGCTGGCGCTCAGAGGCTGGGCCCAATGCATCGGCAGATCGTTCATGCCGGGCGTGCCAACCCAGTGCGCCTCGCGGGCCGGCAGACCGGCAGCGACGGTGCGCCCCAAGGAATCGAGCACCCGCACCGTGTTGGCGCTCCAGGGTTTGCACGCGCCGGGCACGGTTTGCAGCGCCAGCGCGAACCGGTCGTCGCGGACGGTGAAATATTGCGCGCCGTGGTCGAAGCCACCAAAGAGGCTGCCCCGCGTCGCCACGCGGCCGCCAGCGCGCCAGCTCTTCTCGAATACGGTCACCCCATGCCCAGCCTGCGCCAGGGTGCGCGCGCAGGCCAGGCCTGCGATGCCGGCACCGATGACGGCGATAGGGCGGGACTTGGGCATGGCGGGTTCTCCGGGGTTGTTGCCTGCACTGTACACGCCTGCATCGCCGGCGTGGCGGTCATGCGTGGGCATGGCGGTCGAGCAGCGCCCGGCGCGTGGTCGTGCTGGCCAGTTGCGCCAGCCACCACTGCAGTGCACGGCCCGGGGGCGTCGGCGCGGTGTTGCGCCAGGCATAGTGCAGACGGGCCATGCGAATGCCACGTTCGGTGCTTTTGGCCACCAGGCGACCGGTCGCCAAATAAGGCCTGGCCATCGGTTCGGACACGAATCCGCAGCCGATGCCGCGCAGTTGCGCGTCCAGCTTGGCGAGCATGGTGGGTACGGTGAACACGTCCTGCCCGCCCAGCAGCCCCAGTGTCATGCCGCTGCCGTGCTGGACGGAATCGGCCACGGCCACCGCCCGGTGTTCCCGCAGCACGCTGTCCGACAACGGTTCGGGTGCTGTGGCAACCGGGTGGTTTGGCGCCACCGCGAACACGAACGTCATCTCGCCCAGCAGCTGGCCGTGGACATCACGGTCGTTGTGTGGCTCGGGTGTGCCGATCGCGAGGTCGGCCTGGCCCGAGGTCAGGGCCTCGAGCGTGCCGGTCAGGGTCTCGTCGCGCAGCCGCAACCGGGTCGGCGGCGCCAAGGCCAGAAAGGCATCGCACAACTCCATCATCGTGGGTTTGGAGATGACGCCGTCCACCGCGATCGTGAACTGGGTCTCCCAGCCGGTGGCAACCCGCTTGACCCGGTTCGCCATGGCCTCGATTTCCTCCAGCAGCCGCCCACCTTCGCGCAGCAGCTCCTGGCCCGCCG